>JBGOUV010000047.1:0-25326 GCA_041477815.1 Terriglobia bacterium | reverse complement strand
GATTCTCCAGGGAGTGGCCCGGCAGAACTTCGATCTCCTGAAGCAGGACCGAGCGCACCCTTCGCTGTGAGATCATCGAAGACACCATCGAGGTGTACGAACGCGAGGGCAAAGCGCTTCCCGAGCCACTCTCCGGCCGTGAGTTCATCAATGCCTTGCAGGGTGTCGCCTGAGCGCCAGAGCCGTTAGCCTGCCGGTCGAGGCTCATCTCGCCCCCCCAAGCGTCGGCAGGGGTGCCGGCGCGGCACGCTGAGAGCGTACGCTACGTTCTCCAATCCAGCGGGAACATATCGAGCGGCGTCACGCCGTCCGCCCCCACCAGGTAGTCGCGCTCCAGCCGGATGCCGCCTTGCAGGCACTCGCCATACACGCCGGGCTCCACCGCCACCACCTCGCCCTGATGGAAGACGTGGTCGCTGCCCGGGGTAATCCAGGGGAACTCCCAGCCGTTCATGCCGAGGCCGTGGCCCAGGTGGTGCCAGAACGAGCCGCAGGTCGGCTGGAAGCTGTCGAGATGGGACTTGATCTGCTGGTACACGGCGCGGGTCTGGACGCCCGGCCGGATGAGGCGCTCGGCCATGCGGTGGGCCTCGCGCACCACTTCCCAGGCCTCCTGCTGGAGCGGGGACGGGGGGCCGGCCACGAATGTCCGGGTCAAGTCGCAGTGGTATCCGTGGTAGAAGGGGAAGATGTCCAGGATGTAGAGGTCGCCCGCGGCCACGCGGCGCGACGTGGGGGGCCCGCCGCCGCGGATGGCGCGGAGGCCGCAGGCGAAGTCGCCGCGGAGGTCCACCGAGGTCCGGGCGTGGGCCACGAGCGCCTCGTGGAAGATCGAGTAGACCTGATACTCGGTCAGGCCCGGCTCGATCCGGCCTTTCACCGCGGCGTAGCCCGCCTCGGTGAGGCGGACGGTGTCGCGGATCGACTCCAGCTCGTCGGGGTCCTTGAGGCGGCGCATTTCGTCGAGAGCGAAGGTGAGGTCTACGGCTCCGTCGGGCGCCAGGCGGCAGGGCAGCCAGTCGGCGTCCACACCGGCCGGCCCGCTGCCCAGCATCTGGTAAATCTCCTCCACCTGGGTGCGGCGATTGAAGGGCTGGTCGATGGAATACCCGGTGTAGAGACGCACCTGGTCGGCTGCCGCCTGCGGGGGCTCCTGGCCGGTGATCAGGGTAGTGCGGCCGCTTGGCTCCAGGCAGAAAACGTGGGGTAGCAGCGGATCTACGAGGGCGCCGGTGAAGTAATAGATCAGCTTGGGGTTGGCCAGCAGGGCGCTGGGGAGGGACTGATCTTCCAGGAGGCGCAGGAGGCGTTGTTGGCGTTGGCGGCAGTATTCTAGAGTTAGCATGGGAGAACCTCTGGGTATAGCATAGAACGGTCGTAAGGGAGGCCGGGCGGCCCGGCGCGGCCCAAGGGGGCCGCCCCACAACACAACGGGTTAGAACTTGGTCACTTCTGTGAAGTGGAAGGCCCGGGCCTTTAGGGGTGGCACCACCATCTCGAAGGCTTCTTCGCCCGCCGTCCGGGTGGAGAGGCCCAGCATCTCCACTTGGTTTAATAGCTCGATCATGCTCTGGTTGAAGCGGAAGTTGCGCAAGCCTTGGCGGATCTGGCCGTCTTCGATCAGGAAGGTTCCGTCCCGGGTCATCCCAGTTAGAATTTTCTCATAGGGATCGACTTCGCGGATGTACCACAGCCTGGTCACCAGGATGCCGCGCTCGGTGGAGGCGATCATCTTCTCGACCGAGTCCTCGCCGCCGGAGACCACGATGTTCAGGGGCGCTTCGCCCATCTCGTTGGGGAGAGGGAAGCCGTGGCCGGTGGGCGCGACGCCGGCCGTCTGCGCGGCCTGGCGGGAGTAGGTAATGTTGCGGGCTACGCCGTTCTCAACCAGGAGCACCGGCTGGCGGGGCACACCCTCGCCATCGAAGGGCGCGCCGGCCTGTAAAGGATGATAGGCGTCGTCCGAGATGGTGATATTGGGCCCGAAGACCTGGGTTCCCAGGCGCTCGGTTAGGAAGCTGCGCTGGTCGCGGATGGCGGTGGCGCTGAAGTCCCAGACCAGGAATCCGATCAGGTCCAGGACCGCCGCCGGCTCGAGCACCACCGTGTAGGGGCCGGGGGCGAGATCGAGGGGAGCGCGGGAGGCCACGGCCTTACCGGCGGCGCGGGCGGCCAGGCGCTCCAGATCCACTTCCACCGCCCGCACGGCGTTGGCCTTGGCCCAGCCCGAGCTGTCCGGGGCCATCATGGTGATGGAGGCCTCGGCCCGGGTTTGGGCATGGTAAGCGACCAGGCCGCGCGAGTTGAGTATGGCTTCGACAGAATCGCCGGTCGAATAGATGCCCGCCGCGGTCAGCCCGCTGCGCTCGGCTACGTCCACGGCCCGCCGGACCTGCTCGGCGCGGAACTGGGGCGTCGCCTCGGCAGTGGGGGCGTCGAAGCGGTTTACGTCCTGATACACGGCCGGCTCGGCCAGGGGCAGCAGGTCGGGGTCCTCGGCCTGCACGCGGGCCAGCGCTTCGGCCGTGGCCACCACCCGGCGGAGGGACTCCTCCTCGAAGCGGTTGGTGGTGGCGCGGGCGGTGCGCCGGCCGATCACCGCGCGCACCGACAACATCGCCGTCTCCTCCTCCACGTTCTGGTGGATGATGTTGTTGGCGAACCGGGTCAGCGCGCTACGTCCGGCGGCCAGGGTGACCTCCAGCTCCCCGGCCGAGGACATCCGCCGGACCCGCTCCCAGATCTCGCGGCAGCGGGTCTCATCCATAGGCCCCGCCGATCTTCACGCCCCGAAACCTGGCCGGGCTGGCGCCGTGTCCGGTACCCATGGTCTGCTGCGGCTGACCCTTGCCGCAGTTGGGGGTGCCCCAGAGGGTCCAATACTCGGGACCGCAGATGGCGTCGCAGGCGTTCCAGAACTCGGTGGTGATGCCGCTGTAGCTGGGATTCTTGAGCAGGCGGACCTTCTTGCCGTCCTTGATCTCGTATCCCAGCTCGCAGCCGAACTGGAAGTTGTAGCGCTTGTCGTCGATCGACCAGCTTCGGTTGGTCTCCATGTAGATGCCGTGGGCGGTCGTGCCGATCAGCTCTTCGGGGGTCAGGGCGCCGGGCTTCAGGCTTACGTTGGTCATGCGGATGAGCGGGATGTGGTTCCAGCCGTCGGCGCGCATGGTGCCGTTGGAGCGGGCTTCGCCGACGTCGGCCGCGGTCTCGCGGGAGGTCATGTAGCCGGTGAAGAGGCCCTCCTTGATGATGTCGGTGCACTGGGCGGGGACGCCCTCGTCGTCGAAGGCAAAGGTGCCCAGACCGGGGCCGTGCTCCAGGCGCGCGTCGCAGACCACGTTGACGATGTCGGAGCCGTAGCGCAGCCGCCCGAGTTGCTCGAGGGTCAGGAAGCTCATGCCGGCGAAGTTGGCCTCCGTGCCCAGGACCCGGTCCAGCTCGATGGGATGTCCGATCGACTCGTGGATCTGGAGGCCGAGCTGCGAGCTGTCCAGGACCAGGTCGAAGACGCCTTCCGGACACTGGGCCGCCTGATGCAGGGCCACCGCCTCTTCGGCTATGCGGGGGGCGTTCTCCAGCAGGTGGAGGCCTTCCACCATCTCCCAGCCTTGGAGCAGGTGCTGGCCGCCGAAAGAGTTGGGATAGGACCGCTTCTGGATCTCGTTTCCGGCGAAGCTGTAGGCGCAATACCCGGCGCCGGTGTAGTAGCGGGTCTGGTCGATGCGGCTGCCCTCGGAATTAGCGAAGAACTGGCGCAGGCGTCGGCATTGGAGGGAGGCTTCGGCCAGGGTCACGCCTTTCACCCGGCGGAGCTCGGCGTCTACCGCCAGGAGGAGGTCGAGGACCCGGTCGACGGAGACGGAGAAGGGATCGATCCGGCAGGGGGAGGTCCAGGTGGCTTCGTGCCGGCCTTCCGGGGCCAGGGTGGCGTCGCGCTTTTTGACGGTGGCGGAGGCGCGGGCGATCTCCACGGCGCGCGCTGCCGCCTGCTGCACACCCCCGGGAGTCATCTGATCGGTGGACGAGAAGCCCCAGGCGCCGCTTGCGATCACGCGGACGCCCAGGCCTTGGGCCTCGGAGGAGGCGGCTTGGCCTACCTTGCCGTTCTTGGTGGAGATCAGGCGCTCGGAGGATTCTATGGCTCGGACGTCGGCGTAGGTGGCGCCTTGTTGGAGGGCTTGATCCAGGGCCAGCAGGGACAGGTCTTTCATGTGCGTGATGTCGGCACTGACGTGGCGCAGGCTTTAGCCTGCCGGGTCGAGACTCTTCCCGACCCATCCCAAGCGTCGGCAGGAGTGCCGATGCGGCAGGCCAAAGCCTGCGCCACGGTGGTGCGCTACGTCCCTTCGGCCCAGCTTGACAGGTACTTCTCTTGCTCTTGGCTGAGGCGGTCTATCTTGATCCCCATGGACTCCAGTTTCATCTGGGCCACGCGTTTGTCCAGATCTTCGGGCACCGCATAGACCTTGTTCTCCAGCTTGGTGTGGTTTTTTACCATGTATTCGGCGGACAGAGCCTGGTTGGCGAAGCTCATATCCATTACCGACGCCGGGTGCCCTTCGGCTGCGGACAGATTGATCAGCCGGCCCTCGGCCAGCACGAACACTTTGCGGCCGCCGCGGAGGGTGAACTCCTCTACGAACTCCCGCACCTGCCGCCGCTGGGCCGCGATCCGGCCCAGGCACTCCAGGTCGATCTCCACGTTGAAATGGCCGGAGTTGCACAGGATGGCGCCGTCCTTCATGCGGTCGAAGTGCTCGGCGGCGATGACCGATTTGTCGCCGGTTACGGTGATGAACACGTCTCCGAGAGCCGCCGCTTCCAGCATGGACATGACGCGGTAGCCGTCCATGAGGGCTTCGATGGCCCGCGTTGGATCCACTTCGGTGACGATCACCTGCGCGCCCAGTCCCCGGGCGCGCGAGGCCACGCCGCGGCCGCACCAGCCGTAGCCCGCCACCACCACCGTCAGGCCGGCGAACAGAACGTTGGTCGACCGGATGATGCCGTCAATGGTCGACTGGCCGGTCCCGTAGCGGTTGTCGAACAAGTGCTTGGTGAGAGCGTCGTTGACGGCGACGATGGGGTACTTCAGCACGCCCTGCTTGGCCATGGCCCGCAGCCGGATGACGCCGGTGGTGGTCTCCTCGGTGCCGCCCAGCACGCCGGCCGCCGCCTCCTGCCGGGTGGTGTGGAGCATGTGGACCAGGTCGGCGCCATCGTCCATGGTGATTTGGGGGGCGGCGTCGACGGCGGCGGTGATGTGTTGATAGTAGGTGGCGCTGTCTTCGCCCTTGATGGCGTAGACGGGGATGGCGCTGTCCCGGGCCAGCGAGGCCGCCACGTCGTCCTGGGTGGAGAGCGGGTTGGACGCGCACAGCGTGATCTGGGCCCCGCCGTCCCGCAGGGCGATCATGAGGTTGGCCGTCTCGGTGGTCACGTGCAGGCAGGCGGAGACCCGAATCCCCGCCAGCGGTTGCGTCTTGATGAACTGTTTGCGGATGGACTGCAGGACCGGCATCGACTGGAAGGCCCACTCGATGCGCTTCTTCCCCCCATCGGCAAGAGCCATGTCTTTCACGTCACAAGGTGTCGGCATAAGAGGGCTGTGGTACGTACGTTGGCGCGGGCTAGGCGCGGGCGGCGGTCACCCCGGCTTCGGCCGCCAGCAGGCCCGCCTTGTCCGTCTTCTCCCAGGAGAAGGTGTCTTCGGTGCGGCCGAAGTGCCCGAAGGCCGCCGTCTTCTGGTAGATCGGACGCCGTAATTGCAGATGATTGATGATGCCTCGCGGGGTTAGGGGGAAGTTGGCGCGTACCAACTCCGCGAGCAAGGCGTTGTCTACCTCGCCCGTCCCTTGGGTGTCCACCAGCACGGACACGGGGTCGGCCACCCCAATGGCGTAGGCCAGTTGCACTTCGCAGCGGCTGGCCAGCTTGGCTGCCACGATATTCTTGGCAATGTAGCGGGCCATGTAGCAGGCGGAGCGGTCCACCTTGGTCGGGTCCTTGCCCGAGAAGGCCCCGCCGCCGTGCCGTCCCATGCCGCCGTAGGTGTCGACGATGATCTTGCGCCCGGTGAGGCCGGTGTCGCCGTGGGGTCCGCCGACCTCGAAACGGCCGGTGGGGTTGATGTGGAACTTGGTGTGGCCGTCGATCATCCCGGTGGGCAGAACCGGCAGGATCACGTGCTCCTTGACCTCGCGCAACAGCCTTTCCTGGGAGACGTCGGCGCTGTGCTGGGTCGATACCACGATGGCGTCCAGGCGCACCGCGCGCGGGCCCTCGTACTCGACGGTCACCTGCGACTTGCCGTCCGGCCGCAGGTAATCCAGGATTCCCAAGCGCCGCACCTCGGAGAGCCGCCGGGTGAGCTTGTGCGCCAGCATGATGGGGAGGGGCATCAGCTCGGGGGTCTCGTTACAAGCGAACCCAAACATCATGCCCTGGTCGCCGGCGCCCTCGCGGTCGACGCCCAGGGCGATGTCCGGGGACTGGCAATGGACGGTGACGATCACGGCGCAGGTGTCACAATCGAACCCAAATTTGGCCCGCGTGTAGCCGATCCCTCGGATCGTTTCGCGCGCCACTTGGGCGTAGTCCACCTTGGCCTTGGTGGTGATCTCGCCGGCCACCAGGCAGAGGCCCGTGGTGAGCAGGCTCTCGCAGGCGACGCGTCCAGTCGGGTCGTCCCGCAGCACGGCGTCCAGCACGCCGTCGGATACTTGATCGGCCATTTTGTCCGGGTGGCCCTCGGTGACAGACTCGGACGTGAACAGACGGCGGCTCAAATAAGACACGCTTCCTCCAACCCAACGCAAACGAGGGGTAAACAGTGAAACTAGCAGAAAAGGCGGCTCCCCGTCAACCGCCTGGCGGGGGGGGCCGGGGGGGGCGCGGGGGGGCGCAAAACCACCCACCCTGCGTCACCCAACCATGGTAGATTCTCCCCACTTACACGCAACTGATTGATTTTGCGAGGTCTGTGAGTTGGCAACCCGATTGCACTATGGGGGACAAACATCCCGGCGACGAAACCCAGATCGTCGCCAGCCCCTTTGAGCGGGGTCCCGGCTTCCTCTCCGGAAGCCGGGACCTTTTCTCTTTCTCTTGCGCTACAATAGCCGCCATGCAACTTGGTCTGGTCACCTACAACATCGCCAAAGATTGGGACGTCGAAACGATTATTCAGAAATTGGAGGCGGCACGGTTCGAAGCCGTCGAGTTGCGCACCGGCCATAAGCACGGCGTGGAGCCGTCGCTTGGCCGGGCGGAGCGGGAGAAGATCCGCGACCGCTTCAATCGCAGCAAGGTCAAGCTGGTGAGCTTGGGGTCCACCTGTGAATTCCACTCGCCCGACGCGGCGGCGCGGGAGAAGAACATCGCCGAATGCAAGGCCTTCATCGAACTGGCCCACGATGTGGGGGCGATGGGGGTGAAGGTTCGGCCCAACGGGTTCAATGCGGGGGAGGCACACGAAACCACCCTCCAGCGGATTGGGGCGGCCCTGCGCGTGTGCGGGGAGTATGGGGCGAGGTATGGGGTGGAGATCTGGCTGGAGGTGCATGGGCGCGAGACCCAGAATCCGCCCAACATTCACGGCATGATGAAAGCCGCCAACCATCCCCAGGTGGGGGCCTGTTGGAACTCCAACGCCACCGACGTGGTGGGAGGCTCGGTGAAGCAGAACTTCGAGTTGTTGCGGCCGTATCTGAAGAGCTGCCACGTCAACGAGCTGTCGAACAGCTATCCGTGGCGGGAGTTGTTCACTTTGATGCGCAAGTCGGGGTACGAGCGGTGGACGCTCTGTGAGGTGGCGGAGAGCCGGGAGCCGGAGAGGTTTCTGGGATTCTATCGGGCGCTGTGGGGTGAGTTGACGCGGGGGTAGGGGGCCAGGTTGTGGGGCGGCCCGCCGGGATCGGGTCGGGTAGATGGGCGCAATCCGACCTACGCGACCTAATCAATCCATTTCAATCCATTTACGGGAGGGTCTTTAGGTACTCCACTATTGCTACGGCGTCGTCGTGGCTCATTTTGTAGGCGGGCATGGGGGGGCCGGCGGGATTGCCTCGGGGGTTTTTCGCCGTCTCGAGGAACCTCAGGATGCCTTCGGGGCCCCACTTCTTCCAGAGGGTTCCGGCGGGGGTCAGGTCGGGGGCGGACTTGTGCCAGTCCTTGATCGGGGCGATGGGTGCGTACGGCAGGGTGGCGCCTTTCATCCACTTGGCTTTGTCGTACTCGCCGGTTTCCAGCTTCGGCGTGTGGCATTCCTGGCAGACGATGGCCTGTTCTGCGAGGTACTTGCCGCGAGCTACTACGGCGGAGTCCTCGGCGCCCGCCAGCGGCGCCAGGGCGATCAGGAAGGGAGTCAGGATTCGAGGCGGCATGGGCCAATGCTATACTTGTTGCGGCACGTTTGGCAAGCCCGGGTGCGGGGTGCGGCTGTGGTGAGTTGCGGTATCCCCACATGAATCCACCGCACCTGCCCGGGTATAGTGATTTCATTAGACTAGTATCCGGCTCCGGGGGGAAATCGATAATTTCTATCCGCCGGATTCATAACTTGGATGCCATGGATTTTGATCAGCTCCATACGTTTCTGGAGATTGTCCGGCTGAAGAGTTTCTCCCGGGCCGCGCAGACGTGTTTCCGCACCCAGCCGGCCATCAGCGCCCAGATCCGCCAGATGGAGCAGGAGCTAGGGACGGCGCTGTTCGAGCGCTTCGGGAGCCGCATCTCGCTTACCACCGCCGGCAAGATTTTCAGCGAGTACGCGCAGCAGTTGCTGGAGGTCCGGCGGCAGGCCATCGCCGCCGTCGGGGAGCTGGACCGCATCCCTAAGGGCGAGCTGGTGATTGCGGCCAATGAAGCCACCTGCGTGCATGTGCTGCCGGGGGTGTTCTCCAGTTACAAGGAGCGTTTTCCGGAGGTGCAGATTCAGGTGACCCGCGCCTATGGAGCGCGGGCGGTGCAGGCGGTGCTCGAGAACTCGGTCGACTTCGCCATCTCGCAGCTTCCGATTCAGGAGCGGAAGCTGGAGATCGTCAAGGTGTATAGCGACGAGGTCCGGCTCCTGGTGCCGCCCGGGCACGAGCTGGCGAGTTCTAAGGCGGTCACGGCCCAGGAGGCCGCCGCGTACCCGCTGCTGTTGCCTAAGACCGGGCGGACGCGCAGCCAGATTGACCAGTTCCTGGAACCGGTGGAGTCGAGTATCCGGATCTCGATGGAGCTGGAGTCGAGCGAGATGCTCAAGCGGTTCATCATGGCCGGGCTGGGGATTGGCTTCATGGCCACCTCGACCGCTCGAGAGCAGATCCGGGGCGGCCAGTTGAAGGCCATACCGCTGGCGCCGCTCCCCATGATCCGCACGCTCGGGCTGATCTACCGGAAGGATAAGCCGTTGTCCCGGGCGGCGCTGGGGTTCATCGAGGTGGTACTGGACTTTGCCAAGCAAGTAAACGGGGATTCGAGTAACCTAAAACAGTCCGCAGCCGACTAGAATAGAATCCACGGCGCCTTATGGAATGCCCGCACTGTGGCCGGAGCTTTGCCGCCCTGAAGCAGGGCAAATGTCCTTACTGTGCCCGTCCGCTGGAGACGGCGAGGGTGGCGATGGTGAAGACCTCCCAGGTGCGGGTGGCGGCGGGGGAAGAAGACCGGGTCTTCCGGTCCATGGACGATCTCCCGCCCGAGCTGCGGCGACAGTTGCGCCGGGCCCTGAACGGTCCGCTGGTTGATACCATCGTCATCGCCGACGCGGCCGGAAGGCAGCGGATCTTCGAAGCCATCCGCGGCCTGCCGCCCCACTTGCAGAAGAAGGTGATGTCCGCCATCCAGGTGACCGAGAAGCCGTCGCGGCCGCCGCTGTCGCGGTGGGTGAAGGTGGTGGTCGGGGCCATTCTGCTGCTCGCGTTGGCGGTTTTGGTGGCCCGGCTCTGGGTGTAGATGATCCGCATTGCCAACGGCCAAGGCTTCTGGGGAGACTGGCTGGAGGCTCCCGTGCGTCAGATCGAGCTGGGGCCCATCGACTACCTGGGGCTCGACTACCTGGCCGAGATCACCATGTCGATCCTGCAGAAGCAGAAGAGGGCCGACCCTAGTCAGGGGTATGCGCGGGACTTCGTCACGTTGATGGAGCGGATCGGGCCGCGGCTGGGGACGGCGCGGGTGATCGCCAATGCTGGGGGCGTGAATCCACGGGCGTGCGCGGAGGCGGTGGTGCGGGCGGCGCCCGGGCGGAGGGTCGCGGTGGTCACGGGCGATGACATCTACGACCGGCTGGACGACCTGCTGGCGCGGGGGGTCGAGATGCGGGATCTCGATACGGGGAAGCCGCTGGCTTCGATTCGGGACCGCGTGCTGAGCGCAAATGCGTACTTGGGGGCCTTTCCGCTGGCGGAGGCGCTCGGAACCGGGGCGCAGGTGGTCATTGCCGGGCGATCGACCGATACCGCGCTGACGCTGGCGCCCATGGTGCACGAGTTTGGGTGGGGGCCGCAGGATTGGGACCGGCTGGCGGCCGGAACCATCGCCGGCCACATCATTGAGTGTGGGGCCCAGACCACCGGGGGGAACTGCCAGGTGGACTGGCAGACAATTCCGGACCTGGCGGGTATTGGTTATCCGATTGTCGAGGCGCGGGAGGATGGAAGCTTCTGCGTCACGAAACATGAAGGGACCGGCGGGCGGGTGTCGATGGCGGTGGTGAAGGAACAACTGCTCTACGAGTTGGGGGACCCGCGCCAATACATCACGCCGGACTGCGTGGCCGATTTCACCACGATTCGATTGCAGGAGGCGGGGGCGGACCGGGTGGAGGTGAGCGGGATTCGCGGGGGGCCGCGGACCCCGTACTTGAAAGTCTCGATCGCGTATGCGGCGGGGTGGAAGGCGGTGGGGACGCTGGTGTACAGTTGGCCGCAGGCGCGAGAAAAAGCCGCGGCGGCGGACCGGATCGTGCGGCAGCGGCTGGAGCGGATCGGCCTCGGATTTGACGAGATTCATACTGAGTTTTTAGGGGTGAATGCCTGTCACGGTCCGATCGCGGCGGCGGCGCCGGACCCGCCGGAGGTGCAGTTGCGCATCGGGGTGCGGGGGCCGAACCGGAGGGCGGTGGACCGGTTCACGCGGGAGGTGATTCCGCTGGTGCTGAACGGCCCGCCGACGGCGACGGGGTTCGGGGAGGGTAAGCCGGCGGTGCATGAAGTCGTGGCATACTGGTCGGCGCTGATCCCGCGCGAGGAGATCGCGAGCCGAGTGGAGGTGCTGGAAGGATGAGCGATGCGGTGGCGGTGGTGCAGAAGGCGTATGAATGTTTCGGGAAGGGCGACATTTCCGGGGTGCTGAACCTGCTGGCGGAGGACGTGGACTCGCTGGCGCCCGGAGCGGCGGAGGTGCCGTGGGCGGGCCGGCGGCGCGGGCGGACGCAGGTAGGAAGTTTCTTTGCCGCCATCGGGGCGTCGGCCGACTTCGAGGTGTTCGAGGCCACGGAGTTTTTGGGATCGGGCAACCGGGTGGTGGTGCTGGGGAGGGAGCGGCTGCGGCCGAAGACGACGGGCCGGGCCTTTGACGCCGACTGGTGCCACGTGTGGACGGTGAAGGACGGCAAGATCACCGTGTTGCGGGAGTACATCGACACGGCGGCGGTGAACGGAGCGTTCTGACATGACTTCCCGCACGGCGGAGGAACTGGCGCTGGGGATCCGGCTACGGCGGTGGTCGGCGGTCGAAGTGCTGGAGGCGCACTTGGCGCGGATCGGCGAGCGCAATGGGGAGCTGAACGCCATTGTGCTGGTGGACGAAGAGGGGGCGCGGCGAAGGGCTCGGGAGGCGGACGCGGCGCTGGCAAAGGGCGCCTGGTGGGGTCCGCTGCACGGCGTGCCGGTCACGATCAAGGACTCGCTGGAGACGGCGGGGCTGCGCACGACGGCCGGGTTCCCGCCGCTGGCGGAGCACGTGCCGGCTGCCGACGCGACGGCGGTGGCGCGGATGCGGGCGGCGGGGGCGGTGATCCTGGGGAAGACCAACCTGCCTCTGCTGGCGATGAACTATCAGTGCGACAGTCCGCTGCTGGGGCGCGGGAACAACCCCTGGAACCTGGGGCGGACGCCGGGTGGCTCGACCGGCGGGGGCGCGGCGGCGGTGGCGGCGGGGATGTCGCCGCTGGAGATCGGGAGCGACCTCGGCGGGTCGGTGCGGATTCCGGCGCACTACTGCGGGGTCTATTCGCTGAAGCCGACCGAGCACCGGGTGCCGATTACGGGGCATATCCCGGAGCTGCCGGGAGTGCCGCGCGGGATGCGGCACATGGCGGTGCTGGGGCCGCTGGCGCGGTCGGTCGGCGATCTGCGGCTGGCGCTGCAGGTGATCGCGGGTCCCGATGGGAATTACTGGGAGACACCGCCGGCGCCGCTGGAGCCGGTTGGGGTCGAGCGGCCCACGGTGGCCTGGATCGAAGATTTTGGCGGGTGTCCGGTGACGGCGGGGACGCGAAGGGCCCTAGCCGGACTGGCCGCCAAGCTGGAGCAGGCCGGCTGGCGGGTGGAGCGGCGGGCGCCGGAGGGGTTCAGCTTTCCGCAGGTGTGGGACGCGTTCGGGAGCCTGCTGTGGTGCGAGATCGGCTCGTCGATGCCGGCGGAGTTGGAGGCGCAGTTCGCGGCGGGTCTGGGGGCCGGACCGGAGTCCGAGGATCCCATCGGCCGCGCGGTACACGGTTGCCTGAACGCCGGCATGAAGCTGTTCACCGCCACGATGACGGCGCGGGATGCGCTGATCGGGGCGCTGGAGCGGTTCCTGACCGGCTTTGACGCGCTGCTGTGTCCGGTCACGGTGGGGCCGGCGATTCCGCATTGTCCGGCGGGTACGCCGGTGCAGGTGGACGACCGGACCGTGCCGTACTGGATGGGAGGCCTGGCTTACACGGGGCCGTTCAACCTGACCGGCAGTCCGGTGGTGGTGCTGCCTTTGTCGCGGTCGGAGGAGGGCCTGCCGATCGGGGTGCAAGTGGTGGGGCGGCGGTGGGAAGACATGAAGGTGCTGGCGGTGGCGGAGGCCATCGAGCGTGTCCGGGCTTGAGTTTCATCCACTGACGCCGGAGCGGTGGGGAGACCTGGAGGCGTTGTTCGGGCCGCGGGGTGCTTGCGCGGGGTGCTGGTGCATGTTTTGGCGGCTGCGGCGGCCGGAGTGGACCAGGCAGAAGGGGGAGGGCAACCGGAGGGCCTTCCGCAAACTTGTGGAGGCAGGCGATCCGCTGGGGGTCCTGGCGTACGCGGAGGGGAAAGCGGTGGCTTGGTGCGCGGTGGGACCGAGAGAGACATACCCGGTGCTGGAGCGGTCGCGCATCTTGAAGCGGGTGGACGAGCAGCCGGTGTGGAGCGTCACCTGTTTTTTCGTGGCGCGACCGTGGCGGCGGAAGGGGGTGACCCGGAGGCTGCTGGAGGCAGCGGTAAGATTCGCGCGGAGCCGGGGAGCGAAGATCGTGGAGGGGTATCCGGTGGAGCCGCGGAGGGGGACGATGCCGGACGCATTCGCCTGGACGGGGTTGGCGGGGGCGTTTCGGGAGGCGGGGTTTGTGGAGGTGGCGCGGCGGTCGGTGGGGAGGCCTATTTTCCGGACATAGCCTCCTACCGCACCGCCGTCGTCACGATATTCGAGGTCCTGCCTGCGATGGTAACCGCCACCGCCACGGCGGCGCCCGCGGAAACTCCGGGGGGAACGCGGACGTTCACCTGGTACAAGCCGGGGTATTGCGTGCTGAGTCCGGAAAAAACAACCTCCGCCACGGCGCCGCCAATCGTTACCCGCGGCGCTTCCATCGTTTCCGCCGGCGATGGCGGCGCCTGTCCGGAAGTCACGGCCCCCTTCACCCCGCCAAGGCCCGTCATGAACAGTGTCAGGAGGTCTCCGGCGCGAGCCGGATTCTGCGGCGTAATCAGTTGAAAAGTGTCCGCGCGTGTGATGGCGCCCGTGCCGTTCGCATCCATAACGAAGATGCCCGGCGCCACATCGTCAATGGTGATGGTCCTGATTTCGCTGCTGAGGGGCCCTCGCGTCACGCGCAAGGAAGCCGGCCCTGCTCCGGCCTCCCAAGGGACCTGAACGTTTACTTGACCGTCGGACGTGAAGACTATCGGCGCCGGCGTGCCGTTTATGAATACCCGCGTATCCAGCAACGAGGTCGGCAGCGGCGTCCCGGCCGCCGATTGCCACCCGCGGGCCAGACCGGTTCCGACCACCGATGCCAAACTTCCGCGTGCGACCTTGGCCTCGAAGGTCGCGCCATTCACGAGGGACACCTCGGCCAAAGCGGGAGGCATGGGTCGCAGGGCGATGCGGACCGAATCGTCGGCAATGGTGAACCCGTCCATCCTGCCGCTAGCCAGATCGACGATTTGGAAACGGGAGTTTCCGACCGCAAACAGAGTCTTTCCATCCGCGGAAATGGCCAAACCGTAGCTCTCGCCCGGGGAGAGGTCGAAGTTCCCAATCTGCTCCTCGGTGGCCACATCGATCACATGAACGATCGGCAAGGAATTGACATAGGCCTCCTCCGCAACGTACGCGCGGCGGCCATCCGGCGAGATCACGACCGAGACCACGCAGCTTCGGCCACCCAATTTGAGGCTCTTGCGCATGCGGCCCGACTGGGTATCGAGGATCTGCAGTCCCTCAAAATCCGGCGCATTGCAAAGCCCGCCGGGGAGATCGAGGGTATTGGTGACATACACGCGCCGCCCATCGGGTGTAATGGCGACCGCGGACGGACTGATGGCAGGGACTTCGCCTACGACTTGATTGGCGGCCGCATCGATGATGCTCACGTTGCTGCGGTAAGTGGTATAGAGGCGCGACCCATCGGGAGAGAAAACCCCGCCGCTCCGCGGCAGAGCAGCGATGGTTTGGCCCGTGGCCACATCGACGACCAGATCCCCACCTCTGCCAATGCTGACGTGCAATTTCGTCCCATCCGGAGTCAGCACCAGGTCATCAGCCGGACCGGTATTGATGCGGCCGGTGACGGTGTTGGTCGCCGTATCGATAATCGCCACGCCATTGGTCCGATCGGAGACGTAGAGACGGGCGCCGTCGGGACTGAATGCCAGCCCGATGGCATCTCCTTCCAGAGGGATGGTGGTCAGGGTGCGCCTGGCGGCGAAGTCAATTACGGAAAGCGCCTTGGTGCCGTGGGTGACATACGCGACCGTTTGAGCGCCGGCGGACCATCCGGCTACGGCAAGAAAAACCAGCGCGCGCCGCAGGGTGGCATACTGGAAGTGTTCATGCTGTCCTCACGTGTTCGAGTTTCATCGGGGCTCGTCCCCCTGGTTTGGCACTTCCCCCGTTGATAGGGTGCGCTCGGCGGCGGGGAATTCACCAGCGGCGCCTCCACAAACGGTCACATTTCCTTAATTTTCCCATAATCGGGAACGTTTGTGAGAGAAACCTGTCAAGGCCGAGGCGGAGCGTCTGGTGCTACCCTGTAGGGTAGGCTTATGTTCTTCCGCGACCGCTACAACCTCACCCCGCGCGACCTGGAGCGCTACCTGGGCGAAGCCCTTGGCCGCGGCGGCGAGTACGCGGATCTTTACTTCGAGTACCAGGCCACCACATCGCTGAGCCTGGACGAGTCGCTGATCAAGAGCGCCAGTCAGGGGATTTCGGTGGGCTGCGGAATCCGGGTGCTGAGCGGGGAGAAGACCGGGTACGCCTATACGGACGACCTGGCACCGGAGAAGATCCTGCGGGCGGCGCGGACGGCGGCCCAGATCGCCGCCGGTCCGGGACCCGTCGAGCCGGCGCCGGTGAACGCGGGGAGCGGTCTCCACAACCTTTATCCGGCGGCCGGCGTGGGTCAGGACGGGGATCTGCTGGCGAAGTTGGCGTTGCTCCAGCGCGCCGATCAGGCGGCTCGGGCCTGCGACAGCCGGATCTTTCAGGTCCGGGCCGGCTACGCCGACGAGAACCGCCACATCCTGATCGCCACCTCGGAGGGCCGCCTGACCGAGGACTTCCAGCCCCTGGCCCGGCTGAGCGTGCTGGCCATGGCGCGCGAAGGGCCGAACATCCAGCGGGGCATGGACGGCGGCGGGGGGCGGGTGACGCTCGATTACTTCCAGACCGCTCGCACGCCGGAGGACTTCGCGCGGGAGGCTGCCCGACAGGCCATCGTACAACTCGATGCCGCGGATGCTCCAGCCGGCGAAATGACCGTGGTGCTGGGACCGGGTTGGCCGGGGATATTGCTGCACGAAGCCGTGGGTCACGGGCTGGAGGCGGACTTTAACCGCAAGAAGGTCTCGGCGTTTTCCGGCTTGATCGGACGGCAGGTGGCGAGCCCGCTGTGTACGGTGGTCGACGACGGGACGATGCCCGGCCGCCGCGGGTCGCTGAACGTGGACGACGAGGGCTACCCTACCAGCCAGACTGTCCTGATCGAGAAGGGTATTCTGAAGGGGTACCTGCAGGACAAGTTGTCGAGCCGGCTGCTGGGCGCGGCGCCCACCGGCAACGGCCGCCGCGAGAGCTACCAGCACATGCCCATGCCGCGCATGACCAATACCTTCCTGCTGGCCGGCGAGGACGATCCTCAGGACATTTTGCGCTCGGTTAGCCGGGGACTGTATTGCGTCACCTTCGGCGGTGGTCAGGTGGATATCACCAGTGGCAAGTTTGTGTTCTCGGCGTCCGAGAGCTACCTGATCGAGGACGGCCACCTGACCCGTCCGATCCGCAACGCGACCCTGATCGGCAACGGCCCCGACGTCATGACCAAGGTGACCATGGTCGGCCACGACCTGCGGCTCGACCACGGTATCGGTACCTGCGGCAAAGAGGGACAGAGCGTGCCGGTGGGGGTGGGGATCCCTACTATTAAGGTCGAGAGGCTGACGGTGGGGGGGGTTGGTTGATCCAGGCCGCCTCCGACGTGGTGGGCCGGGCCCTTCAGGCTGGCGCCACTGATGCCGAGTGCGTGTTCGCCGAGGGGGAGGAGTTTTCGGCGAACGTTCGGCTGGGAGAGGTGGAGAGCGTCAAAGAGGCCGGCTCGAAGGCTGTGGGGTTGCGGGTTCTGATCGGACATTGTAGCGGGTCGGCCTATACGTCGGATTTGTCGGCGGCGGGGCTGGAGAAGCTGGTGGAGTCGGCGGTGGGGCTGGCGCGGATCACGTCGGAAGATCCTTGTCATGGGTTGCCCGAGGCGGGGGAGCTGGGGTCGGCGGTCGCGGACCTGGAGCTGTTTCATGAGGACGTCCGGGACTTGCCGGCGGAGGAGAAGATCGCCTTGGCCAAACAGTGTGAGCGGGCGGCGCTGGATCTGGATCCTCGGATCACCAACTCTGAGGGCGGCTCCTGCGGCAGCGGTTGGGGACGGCGGCTGTTGGTCAACTCGCGGGGGTTTAAGGGGGAGTATCGGCGCAGCTTGTGCTCGATCTCAACAGTACCGGTGGCCCAGTCGGGCGAGGACATGCAGCGGGACTGGTGGTTCACTACCGGGAGGAGCTTCGCGGTGCTGGAGCCGGCCGACCAGGTGGGGCGGCGGGCGGCCGAACGGGCGTTGCAGCGGCTGGGGGCGGTGAAGGTTGAGACTACGCGGGTACCGGTGGTCTTCGAGCCCCGCACGGCCCGCACCTTGCTCAGCAACCTGTTCGAGGCGGTGAGCGGCGACTCCATCTACCGGCACGCTTCCTTCCTGGCCGGCAAGCTGGGCGAGCGGGTGGCGGCGGACGGGGTGACCGTGGTGGACGACGGCCTGCTGCCGGGCGGCTTGGGGACCTCTCCGTTTGACGACGAGGGCGTCCCCACCCGCCGGACCCTGGTGATTGAGAACGGCGTCCTGCGCAACTACCTGCTCAATAGCTATACTGCCCGCAAGCTGGGTCTCACGACTACCGGAAACGCTTCCCGGAGCCTGGCGGGCAACCCCGGGATCGGTCCGGGGAACCTCTATCTCCAGGCCGGCCCGCATACCCCGGAGCAGATCATCGCTTCCGTCCCGGACGGATTTTATGTCACCGAGCTGATTGGATTTGGTGTCAATATGGTGACGGGCGATTATTCCCGGGGGGCCGCCGGGTTGTGGATTCGCAATGGCGAGCTGGCGTTTCCGGTGCAGGAGGTAACCATCGCCGGGAACCTGAACCGCATGCTCGAGGATATTGAGATGGTCGGCTCGGACCTGGAGTTCCGCGGGGCGGTGGCCGCGCCTACCCTGAAGATCCGGGAAATGACGGTCGGCGGCCGGTGACCGCCCCAGGAGGAGCTGATGTGGACTCGTAAGATTCAGCGGGACTTGCAGAAGGGCGTCGACTCGCCGGTGCCCACGCAAATGGTTTCCAACGAGGAGTTCATCCCGCGTCCCCAGAACCAGCGGCAGAAACACGTGGAGTACCTGATCGGCGAGATGGCCGCCGCAAAGTCCAAGAAGCTGGGGATGGACCGGCGGCGGTTCATGGGCAGCTCCATGGGGCTGGCCACGTGCTGGCTGGCTATGAACCAGGTATACGGCAAGGCATTCGAGATAGAGGAAGCCGAGGCCCTGGAGCCGGCCGCCGCCGAGGAGAAGTGGCCGAAGGGCGAGTACTTCGTCCTGGACGTCCAGACCCACTTCACCAACGGCCTGGCGCTGAACTTCCGCAACAGCGAGTTCGTCAAGAACATGGGCTTCAGCCTGACCAACGACGCCGCGGCTTATGGGTACAAGAACTTCCTCAAGGAGATTTTCTTCGACAGCGAAACCGACATGATCGTCGTCTCGGGGGTGCCGGGCCGCGAGATCCTGCGCGACGCCGCGGGCCAGGTCCCCGAAGGGCGCGACCGGCGGGGCGGCATCCTGCCGAGCTGGCTGATGTCGCAGGCGGCCCGGGAGATCAACGAGCTGTCGGGCTCGGTGCGGGCCGTGTGCCAGGGCAACCTGGCTCCTAACCATTACTGGGACCGTGCGGCCAACAAGCTCGATCGGGCGGCCACCTTCGAGCAGATGGACCGCGAGCTGAAGCAGTACGGGATCGCGTCCTGGAAGTGGTATTGCCATAGCGACCCGGGCCAGTCGGGGGGCGGGTTCCAGCTCGATGACGACAAGGCGGCCTGGTTCTACGAGGAATCCCGCAAGCGCGGCATGAAGATATTCAGTGTGCATAAGGGTTACTCCTACCAGTCGCGCACGCTGGGTCACCTGGCCAACCCCAAGGACGTCGAGAAGGCGGCCTTGAACAACCCGGACCTGACCTTCATCATCTATCACTCGGCGCTCCAGCACGGGACCAGCGAGCCGGAGTTTCAAGAGAGCTTCGACCCGACCACCGGCGACTTCGCCTGGCACGACGTCCTGATGGGTATCAAGCGGCGGAACCCGAAGATCAATAATGTGTACTGCGAGATCGGCAGCTTTTTCGGCCCGCTGGTGATCGCCAACCCGGCCATGGCCATGCACGGGATGGGGAAGAACCTTAAGTATTACGGTGCGGACCATGTCATTTGGGGCACCGACTGCCTCTGGTGGGGCTCGCCCCAATGGGTCATCGACGCTTTCAAGCGCTTCCAGATCTCGGACGAACTGTGCGAGAAGTTCGGATACAAGAAGCTGACCAAGGATGATAAGGCCAGGATTTTCGGGCTGAACGCGGCGCGGGTGTACGGCATCGACGTGAAGAAGCAGCGGAAGGCGCTGCCGGAGGACGCCCTGACGCGGGCGAAGACGGCGTACCTGGAGGAGGGCGGTTTGCGGGGGAATGGGGCGTATGGGTGGGTCCGGGCGGAGGACTAGTTCACTTCCATGGAACTGAAGCCGGGCGCAAAACTCGGACCGTACGAAATTCTTTCGCGCATTGGCGCGGGCGGCATGGGGCAGGTGTGGAAGGCGCGCGACACGCGGCTCGATCGTATTGTTGCTATCAAGATTTCCGCGGAGCAGTAGGCCGAGGTAGAGCCTATGTCTGATTGGCAGTCAGCAACGACACGGGCTTTCTTCTGGTTCGGCGTGCGAACCGGCGTTCGATGTAAGCAGGCTGAGGATCTCAAGTTGGCTCGCCCGTCCGGATTTGAGTCCGCCACCTCGTCGCCAAGATCTTTTCTTCCATTTTCTTCCATTGAGCCGGCGCTATCCGAGCGAAACTGCTCATCCGAGTGTGACGATTCGCCATCGAAAGGGATTCCTTAATTGTTCGGCGATTTCGCGCTCAAACGCGGTCTCATACGCTTCGACAACCATGTCCTGCTCACTGCTGTGAACATCGAGCAGATAAGAGACCCATTCTCCGTTCGGCACAACGATGACAGGCTCCGCTGGGGAAAAGGTCAACTCATCGCAAGGCAGTCTCCATTCCCGCTCCCAAGTAAAGTCGATTGGCGGATTCGTAATCGGTTCGTAACGCACATGACGCCAGCGTATCTCCGCAGGCAACCCTTCGAAATCGCACGCGGGTTGATAGATCACGGGTCTACCGCCCCTGGCGAATATCCATGTCTTGTAGAACATCAAACCGAATGGTGCGTATCGGTTCCAGGGAATGCGATTGACGAACCCGTTCGCGACGGCGGATAGTGGTGCTTCAGTGAAGCAGACACACCGATAGCCACCGCGAATTATCAGATTACCAGCGACCAGCCGACGTTCGGCAATGATCGAGTGCAGCTTGGAAAACGCCGCATCAGGTTCACCACTGGTAAAGTGAATCACCTTATCGCTTACGTCTGAGCGTGTCTGCATTGCCAATGAACAAGAATAGCACTGCCCACCTCGGGGACGCGGTCCTGCGTGTTTCTATCGCCCCTGCTCCTTCCTTTCCTCCGCTAACTGCTGCCGCTGCCAGTCCGGGTTGATCTTGGGGTAGAACTGCTCGGGGTGCTCCAGGGCCCAGATCTGTTTGCGGATGACGAGGTTGTTGGGATCGGCCCGGAGGGCTTGGCGCCAGTATTGGGCGGCGGCGGTTTTGTCGCCCTTCTGCAGAGCCTCGACGCCGCGCTGGAACAGTTGGCGCGCGGGGCCTGGGGCGACCGGAGCGGGGGAGGCGACGGGGAGAGGCGGCGACTGAGGCGACGAGGCGAGGAGGCGTTCGATGGCCGCGACATCGTCGGGATCGCGGGCTTCGAAGCCGCCGAACTTGGCGTAGCGGACGATGCCTTGCTCGTCGAGGTAGATACCGTTGGGGACTACCTGGAAGTCGAGGGTCTCCCAGAGGGCGTCGGAGTGGTCGACGGCGCGGGTGAAGGTCACCTGGTGCCGGTCGTAGAACTGGCGGGGCTGGTCGGGGCCGGCGGCGTCCATGGCTACGGCTACCAGCTCGAAGTTTTCCGCCTTATGCTTTTCGTAGAAGGCCTGCCAGACCGGCAGTTGTTCGCGGCACAGTCACCAGGAGGCCCACATAAAGACGAGCACCCGTTTGCCGCGGAGAGAGGCGATGTCCAGACGGGCGCCGTGGATGGTGTTGACCGAGAAGGCGGGGAGGGGTTGGCCGATCGTGACCGTAGTGGATGCGGGCAGGCTAAGTGCCGTCGCCGCCGACAGGATCAACGTTGCGAAGAGGGTTCTGGACATGGGTACGCTCCGTTCGGCGACGCCGGCGCTCGGCGGCCCGCACCTGTCCTTCGGACATGCCGAAGTAGTGGGCTAGCTCGTGCCACAGCGTCTCATAGATTACGCGGGGAAGGTCTTCCGGGTTATGGGCCTCCCGCTCGAGGGGGCCCTGAAACAGGGAAATCTTGTCGGGCAGCACCATTTGATACCAGGAGCCGCGCTGGGTGAGGGGGACGCCCTGGTAGAGGCCGAGCAGGGTATCGCTCCGGGGGACGCCGGCCTGGCGGAGCTGGGAGTGGGTGGGCTCGGGCTCGACCACGATGGCGACGTTCTCCACGCGGTCGCGAAACTCGCGGGGGATGCGCTTCCAGGCCTGCGCGACCAGCCGCTCGAAGTCCCGGTGGTGCATACCTCTATTGTATGCTGGTGCTGGATGACTCGACTTGAAATGGCCCAGGCCGAAGCGCGGCGGTACGAGCATCCGCTGCTGGAGTTTTCGGCGCGGGAACACCTCGGGCAGGTCGAGCTGGTGATCGAGTGTAAGGCGCCGGGCCTGGGATTGCATACCTACTATCTGCCGCTGCACGAGCGGGACTTCGAGAGCGCGCAGTTTCCGTGGACCTTTCAGCGGCTGCTCTACGACGGGATGCATGATTACATTGTCGAGATGTTCGCGCGCACGCCGCAGATGCAGGAATGAGGGAAATCCGCGACGAGATTGAGCGGCGGGGGCCGATTCCCTTCGCCCGGTTCATGGAGCTGGCCCTGTATCACCCGGAGAGGGGTTACTACTGCCGGGCGCGGGATCCTTTCGGGATGGCTGGGGACTACTACACCAATGCCCAGTTGCAGCCGGTGTTCGGGCGGCTGATCGCCGCGCAGATGAGGGCCTGGCGCGAGGAGCTGGGGGTGGAGGACTTCACCGTGGTGGAGCTGGGGGCCGGACGCGGGGAGACGGCGCAGGTGGTGCGGGAGGCCCTGCCGGGCGTGCCGTACCTGGAGGTGGAACGGCAGCGGGGGGAACTGCCGGAGCGAGTGCGGGGGGTGGTGTTTTCGAACGAGTTCTTCGACGCCCTGCCGGTGCACGTGGCGCGCTGGGACGGGGGGCGCTGGCGGGAGCGTTACGTGGGCCTGCAGGGCGAGCGATTCTGTTGGGTGGAGGGGGAACTGTCCGGCGGCCCGGTGGAGGAGTACTTGGAGCGGTATGCGCGGTAGCCGGAAGCGGGAGAGGTGGCGGAGGCGGGCCTCGAGGCCTTGCGGTGGATGGAACGGATCGCCGGGTGTCTGGAGCGGGGGTACGTGCTGGCTATCGACTATGGATACACAGCGGGGGAAAGGGGGCGGTTTCCGGCGGGATCGCTGATGGGGTACTGCCGCCATTCGGCGGTGGAAGACGTCCTGGCCGAGCCCGGAGAGCGGGACATTACGGCGCACGTGGCGTTCACGCCGCTGGTGGAGCGCGCCGAGGAGCTGGGTTTGCGGGCGCTGCCGATCGAATCGCAGGCGCGGTTTCTGCTGGCGGTCGGGGAGCGGGATCAATTTGCCTCGGCGCTGGCGGCGTCGGGCGAGCAGGAGGCCCACCGGCGACGCATGGCGCTCAAGACGCTGCTCTACGGTATGGGGGAGACGTTCCGGGTGGTGGTGTTGCGGCGGTAGGGGAGTTTTCACAGCCTGTTATATACTCGAGACAGCACATGCCCGAGCCGTTGAGCACCTCGGCGATGGAATCGTTCGGAAACCGCCCGTTTTCGTTTTACCCGGCGATCCGGAACGTCGAGTATAACGAATGGACCTTCCTGCGGGATACCTGGTCCGAGGTGCAGGTGGTGAACTCGAGGTCGGGGGACGAGGTGTGGATTCCGCGACTCTACATTGGGACCATTTCGAGCGCGGATGAGCCGGTCCTGATCGTGGGGTTGAAGAAGGAGCTGGAGTTGAAGGGGGGAGCGGTGTGGCCGTACGACCGCCAGGTGCTGTCGATGCCGGCGCCGCCTCGGGAGGGCATGGCGCGGAAGGCGGCGGAACCGGTGGACGCGCCGGAGCCGCCCGAGCCGCCGCCGTCGGCGGAGTCGCAGGTGGGCCGGATGATCGGGTACGCGCTGCTGCTGGGGGTGGCGGCGACGCTGCTGGTGGTGGTGTTCGCTTTCGAGGGGCTGCCGCGGCCGCAGGACTGGTGGGCAAAGCGGCAGCTGGCCACCGCCGATCAGCGATATCTGGCCCTGACCCGCGAGGACATCGTGCACGACGTGGCGCGCAAGCTGGGGCCGCCGGCGCGCGACCAGTGGATCACACCGGAGTCGGCGGAGATCCACTTCGAGCTGCTGTGGTACCCGGAGCGGTCCTATGTTGTCGTTCTGATGGGCATCGATCGCAAGGGTACTCGATACATCGGGACCATACACGCGAACAGCCGCCAGGTGCTCGATTCGGTGAAGCTGGCGGGCGGGGGGTCGACGGCGTCCATGTTGCGGACTCTTCCCAAATTCTGAAACAGCCTATGAAAACAATACTGGTGAAACTGGCCTGGATGGCCGTGGCGGCGGCGGCGGCGGTGTGCCTGGGCGGGGTGGCGCTCTACCGGGGCGAGCACATCAACAGCTTGTGGCTGGTGGCGGCGGCGGCCTGCACGTACCTGCTGGGGTTCCGCTTTTACGGGCGGTTCATCGCCGCCAAGGTGATGGCCCTCGACGACCGGCGTGCGACGCCGGCCGAGCGGCTCAACAACGGCCGGGACTTTGTGCCTACCAACAAGTGGATCGTGCTGGGACATCACTTTGCGGCCATCGCCGGGCCGGGACCGCTGGTGGGTCCGGTGCTGGCGGCGCAGTTCGGCTACCTGCCCGGCATCCTGTGGATTGTGGCCGGCGGGGTGCTGGGGGGCGCGGTGCAGGACTTCGTCATCCTGTTCGCGTCGCTGCGGCGGGACGGGAAGTCGCTCGGCCAGATGGCCCGCGAGGAGATCGGCAGCCTGGGCGGCGGGACGGCGCTGGTGTCGGTGGTGATGATCATGATCATCCTGCTGGCAGTGGTGGCCCTGGTGGTGGTGAACGCGCTCAAGGGCAGCCCCTGGGGGACTTTTACGATCGCCGCCACCATGCCGACCGCGGTATTCATGGGACTGTATTTAAGATACTGGCGTCCGGGAAAGGTATTGGAAGTATCGGCTATCGGGTTTGTGCTGGTCATGCTGGGGATCGTGGGCGGGAAGATGGTGGCCGAGAATCCGGCGCTGGCGCCGTGGTTCACCCTGGGGGCCGTGCCGCTGGCGTTGGCGGTCATCGGGTACGGCTTCGCGGCGTCGGCGCTGCCGGTGTGGCTGCTACTCGCGCCCCGCGATTACCTGAGCACGTTTGTGAAGCTGGGGACGGTGGGCTTGCTGGCAGCGGGGATCGTGGTCCTGCGACCGTCGCTCGAGCTGCCGGCGTTCACGCGGTTTGTGGATGGGACCGGGCCGATTTTCGCAGGAAAGATTTTCCCGTTCTGCTTCATCACCATCGCCTGCGGGGCAATTTCGGGATTCCACTCGCTGATCTCGTCGGGGACGACGCCGAAGCTGATCACCAAAGAGTGGCACGCCTGGCCGGTAGGGTACGGGTCGATGCTGATGGAGTCGTTCGTGGCGGTGATGGCGATCATCGCGGCGTCGGTGATGTCGCCGGGGATCTACTTCGCGGTGAACGCGCCGGCGGGGATCGTGGGGGCGGCGCCGGAGCAGGCGGCGGCCACCATTTCATCGTGGGGGTTCGCGGTGACGGCGGCGGAGATGCGCGACCTGGCCGGGCAGGTGGGCGAGGAGACGCTGTTCAACCGCACCGGCG
>JBGOUV010000583.1:0-2928 GCA_041477815.1 Terriglobia bacterium | reverse complement strand
GGAGGTCGGCGGCGTAGAGGAACTGGAGGTTGCCTTCCGGGTCGCGGGTGGAGACGACGCGAACCGCTTGGCGCCCTTCGGAGGGGCTCAGGGGCGTGGGAGGGGACCACTGGCGGCCGTCGAAGGTGCGGTGCTGGAGGCGCCAGATCTGTTGATTCGTATTGGTGCGTACCAGGAGGTGGAGGCGTTGCGCACCGTCGAAGGCGAGGTGGGGGAACTCGGTCATGGGGGGGAGGCCGGCGGCGGGGTCGGGAGGTTGGAGGAGGCGGTCTCCCTCCACCACCAGCAGACGGACGCTCCGCTCGTAGTGGAGGCCTTTGGTCATCTGGGCGGCGTCCTTGCCCCAGTCGGCGGAGCCTTCCTCGAAGGCGATCCAGGCGCGGTCCTGGGCGTCGACGGCGATCTGCGGGCGGATCTGGAGGCGGGGATCGGAGGTGAGGGGACGGGGAGCAGACAGGCGGTCGTTGGCGTAGCGGGCGAAGAAAATGTCGTAGTTGCCGTTTTGATAGGAGTCCCAGGCGAGCAGCACCACGCCGCGGGAATCAATGGCCAGAGCGGGCTCCCAGGAACGGGAGCCTAGAGGAGTCACCGGGATCGGCCGGCCCCACTTGCCGCCGGTGAGGGGACGGAGAAAAATGCGGGACCCTTGCCAGGCTAGCCAGATACGCCCGGTGGGGGAAGTGGCTAGGACGGGGTTGGTGTCTGGAAACGGGTCGGAGGTGAGGCGCTCGATAGGACCGGGGACGCCACGAGTAAAGGAGCGGGCATAGAGGTCCCAGTTGTTGTTGCGCTGTTCGGACCACACGCACCACACGGCGCCTCGAGGATCGATGGCCAGGGCGGGACGGTGGAGGTCGCCTGTGCCTTCGTTGACCTGGAAACCCGTGCCCAGATAGCCGCCTTCGAGCGGGGCCAACTGCAGGGTATCGCCGGACCCATTGAATTCAACCCAGGCGGCCCAGGTACGCCCGGTGCGATCGGAGGCGATAGCCGGGTAGTCCTGGTCGGTGGGACCGGTGGCGAGCGGGTGGACCGTGAATTGGAGGAGGGCCAGGAGGGGCAGAAGCATCTGGCGGAAGTTTATCAGAGGTGCTAGTACGGCGGCAGGGAGGTACTACCGAAAAATGATGCCGGAGGCCTATTGGTCGGAGGGCTATCCCTGTGGACAATAGGAACCGAGATTGGCAGAACCTTTCTCCTTGTGCTTCTCCTGAGGGCGCGGTTGCCAGACCGCGCCCTTCGCGTTTTTTTGGGGAGGTCATCTCCGCGCTTTCCGGAGGTGCTCCGGAATGGGTTCCCCCAGAGACGGCTGCCAACGTACTCCCGATTGGCGGGGGCTACGGGTTGCTCAGGGTACGGAGCGCCCGAACGTTGCGGCGCTCGTCACCGGGCCGCCCGACGGGAGTTTCGAGGATGAGGGCCTTATCGCGGAGACGGGAGTCGGCCAGGATCAACCGGAAGCCGGCGCGGCCGATGCCGCCTTTGCCGATGTGCTCGTGGCGGTCGACCTGGGAGCCGAAGGGAGTGCGGGAATCGTTGCAGTGGATGACCGGGACGTCGCCCAGGGCGTCGAGCAGGGTCGGGAAACTCAGGCCGGCTTCAAAGCAATGCGCGGTGTCGAGGCAGAAGCCGACGGGAAGGTCGACCAGGCGGCGCAGCTCCAGAAGTTCTTCCGCGCCCCGGCCGAGGGTATTGCCGCTTCCGGCGGTGTTCTCGAGCAGCACGCGGAGACCGTGGAGGCGCAAGCGGCGCGCCGCTTGGCCGATGGATCGGGTGAAGGTGCGGAGGGACTGCTCCACAGTCTGGCCGCGATGGCTGCCGGGGTGGAGAACCAGGTAGTCGGCGCCCAGCGCGAGGGCCCTCTCCATCTCGCCACGGAACGCTGCGATCGACCGCGTGCGGACCAGGGGGTCGGCGGCGGCGAGGTTCACCAGGTAATTGGCGTGGATGGCCACAGGGGTGAGGGCGAGACGCTCGCGGGTGTCGCGGAAACGGCGGACATCGACCCCATCGAGCGGCGCAGCGCGCCACATACGGGGGCTCGCGGAGAAAATCTGAAAGGCGTCGCAGCCTAGCGAGGCAGCCTTTTCGGCGGCGCCGGCGAGAGAATCGGCGATCGAGGTATGGAGGCCGATGCGAGGCATGGCCTTTCAGACTAGCACCCCCTGAACGACCCCTGAACCCTGAACGACCCTGAACGACCCTGAACGACGCGGAGTTGACACCGTTCCACCGTCTGCGATACGATCAATGTGCGGGGTGGAGCAGTCTGGTAGCTCGTTGGGCTCATAACCCAAAGGTCGGTGGTTCAAATCCACCCCCCGCAACCAACTCCACCAATAACTTACAGTCGGCACCTCAAAAACGCTCCCTCTCATTGCTAACGGATGGCTAACATTCGAATCGGCTGGGGCGAGTGTTCATTCCCACCGAAGTGCTCCGGCGCTGGCGACCTTTCGCTCCGTGAATGCCAGGTGTTCAGCCTCCCGGCGCCAGGGCTTTCACATGGGCCGTAGCGGCCGAGGCCAACCCGGCTAAGTTGTAGCCGCCCTCCAGTACCGAGATCAGCCGGCCGCGGGCGGTGGCGGCCGCCAGCTCCAGCATTAGCGTGGTGAGGTCGGCGAAGTCCTGGTCGGAGAGGGTGAAGCGGCCCAGTGGGTCGCCTACGCGCGAATCGAAGCCGGCGGAAACCATTACCAGGTCGGGCTTGAACTGTTTGGCGGCGGGGAGCAGTTTGTCGCGGAAAGCGCCGTAGATCTCGGCGCGGCCGGACCCGGCGGGCAGGGGGCAGTTGAGGGTGGTCCCTTTAGCGGCCCCGGCGCCGGTTTCTTCGGGGCGGCCGGTACCGGGGTACCAGGGGTGTTGGTGGGTGCTGAAGAAGAAGACCGAGGGATCGGTGTAGAAGATATCCTGGGTGCCGTTGCCGTG
>JBGOUV010000174.1:0-13634 GCA_041477815.1 Terriglobia bacterium | reverse complement strand
GCTGGGCTTGGCCGACCGGCGTATGTACTGGCACAAGCGCCAGCACTACCACGCCCGGTCGGGGAACGTAATGGTGGCTTCGGCCTAGGAGCGCGCGCCAGCGATTTTGACCTTGGTCTAGGGTGTTGGCCCGATGTCCAAGAGGATATGACAGTGGGTATGCTGGAACTCTGTGGGGGTCCCATGTTCAGCGCGATGCTGTTTGCTCAGGACCGGGTGGGGTCTAAGACGATTGAACGGATCGCCTTGGACTCCCAGGAGGTGTGCATTTATAAGACCATGCACGCCTTTCCTTCGGCCTATGAGCTGACCCGGTTGATGAACACCTTCAAGCCGGACGTGGTGTTTGCGGAGCTCCACCCGCTCGAAGAAGCCCTGGTGCTGACCCGAGCAGTACGGCTGCTGGCCTCGCACGCGGCGGTAATCGGCTACCTCTGGGACGCGCCGGATCTGGAGCTGGAGAGGGCTTACGATGCCGGTGTACTGGAGATGCTGCCCTCGCCCCTGAGCCTGGAGGGAATGCGGACGGCCATGGAGCGGGCGATGCGCAAGGCGCGCCCCGAGCTGCAGGGCAACCTGCTGGCCTTCCTGCCGGCCAAAGCCGGCAGCGGCGCCACCACCGTCGCCATCAACCTGGCCGGGTGCCTGGCTAAGGACTTCGATCAGAAGGTGCTGGTCATCGACGCCGATCTGCATTCGGGTCTGGTTTCGGTGCTCCTCAAGGTGCAGGCGGAATACTCCATCCTCCACGCCCTGGACAATGCGGCCATCCTGGACGGCACCCTGTGGAGCCGGATCGTGGCGCAGGCCCATGGTCTCGATCTGCTGCTGACGCCCCAACCGAACCGGCCGGGCCTGATCTCCTGGTCCAAATATCACCAGTTACTACAGTTCGTGCGGGGACGCTACGATGAGGTAGTGGTGGACCTGCCGGAGGTGGTCAACGACGCCACCGTAGAAATTGTCCGGCGGGCCCGGCGCGTGTTCGTCGTGACCACGCCGGAGCTGCCGTCGCTGGTGCTGGCGCGCCAGCGTTGCCTCATGCTGAAGGAGCGCGGCATCCCGGTTGAGCGGGTGGGGATCATTGTGAACCGTTGGAAGAAGGACGAGATCCCCGTCGCTGAGATCGGGCGGTTTCTCGAAGAGCCGGTGGCCGCGGTGTTCCAGAACGATTACCAATGCGCCCGGCGGGCCATCCAGGAAGGGCGGCTGGTGGGGCCGAAGTCCGAGTTGGGGCGCGCCTTTGCGGCGTTCGCCCGGAAGCTGACTACACCCGGCCCGGTCCTGAAGGAGACGCCGGCGGGGTTGTCGTTCCTGGGCTCGTTGATCGCGCGCTAACCCGCAGATAGGGGACCGGCCGGAGCCTTATCCTACTTCGCCCAGTCGTGCCACGACCCCACGTAGTTCTTAATCTTGGGGTATCCCAACTGATCCAGCGCGGCCCATACCATCGCCGCGCGCGCTCCCCGATGACAGTAGACCACGATCTGCTTGTCCGGGGTGATGCCCTTCTCCAGCAGCAGCATCCCCAGCTTTTCCGGCGCCTGCAGCTGGGAGCGGTCGGGCGAGAGGAATTCGGTCCACTCCACCCACACCGCCCCCGGTATGCGGCCCTGTCGGGCACAGTCCTCCGAGCCCGACTTGCCCGCGAACTCCTCCTGGGTCCGAACGTCCAGGATCACTACCTTGCGGTTGTTCTCATAGCCCGCCACCTCCTGCTTGGTGGCCAGCCATTTCTTCTGGGGCTTCAGCTTGTAGGTCGTAGTAGGCCGTGCCGCTGGCTCGTCGGTGGAAACGGGCAGTCCGCGCTGGCGCCATGCCTCCAAGCCGCCTTGAAGCAGCCCCACTCGGGGCATACCGGCGTACCAGAGCATCCAGAAAGCCCGCGCCGCCCGGATCCCCAGCTTGTTTTCGTAGACCACCACCCGGTCTTTGGGACCCAGTCCCAGCTTGCCTAAGGACTCCGCCAGCCATTGATGGAAAGCCCGCTCCCCTTCGGGCGACGAGTCTACCAAGTGGTCGTAGAGATTGATGGGCAGCGCTCCAGGCAGGTGGCCCTTGGCATATTCGGCCTCGGGGCGCGCATCCAGAATGACCATCTGCGGATCTTTACGCTCCTTCTCGAGCCATTCGGCGGTTACAATCTGGGAGTAAGCCGGCACGGCCAGCAGGGCCACGGCGAGCCACATTCTCATACGCTTATGATGCCACTATTCTTGCTGGCGGCAAGCATTTCCGCCAATTTCGAAGGCGGTAGCCTGGGCCGAGTGGAGCAGGTGGCCGCGACTCATTTCCGGTGCGCGGCGCAGGGTGAGACCGACCAGGACGGCCGCAATCGCCAGGCCAATTGGTACTATTTCCGCGTAGACGGCGTCGCCGGGCAGCAGGTCACCATCGACCTGGTGGACCTGGTGGGCGAATACAACTACCGGCCCGGAGCCCTCTCCGTCACCGCAGATACCCATCCGGTCTACAGCTACGACCAGAAAACCTGGAAACACTTCGACACCGTCGAGTGGGACGACCGCGAGATCCGCCTGCGCCTCCGCTGGCGGGCCGAGCGCAGCCCCCTGTGGATCGCCCACGTGCCCCCCTACACGAACCGCGACCTGGAAAGCCTGCTGGCCGGCTTCCGCAGCCATCCGCACTTTCGGCGCGAGGTAAGCGGCAAGACCGCCGGCGGCCGGGACATGCTGCTGCTAACGATCACCAATCCCATGGTCCCGGACGCCGGCAAGAAGGTGGCCTGGCTCCTGTTTCGCCAGCACTCCTGGGAGTCCGGCAGTTCCTGGGCGGGCGACGGCGCCCTGCGCTTCCTGCTCTCCGGCGACGCCACCGCCCGGCGCCTCCGCGACCAAGTCATTTTCAAGATTTTTCCGATGGCCGACCCCGACGGAGTGGCCCGGGGCGGGGTTCGCTTCAATGCCCATGGCTACGACCTGAACCGGAACTGGGACGCCGTGGACCCGCAGAAGATGCCCGAGATCGCCGCCCAACGGCAGGCCGTGCTCGACTGGGTGGACGGCGGCCACCGCCTCGATTTGTTCCTCAGCCTGCACAACACCGAGACCTCCGAGTACCTGGAAGGCCCGCCGGTGCCGGTAGTGCAACGGTTCTACCAGGCGCTAGTGGACCTCACCACCTTCGCCCCCACCGGTCCGGCGCGGGTGCAGGAGGCCTCCACCACCCCCGGCAAGCCGGGACGCATGACCGTAGCGCAAGGGCTGTTCCACGACCGCCGGATACCGGCCATGATTATGGAGCAGATGATCTGCCGCAATCCCAAGCTGGGCCGTTTTCCTACGGCCACGGATCGCCAACAGTTCGGCGCCGGCTTGGCGCGGGCCGCCGGCCGGGCCATTACCGCTCCAGGTAGTGAATGATTTAGCTGGCCACGCGGTCGTTGCCCGCCGGCGAGAGGTGACCGTTGTAGCGCTGGTAGTAGCCCTGGTAGCGCTCCCGGACGAAGATCGGACCGTAGTCTATATGCGGGATGCTCCGGTCGCGGAGCCTCCGGGCCAGCGGCTCATAGACCGACCGGTTATAGGTCTTCATCAGGTCTACGGTATGCTGCATCGGGAAGAGCAGCACCAGCGGCCGCTCTTCTCTCTCCCCCGCCAGGGCGACGAACTGGTCTATGATCCGGCAGAGGATCTGAAAGGCTTCGGTCGATTCGTCATACAGGTGGTAGAGCTTGAAGCGTTGCGCCTCGTCTTCATAGGTCGGATGGCGCCGCAGCCGCCACTCTAAGGCCGCCCGGCTCAGGAAAAACGGGGCATGCCGCAGGATCGTCCAGGTGGCCGGCCACTCCAGCCGCCGGGGCGCTCCCAGCACCCGCTCGTTGTAATACGCCCAGTAGTCCGCGGCCCGCAATCGCTCGACGAAGGCGGGGTCCAGCAACCGCAGCGCCTCCTCGGGCCGGGTAATCGGGTTCGGCTCCAGGCGCAGGCCGGGGCCGTCCAGAAAAAAACGCGGCTTCGGCGGACCCCAGTCCTCCATGTAGAAGGCCCGGTAGACGTTCACCAGCCGCGCGATGTTCTCCTGCTGGATCGCCAGAATCGTCCACTCGGTGGGCACCCTGGTGCAGCGGTACTTCAGAAACGCCTGGTCGGTCCCATAGCCCGGCACTCCGTAGTTCAGGCAGTGCCAGCCGGTGTGGACCTCCAGGATCACCGACCAGGTCTGTGCCTGTCCTACATCGGAGCCAAAGGTAAACGAATCGCCGAAGGCCTTCAGTTTGTAGCGCGGCAAGGATGGGTAATCCCCCTGGTGGCGCGCGGCGCCGAGGTTGTTCTTGGTCTCCGCGCCGATGTCCCATCCCAGCTCCGCATCGAAGCTGGTGCGGGCCCAGTATTCCAGGCGATGCCGGGTCACCGCCGACGACCGGTCGTAGAAGATACGACTGGTATCGACTGCCCGCAGACCTAGGTAGAGGAGCCCGTCGGTCGCCAGGAGCGCCGCCGCGAGCAGCACCAGACGGCGCCAACTCACCCGTAAACTCGCTTCAGCACCGCCAGCTTGGCCGGGTCCTCGGCCACCGCCCCCAGGGTGAACATCATCACGCCGCTGGCCCCTCCCGCCAGCCCGCCCCGCAGCGCCGCCTCGAACTCCGCCGCCGGGACCTCGTAGGCCTGCACGATCGGCCAGATGCGGGCCTGGTGGGTGTGGCCGGACCACCACTCGATATTTTGCCGCACCCACTCCACGGGCCGGCCGGAGCGTCCATGGTAGACCATGGGGCTAAGCACGTCGAAGGCCTGGTCCAGTCCCGCCACATCCAAACCCAGCACGCGCCGCCGGGCGCCCCCATGCTCGTCGTCCCGCCAGGCGCAATGGTAGTTGCCCAGCAGGGCCCGTGGCGCGTGCCGGGCCAATACGGCGCGGCACCGGCGCGCGAAGTCGATCACCAGCGAGCACCGCCAGTCGCGCCACTGTCCATCATAACGCGCGAGGATTTCCCCGGGGCCGGCCGCGCGAACCCCGGTGTCGCCCCGGAACCGCTCGACGCAGCTCGCGTTAAAGCAGGTCTCGGGCAGCCCCGGCTCAGGGTCTTCAAACTGGGCGTGCCAGTGGAGGTAGTCGAGCCACACACCGTCCAACTCGTGCGTGGTGACCAGCTTCTCCAAGGCGGCCAACCGGGCCTCCAGGAACGGCTCATAGGTCGGACAAATGCCCTGGAACCAGGCTTGCTTCGGCGAGGGCCGTCCGTCAGCCCCGACCGGAAGCGCTTCGGGCGGTGCGGAGCTTCCGTTCCAGGCGGCGAACTCGGCAAACACCCGCGCCCCCTCCGCCCGCGCCCGCCGGATCAGCTCCCCAGTAATCGAGCCCGAGTGTACAAACACCGCGTTGATCCCGTACTCGTCGAGCCGATGGCCACGGTCCCAGAATGGCTTGGGGCTGGAATAGGCGCCCCGGGTGAGGCCGTCCCCAGCGGGCACAGCCGCGAGCAACGGCAGCCGGAACAAGTCTCTTCGCCGCATCCTTCCTATGATACCGAACGGCCTGCCTGCTCCCTTGGCGCCCGGAACGGGCACTGTGGACAGACTGGCCCGTCCGGATAGTCGATCCCTTCTTCGTGCGGACACCTGATCCAGCCGTCAGTCATCACCACCCGCACGACTTCTCCGGATCCCTCCGCAGGTCGCCGGTCTCAGAGAGCCAGCGTTCCAACAGGTCGGGTCCGGCATTCTCTCTCGTCGGGGCCATAGAAGGCGACCGTCGCCGCCGGGTACCCCCGCAACCCGCGACGGCCTTCTTGTAGAGAGGAGAAAGGGAGCGATGCTTGGTCCTCACCGCAACTGCCTCCAATAGCCTTCGTGAACCTTCCGAGCTTCCTCCTCCAGCGCGGGACCAATGACTTCCACAAAGCGTCCGCCCCGCGCGAATACTTCCCGGCAAGTAAGAAGCAGTTTCTCCGGCGTGTCACCGGTAAGATCATACAAACCCTCCTCGCTGAGCGCGTAGACGACTCGCCGCACATTTCCCCAAAAGATGGCGCCCGCGCACATCGGGCAAGGCTCGGTGCTCGCGTAGAGCGTGCAGGGGGCGAGCGCTTGGGGCGTGTATGCCCTGGTGGCCTCCCGCATCAGGTTGGTTTCCGCGTGCCCCGTACAGTCGCGGGCGGTGACCACCGTATTCTCCGCGCGCAAGAGGCTGTTCCCCTGTCCGTCGGCGAGCAAAGCTCCAAAGGGATGGTTGCCGTGTTCTCGCGCCTCGCGGGCGATGCGGAGGGCGGTTCTCAACAGGCCCAAATCGGTTTCGAGCATGTCCGGGCGTATTCTAGCACCAGACCCGGCGTGCTAGAATACCGGCCATGAAGCGACGCCACTTCCTCTCCGCCGGCATGTCTTTGATGGGAGCCTCGCGTCTGGGCGCCGCGCCCGGCGACACGGTACGGGTGGCCATCATCGGCGTAGGTAGCCGTGGGACCCAGCTGCTGCAGGCCTTCTCGAAGGTCTCCGGGGTCGAGGTCGGGGCGGTGGTCGATCCGGACGGAAACCGGGCCGAGAAGGCCGCCACCTGGGTTCTGCAGAACACCGGCAAGCGCGCGCGCGTCGAGTCGGACATGCGGCGGGTCTTCGACGACAAGACCATCGACGCGGTTCTCATCGCCACCACCAATCACTGGCACGCCCTCACGGCGTTGTGGGCCATGCAGGCCGGCAAGGACGTCTACGTCGAGAAGCCGGTCTCGCACAATATTTTCGAAGGCCAAAAGCTGGTGGAAGCCGCCCGCAAGTACAACCGCATCGTGCAGGGCGGCACGCAGCGGCGTTCGATGGGCCGGTTCCGCCAGGCCGTCCAACTGCTGCACCAGGGCGCCATCGGCGATCTCTACCTGGCCCAGTGGTTCTTCCCCGGCAATCGCGACTCCATCGGGTTCAAGCCCGTCGAGCCGCCGCCGTCCTGGCTCAACTGGGATCTATGGCTGGGACCGGCGCCCCAGCAGCCCTACCACGCCAACCTGGTCCATTACAATTGGCACTGGTTCTGGGACTTCGGCAACGGAGAACTGGGGAACAACGGCATTCACCTCGTGGACATCTCCCGCTGGGGAATGAAGAAGGAGCTGCCCGTCAAGATCCACTCTTGGGGCGGCCGCTTCGGTTACAAGGATCAGGGACAAACGCCCAATACCCAGAACATATCGTGGCAGTATGCAGACGGCACTGCGATCGTGGGCGTGATTCGCGGCCTCTACACGGCGGAGCCCATGTCCTGGGACTTCTTCGGCTCCCAGGGGCACCTGCACATCTTCGAGAACGGCAGGTTCCAAGTCGTGCTGGGCCGTAACAAGAAGCCGGAGCCGGAGGTGGAGGCAGCGCCGCTTCCGGAATCCAGTCACTACGCCAACTTCATCGCAGCCGTCCGCACCAGGAATGGTGGCCTGTTGAACGCCGAGATCCGGGAGACCCACCTTTCCACGGCCTTGTGTCATCTCGGCAATATCGCCTACCGGCTCGGGCGCGAGCTGCATTTCGATCCCGCCGCCGGAAAGTTCGCGAATGACCCGGAGGCCGACAAGCTCCTGCGACGGTCCTACCGGAAGCCGTATGTGGTGCCCGACCAGGTGTGACCCACGACCGGCCTGCCCCCATGGCGGGCACGGCCGGCGACCTGTACCTCACCCGGGCCGCAGATCGGAAAATTCCCCAGCGCCACCAAGAAGCTCACTTGACTCCGGTTGCCGTCATCCGTGGAGTCCCGGCCCGTCGTTGGGCGGACGAGGGCGCCGCCGATGCGATCCCCGGTCCAGACGCGTTGGGAACAGGCTGGAACTAGTGCCGATGCGGCACGCCTGGGCGCGCGCCACGCTGCCAACGTCAGTGTGCCTCGACGCGATGTATCCAAACCCGTCCTCCCCGGCTGCGGAACACCACCGGGAACGGCTGGAGCAGCAGGCGGGTGCGCTCCTGGAGCACGGTCGCGGATTCCTCCAGTTGGTAATCGTCACCGGCGACCACCCAGTAGCGGGCCTGGATCTGACGGGCGGTGTCGGCGAGCTGAGGGAGATCGCGGTGCAGGTTCGGCGGACTGGTCGGGGCCAGGGGCCGCAGCGCCTGGCGGCCGGTATGGAGATAGAGGGCCACGTCTTCGTACGCGATGAAGCGGTCGGCGGGCGTGGTGCGCGAGGTGATCCAGTCGTAGACTTCCTCCTTCTCGCCGGCGAGGGACTGGCGATCGGCGTTGACCGCCGACATCTGCTTAGGCAGTAACCATAGGTTAGCGTAGGCGGCGTCGAGGAGCGCCAGTATGGCGAGCGGGGCCAGCAGGCGCCGGCGCGGGAGAGCGCAGGCCAGGCGGACGGCTCCCAGCCAGAACAGCGGCAGGAACACCACCAGGAAGCGGTTGGCCAGCGGGTAGTTCCACAGCAGCGTTATGGCGGCATAGAAGATCAGGATGACATGGGTCGCATGAAAGGGTAGGCGGGCGACGCCGGCCAGGATGGCCAGCGACAGCAGGCACACCGCCGAACCTTGCACATACATATTGTCCGGCAGGTGGGGTAAGGGGAGGCAGAGTGTAGCCGGGGCCTTCAGGACCTCCAGGGCGTTGGCGGCGAGCAGGGATCGTACGGCGGTGAAATCGGGCACGCTGAGTTTCCAGAAGCCTCCGTAGCTGGAGTAGAACAGCAGGGTCTGGCGGTAGCCGGGGAGCCCTTCGAGAACCGGCTGGTGAGCGGCCGGCCACCAGAAGCCGGCGGCCAGGACGGGGACGCAGACAGCCGTGTAGAGGACGGCGTGCCGCCAGGCCTTCCGGAGCAGGAGCGTAGCTATGATGCCGGCCACCACGGCGAGCCCGATCGACCGGGTGAGTACCGCCGCTACCGAACACGCCGCGGCCGCCCACCAGAGTCCGCGCCCGGCCAGCACGGCGGCCCACACGGCCAAAGCCATGAAGGGAACATCGCTGAGGACCGCGCCGGTGAGGGAAAGCAGAAACGGATGGACGGCGGAGACGGCGGTGAGAATCCAGGCTTCGCGTCGTCCGGCGCCGAGCTGCTCCAGGAGCGCGTGCCAGCCGGCCACCAGCGCCGCGCCGAACAGTGCGGTGAGGCCGAAAGCCAGCGGAAGATTGTCCGGGAAGCGCGGGCTGATTTTCCATACTATGGATAGCAGGAGTGGGTAGAGGATGGGATACTTGGTCTGGGCCGGAGTCCCCGGGATGCTGGGGAGGGCATAACCGCCGCCGGCGGCCAGCGACTGGGCCGAGGCGAAATACAGGGTGTCGTCGTGGTAGTAGCCGAAGCCGGCCTCATCCTGCCGCCAGAAAGCGAGGGCGAGAAAGCCGATGACGAGCGCGGCGCGGTAGAGCATTACCAGAGTTTAAGCCACCACCGATGGCGTTCGGACAGGATAGCGCCATCGCGGCTGAGCAGGACGTGAAGTCCGGTGGGGACGCCGCCGGGGCCTTGTTCGTAGGCCTCGCGGAGGTCGCGCCAGACCACCAGCGCGCCGCCGTCCGGGGTGGGCTGCTCGTCGGCGTACGAGAAGGCAACCTTCTCGATAAACTCGCGGACGGCGGGGGAGGTGCGGGAGGCGCGGGTGAAGAAGTCCTCTCGCGGCGCGGGCACGCGGGTGACCGGGACCAGGCCTGCCGCCCAGGGAGTCGGGACACAATGTACTGTCAAGTCTGAGGCGCCTGCCGACACAGCGATCCAGGCGCAGCGGATCTGGCCGCTTGGGTAGACGTCCGCCCGGCGCCCGGCCAGGCCGCTGCGGGCCAGTTGACGGGCGTGGTGACGCCACAGGGTTTGGGTCAGCAGATACCCGGGAATGGCGATCAAGAGCCATACCACGGCCGCGCGACGGCGCTCATGCCAGGTCAGAACGGCTCCGACCAGTACCAGGGCCAGGGCCCACAGGTCACGCTCGTGGACCAGGTTGCCGCGCAGGTACCAGAGCGCCGGCCACAGGAGCTGGACGCCCCAGACGTTGAGGGTGTCCCAGAAGATATGACTGAGCACGCCCAGGAACCCCGCGGCGAACAGGACGCGGCGGTGATGACGAACGAGCGCCGCCGCGAAGAGTCCTAAGCCCAGGGCTCCCAAGAGCGAATGGGTAAAGCCGCGGTGAATAGCGGCCCCCCAGAAGCCACCCCAAAGCCCGAAGACCACGTCGCCATCGGGGGCTAGGCCGGCCGCCACCGCGGTAGCCAGGATGATCCGGCGGCGGCGCGGTTCCCGGCCGGCGGAAAGCCAGTCTCCCACCAGGTAGCCCGAGAGCAGGTGTCCGGCCGGGGTCATGCCGGGGCGGCCAGCTTCTCGAAGAAGTGAACCACCGCCAGAATGCCCTTATAGTAGTTATGGAGCGAAAACTTCTCGTTGGGGGAGTGGAGACCGTCGTCGGGGAGTCCGAAGCCCATCATGACGGTGGGGATGCCGAGGTGGTGGGCGAAGTCGCCCACGATGGGGACCGAGCCGCCCGACCGGATGAACACGGTCTGGCGGCCGAAAACCTCGCCGAAGGCCTCGGCGGCCACCCGGATGGCCGCTTGGTCCGGGTTGACCACGGTGGCCGGGGCGGCGCTGAGGACCCGTACCTCCACCTGAATGCCCGGCGGGGCGGCGGCGCGCACGAAGTCGCGCACCTGCCGGATCACGCGGTCCGGATCCTGCTCGGGTACCAGCCGGATGCTCACCTTGGCCGTGGCCTTGGCCGGGATCACGGTTTTGGCCCCGGCGGCGGTGAAACCTCCGGCGATGCCGTGAACCTCCAGCGTGGGCCGCGCCCAGGTCCGCTCGAAGACGCTATAACCGGCCTCGCCGGTGAGGCACGCCGAGCCGACTTCCTGGGCCAGGAACTCCTTCTCATCGAAGGGCAGGCGGCGCCAGCTTTCGAGCTCGGCCGGAGCGGGCGGCCGGACATCGTCGTAGAGGCCGGGGATGCGGATGACGCCACCGGCGTCCTTGGCCTTCGCCAGCAGCTCAATCAGACCGAAGACGGCGTTCGGAGCCGCGCCGCCGTAAAGCCCGGAGTGCAGATCGCGGGAGGGACCGGCGGCTTCCCACTCCATATAGATAAGACCATGCAGGCCGATGCAGAGGGTCGGCAGGCCGGCCTGGAACAGGGCCGTGTCGCTCACCAGGGCCACATCGGCCTGGAGCCTGGCTTTGTTGGCGGGCACAAACCTGGCGATGGACTTGCCGCCGATCTCCTCTTCGCCCTCGATGAGGAACTTCACGTTGACGGGCAGGCGGCCGCCATGCAGGGCCCGCAGCGCCTCCATAGCCTTAATATGGATGTACATCTGGCCCTTATCGTCGGCCGAGCCCCGGGCGTAGATGGAGCCGTCGCGGATGGTGGGGTCGAAGGGCGGCGAGACCCAGAGGTCGAGCGGATCGGGCGGCTGTACGTCGTAATGGCCGTAGCAAAGAACGGTGGGCTTGCCGGGGGCGTGCAGCCAATCGGCGTAAATCAGCGGGTGGCCTTCCGTGGGTATGATCTCCAGGTTCTCCAGGCCGGCCGTGGCCAGACTGGAGGCCACGAATTGCGCGGCGCGGAGGACGTCAGCGCGGTGCTCGGGCAAGGTGCTGATGCTGGGGATGCGGAGAAAATCGAACAGCTCGGCGAGGAGGCGGTCGCGATTGGCCTCGACAAATGACGTGGCGCTGAGGGGCATAGTAATGATGGTAGCACCCGAGCCACTACGGCTTTAGCACCGCCACGTAGGGCAGATTCCGGTAGAGCTGGTTGTAGTCCAGGCCGAAGCCCACCACGAACCGGTCCGGGATTTCGAAGCACCGGAACCGCACCGGGATCTGGACCAGGCGGCGCGGCGTGCGGTCGAGGAAAGTGCAGATGCCGAGGCTGTTGGGCTGGCGGCCGGCCAGGGTCTGGAGCAGGTAGCGGACGGTGAGGCCGGTGTCGACGATGTCCTCCACCAGCAGCACGTCCTCGCCTTCGATGGTCTCGTCCAGGTCCTTGGAGATGCGCACCACACCCGGCGCCGGCCGGTTGCCCCCGAAACTCGAGATGGCCAGGAAATCGAATTTCACCGGGATGGTGATAGCGCGGGCCAGGGCGGTCAGAAAGTAGACCGACCCCTTCAAGACGGCGATGAGCTTGATCTCGCGGCCTTCGTAGGCGCTGGAGATCTCGGCTCCCACTTCCTGAATGCGCGTCTGGATCTGCTCTTCCGTGAACAGCACTCGCTCCATGCCCGGCGGGGTGGTCATCGAGGGCTATCCTATCATTTCAGCCGTCTTCTCCAAACCGTACTTGAAGATGAGGTTCTCGAAGTCCTTCTGGTAGAACACCTGGACGTTGACCTCCGGGTACACCTCGCGCAGACGCTTGATCTTGCGGTTCTTCTTGGTGACTAGCGACTGCTTCATAGTGGTTAGCTCGATGTAGAGGTCCAGCTCGGGAAGGTAGAAGTCCGGCGTGAACGACTCGACGACATGGCCCTGCTCGTCCCACTCGATGGGGAAGGAGCGCGGCTCGTACTCCCAGGCGATGCGATAAAAGTCGAGGAGGTTGGCGAAGATCTCTTCGCTGGGATGGGCGAACTGGCGGGTGGGAAGCGAGACGGCGCCCGGAGGCGGCACGCCCAGACGGGCGAGGCGGAGCCGTACCTCGAACTGGATCTGGCGCTCGGCGGTGGTGGGCAGCAGTGGCGCTCGGTCCAGGCCGCAGGCGCGGGCGGCGGCGACCATCGTCGCGGCGAGCGTGGAGGCATCCCAGCGCTCGGCGTTGCAGGTGAGGTCGAAGGCAGCCAGCTTGGCGGCGCTGCGACCAAAGCGCGCCCGCAGCCAGATGGAGTGCTCCCGCTCGAGTTCCCGCAAGGCCAGGGCGGCGGCGGGACGATCGAGCGACCGCTCCACCATCACCGCGCCCGCCCGCACCGGCGGCGGCGCCACCAGCAGAATCCGGAACACGTCGGGGAAGTTGCGGAACAGGTATTGCGCACCCGCGCCCGCGAAAACCAGGTGATGCTCGGTGGCCAGCCGGGCCATCATGGAGATGACGATGTCCGCATAGCCACGGGCGGGAATAGCGTCGGCTCCAGCGAACTCGGACTGGTAGAGGCTGTCCAGACGGCTCTGCGAGACCAGGTCGAACTGGAGTTGGCAGGCGACGTCACGGGCCAGGTCGTCGGACCGGATTCCAGGTTGGGCGGAGATCGTCAGGATCGCCAATGCCCCGATTCTATCAGCTTGCGGTGGATGAGTAACTTCGTCATCGGACTGGACAGCCGAGGGACCTTGGCCGGTGTGGTGCTGGCGCGCGAGGCGCGCCCAAACAGCCCGCGACAAATGGACCTGAGCGCCAATTGGCGCTCAGTAACCTTCGCAGAATCAACGCCTTACATAGTCACGACCGAGGAGAGGAAGGTTTTCCCTACGGGCTGCGAGGCTTGCTAATGGCTAAGGGCTTCTGCTGGCGCTTGCGCCCGTTGCCGCCGTTGCGGCCTTTGCCAAACAGGGAGGCTAGCAGGCGATCGAACTTCTCGTCGCTTCGCCGCTGGCGGGCCTCGGCCTTGTCCCTGCGGGCATCGGCCCGCAGGTGCGCGTCGATCAATGCGTTGATGGCATGCTGGTTCCGCAGGGCGATCTGCATGCTCATCTTGACCAGCTTGACGGTGGTAGCGAGGTCCTCCTCGATCCGGTCCATTCGCTTCTCAGGGTCCAT
>JBGOUV010000170.1:0-14024 GCA_041477815.1 Terriglobia bacterium | reverse complement strand
GGAGACCACGCCCCAAGCTAAAAAACGGCGGGCCCAAAAACTGGCCCAGGCCTTGCGCAAGCTGGGCTACCAGGTCACTCTCACCCCGGCCAACCCTCCACCAGTCGTCAGCCCCGCGAGGTGATTTTCAACGGAGCGGTTCGATGTTACCTTGGAAGGACGTGGACGACCTGAACGCGGCGAAGGCGGCGAGTCTGGCGCAGCAGGCGGCGCGGGCGTGTGTGGGAGCGCCGCGGGAGATGGACGCCGGGGCCGTGCTGCTGTCGGATCTGGCGCTGTCGAAAGACGTCGAGCTGGCGCAGGTCGGAGCGGACGCGATTTTTCGGCAGGTGGTGGAGACCCTGGGGGACGGGTTCGAACCCCATCTGTGCGACATCTATGTCCAGTTCTTTGCCAAGGTGCTGCAACACGCCCGGGGGACGGCGGACTGGCTGGATCGGCGCCTCCGGCAGTATGGGCTAATGACCGAGGAGGACTTGGTGCGCCGGGCCGAGCGCGTGCGGCAAGTGCGACCGGCGCGGGCGGGGAGGGTGAGGAAGATTCTAGTGTTGTCGCGGGTGACCCTGGGAGCCGATGTGGCCGTCACCAGCGTCATCCTGGGGAAACTGCTGCGGCGGTATCCGGAGGCGGAGATAAAGCTGCTGGGGAGCGCTAAGGCGGCGCTGCTGTTTGCCGGGCAACCACGGGTGACGCCGCTGGTGGTGGAGTATCCTCGCGCCGGCAGTCTGCTGGAGCGATTGCGGGCCTGGGAGCGGCTGTTGGAAGTGGTGCGAGTGGAGACACGCGGGATGTGGGAGGGGGAGTTCCTGGTGGTGGATCCGGATTCACGGCTGACCCAGTTGGGGATGCTGCCGGTGGTGGAGGACGAAGGGGCGTACTGCTTCTGGGAGAGCCGGGGATATACGCGTCCGGGCCTGGAGACGCTGGGGGACCTGGCAGGAGCCTGGGCCGGCGAGCTGTGGGGCGCCGGAGAACGCGTCTTTCCGTGGGTCAGCCTGCCTCCTCAGGACGTAGAAGCAGCGCGGCAGAAAGCCGGTGGGCAGAGATGGGCCAGCGTGAATCTCGGAGTGGGGGACAATCCCCGCAAGCGGGTGGACGGAGAGTTCGAGGAGCGCCTGCTGCGGGGGCTACTCTCGGCCGGGTGGAGGATCTTCCTCGATACCGGGGACGGCGGCGAAGAGACGGCGCGGGTGGAAGCCTTGGTGGACCGGCTGGGGACCCCAGCCCTCGAGACCTGGCGGGGAAGCCTGGCGGGGTTCGGGGCCCTGATCGCCGCCAGCCGGTTGTACGTGGGGTATGATTCGGCGTGCCAGCATCTGGCGGCGGCCCTGGGGGTGCCGGTCATCGACATATTTGCCGGACATAGCTCCTCCCGCATGGTGGAGCGGTGGCGGCCGTCCGGTCGGGCAGGGGTGACCCTGGTGGTGGTGGATGGGAAGGGGACGGAACCGGAGCAGGTTCTGGCGCAGGTGCTGGAGGCGGCCCGGTGAGGGTGGCGCTGGACGCCACCTACAGTCTGGGTCCAGCGCTCTCGGGGGTGGGAGTCTATAGCCGGCGGTTGATCGAAGAGTTGGTGCGGGAGGCGCCGGACTGGAAATTTCTGCTCTGCTACCGGACCAACCGCTTCCTGCTGGCCCTGGCCCAGAGGCGGCCCGGACCCAACGCGCGGCGCTGTTGGATGGAGGAACCCTGGTGGGCGCCGCCGCGTGGGGACCTCTTTCACGGGCTAAACCAGCGCCTCCCCGCCCGCCTCTACCCCCGCACGGTGGCGACCTTTCATGATCTGTTTGTGATGAGCGGCCAGTATTCGACGCCGGAATTCCGGCAGCGCTTCACTCCCTTGGCCCGCCAGACCGCCTCCCGCGCCGACCTGATCGTGGCGGTATCCCGGTACACCGCCCAACAGGTGGAACAACTGTTGGGAGTGGAGCCCTCCCGCCTCCGCGTAGTACACCACGGAGTTGACGCTTCCTCCCAACACCCAACACCCAACACCCAACACCCGCTCCTCCTGCACGTCGGGGCTATCCAGACGCGGAAGAACATTGCGCGGCTGGTGGAGGCTGTGGAGATGCTGGAGGTGGATCTGGTGCTGGCCGGCTCGGACGGGTATGGGGCGGCGGAGATCCATGCCCGGATCGAAGCGTCGCCCGCGCGCGAGCGGATCCGCTGCCTGGGGTACGTGGACCGTGCCACGCTGGACGGCCTCTATCGGACGGCGACCGCGTTGGTGTTTCCCTCGCTCGAGGAGGGATTCGGGATACCGGTGCTGGAGGCGATGGCGGCGGGCTTGCCCGTCGTGACCTCCAACCGCAGCGGGACGGCGGAGGCGGCGGGCGACGCTGCCGTGTTGGTGGACCCCACCGATGTCGAGTCCATCCGAGCGGGGATAGAGCGAGTGCTGGGCGATACGACGGATCTGGTCCGGAAGGGGCGCGAGAGGGCCGCCCAGTTTACCTGGGCGCGGGCGGCGCGCGAGACTCTGGCCGTCTACCGGGAGCTCCGGTGAGGGCGCTGGCGGCGCTGGCCGTGATGACGGCGCTGTTCTATTGGAAGCTGACCCTCACCCGCCAGTTCACCTTTTTGAGCTCCCCGGACCTGGTCAACCAGGTATTGCCGTGGTACGGGTTCCAGGCGCGGGCGTGGCACACCGGGGTGATGCCCCTATGGGATCCCTACCAATGGTGCGGGCAGTCGCTGGCCGGACAGTGGCAGCCGGGTGCTATGTATCCGCTGAACTGGCTGCTGTTCGGAATGCCCTTGCGGGACGGCAAGCTCAACATCGACTGGTGGCACTGGCACTTCGTGGGGATGCATCTGCTGGCGGCGGCGTTGATGTACGCCTACTGCCGCGAGGGTGGCCGGAGCCGCTGGGCGTCGGTGCTGGCCGGAGCGGGATTCTCGTACGCCGGATACGTGGGAACGACGCTGTGGCCCCAGATGATGAACGGCGCGGTCTGGACGCCCCTGGTGTTCCTGTTCCTGCAGCGGGGAAACGCCCCCCTGTGCGGGGCCGCGTTGGGGGTGGCGCTGCTGGCCGGACACCACCAGCCGGTGATCTTTGTGGCGCTGGCGGTGGCCGCCGTGTTGCTGGCGCGGCGGGACCTCCGCCGTCTCGCCGTGGTGGCGCTGTTTGCGGGAGTGGTGGGCGCGGCGGCGCTCCTGCCGGCCTGGGAGTACGGGACCCGGGCCTATCGCTGGGTGAATCTGCCGTCCGCGGTGCGGGGGAATCAAACGGTCCCGTACCTCGCGCAGCAACCATACGGGGTAGTACCGCTGTCGCTCCTGGGGCTGGTGGCGCCGTTGGACCAGGGGACCACGAATCCGTTTGTGGGGCTGGCGGTGGTGAGCTTGGCTCTGGTGGGGGTGGCGACCGGGTGGCGGAACCGCGCGGTCAAGCTGCATAGCGTCCTGGCGCTGGGAGGGCTCGCCTACGCGCTGGGGTCGTACTCGGTGTTTCAGGGGGTGCTGTACGCGGTGACGCCGTTTCTGGATAAAGCCCGCAGTCCGGGCCACGCCATGCTGGTGTGCCATTTTGGGCTGGTCGCGCTGGCCGCGCACGGGATGGATGCGCTGGGCGAGGCGGGCGTCTGGAAGCAGCGCGTCGTGCGAGGGTTGGCCGGCACGGGCGGATTGGGGTGGCTGGCGGCGCTGGCGCTGGCGACCCCGTCGGATCGCGGGAACGCTGTCCTGCTGGCCGCAACCGTGGCGCTACTGCTGGCGGCGGCCGTACACCGGATGTCGAAGCCGGGAATCGTGGCGCTGATGCTGGTCGAGGTGGCGGCCGGAACCAATTATTTATACGCGCCGCGAAGCGACCTGGAGACCTTGCAGCAACACCAGGGCGTGGTGAATTTTCTGAAGGCGCAGGCGCGGCCGTTTCGGTTTCACACCGATGACCCGGAGATCCCCTACAACCTCGGGGACTGGGAAGGGCTGGAGTCTACGGGCGGCTATCTGGCGTCGGTAAGCGCGGACCTGTTCGACTTCGTCGGCCGGGACTGGGCCAACAGCGGGTTGTGGCTGAATCAGGTATACCTGATAGCCAGAGAAAGGACACGGCCCGAGCAGGAGGAGGTGTACGCGGAGCCCGGCGGGCTGAAGGTGTTTCGAAATCCCGGCGCCTTTCCGCGCGCCTGGGTCGAGTCCGGTCGCGGAGCCAGGCCGGCGCCCGACCCGCAGACCGGATCGGTCGAAGTGACCGCTTGGGGACTCCATCGGGTAACGGCCCGCGTCCGCAGCCGCAGCGCGACCGTGGCGGTCTTTGCCGACCCCCTGTTTCCGGGCTGGCAGGTGCGGATCGATTCGCGTCCGGCAAAGGCTCTGGCCGCCTACGGAGCCTTGCGCGCCGTGGCGGTGGAGGCGGGTGAGCACACCGTGGAGTGGGTCTATCGTCCGTGGACCGCGTGGATCGGGATGGGGTTGAGCGTGATAGGAATACTAGCGGCGTGGCAGCACCGCACCCCGACCGTGGGGGAGCGGATGCTTCCGTAAACCGGGGATCCGCTCCTTCACGGTCGCGGTTTGGCGCTTCCCAACTTCAGTATTTCGTAAACCGCCCGCCCTCGATAGTCGCGGACCGTTTCCACGATCCGCGGTTCTCTGCCTTGTTGCCGCAGCGCTTTCTCGAATGCTACGAGCACCTGCGGGAACACCGGCGGCTCGCCGGGCGCGGGTCTCACAAAGACCACGTTGGGGCGGCTCACCCAGGATGCAAGATAAGGAGCCGGGTCCTCGGGTCCCTGGGGCTGCGGTGCTTCGACCAGGGGCAGGCGGTCCCGGCTGAGGAACCGGAGCTGATTCATCGTCCCCCAGTCCAGCAGGAAAATCTTCTCGGCGCGAGACTGTTCCAGGGACTGGTGGAGCGAATAGATGGCTTCGGTCCAGCCGCCCGCGCCGCCAAAGGCGAGGATGCGGTAGTAGTGATGGGCGAGGGCGCGCAGGTTGGCGGCAGCCACCACCGTAATCACGAGCGCGAGCGCCAGGGAGGCGGCGCGGCGAAGCCAGGGGCGCGGGAGCCAGGAGTCGATCCGGGCCCGGACGCCGGTCAGGCCGGCAGCTACGAAGAGGTGGGGAAAGGGGAGCAGGAGAGCCAGGTGATGGGCGGAGCCGGCGCCCTGGAGGGGGAGCATTTGCGCGAAGGCGAACACCAGGAACAGCAGCAGAAAGAGCATACCGCGGCCCCAGGGATGGAAGGGCAGGCCGGGTAGCAGTAGCAGGGTGGCGACGCCAACGGGCAGCAGCAGGGTTTCGACGAAGGGCTGGCGCGGCGAGAGGGCGTAAACGAAGCGAGCCAGGGCGGAGTCGGGAGGCGCCGGCCGCAGGTCGGGGTCGCGGCTGAACCACCCAATCAGCCCGACGCCTTGGAGCGTGTACTGAGCGCTGCGGAGTTTCTCGGCGTACTTGTCCGGCGTATCGAGCTGCGGGCGGAAGGTTTCTCCTGGACACTTCCAGCAGTAGTAGAGAAACGGGAGCGATCCCAGCAGGAAGCCGGCCAGGGCGAGGGGGAGCGCCTGCGAACGCAGGCTCCGCCAAACCTGGCGCGAAAAGACCAGCGCGGTGGCAAGGCCCAAGGCCACCAGCAGCCAGAGGAAGGTGGCCTTGTCGAAGACCCCCAGGCCGAAGGCGAAGAAGCCCCCGAAGAGGTCCCGGAAGCGGCGCTTCTGCCACCAGCGGAGCACGGCGAAACAGCCGGCGGCGAGACAGAGGCGCTGGATCGCCACGGGTCCCCAGTCGAGGCGGGCGGTAAAGACATAGATAGGGTCGGTGGCGGCGAGGGCCAGGGCGGCCAGGGCGGCGGTGGACCCGAAGGCGCGGCGGGCGAAAAGATAGAAGAAGCCGAGAGCCGCGGCCCCGGCCAGCAGCATGGGCAGGCGGACCAGGGCGGCCGAGGGAGGAAACAGGCGCAAGAGCGGCGCGTAGAGCCAGCCTTTCAGGGCTCCCAGGTAGTTGATGATCATGAGCGCGACGGGCCGGCCCCGGAAGTGCATGGTATAAGCGATGGAGACATCGTCGCGCGGGTGGGCCGCCTGGACGAAGAGGACCTCGTCGTAGTACAGACCGGGGCGCGAGATCCAGAGCGAGCCCAGGACCACAAACAGGGCGATCAGGGCGACGATGAGCGGGCGGCCAGGCACAGGATTAGCAGGGCGATCAGGCTCACGAGGGCTCCAAGGCGGAGGCCGCGGGAGCGGAAGAGAAATTGTACTCGATGTTCGCCGGCCGGAACCTGCACGGACTGGAACGCTTCGCCCCAGCGCTCGATCGGGACGGCGGCGCCGTCGATGGTCGCGGTCCAACCCGGGAAATACTGCTCGATGAGCACGAAGCGCCCGCCCGAGCCGGAGCGGACCAGCAGCTCCCGTCGTTCCGGGGTCCAGGAGAGGCGCTGGCCCGTGCCGCTGACGTTCTCCCAGCGGTAAACCGGGACGGCGTGGAGATACTCGAAGACGTGGAAGAAGCTCTCGGCGGGCTCCAGGAGGCGGAAGTCGGGGCTGGCAGCCAGGAAAGCATGGGAAGAGGAATGCACGGAGGTGAGGTAGTAGCGGACGGCGAGGCGTTGGAGCAGGGCTTGGTTGGCGGGGTCGATCGGGAAGAGGCGGTCGGTACGGAAGGGGGTGAAAGCTTCGATGGCGCGTTTATAGGGAGCGGGCAGGAGCGGGTCAAAGCCTTGGGGAGTGGACAGACGGTAGTGGCGGAAGTCGGTGGGATGGGGACCGGGATCGTCGATCGCCAGGCGGGAGGCGGGGTCGGCGAGGAGGGTGCGGTACACCTGGTCGTGGAGGCCGTGGAACTCGAGGCGGCGCGAGGCGCGGGCGTCGGAGAAGAAGCGGTCGGCGTCGAAGTCGGCGGCGTTAAAGCGCCGGTCGGAGCCGAAGACCTTGTAATCGAGGCCCACCAGGATCAACAGGAGCACGGGAGAACGCGAGGTGAACAGGAGCAGGGAAAAGAGGGCCAGGGTGACGGTGGGGTCCAGCGCAGCAGCCCAACCGGAGGAGAAATCGCGCCCGCCGGGGAGCCAGATCAGGAACTGGCGCAGGCACCAGGCGATGACCACCGCCCCAGTCGCCCACTCGCCCCCTTGCCCCAGTCGCCCCCGGCGCTGAGGCGACTGGGCGAGAAAGTCTTGCAGGGAAGCGGCGGTAAGCAGGGCCGCGGCCAGGGTGAGTCCGGCCAGGAAGTTCCAGTCGCGGCAGATCTCGGAGAGGAAGGGGAGGCGCTCGACGACCGGCTCGATCAGGTGGAAGGGGTTGGTCATGAAGACCAACGATACGGCGGCGAGGGCCAGGGCCGGGACGTTCAGACGGCGGCGGTAGAGGGTCCAGCCCAGGGCGAAGAGGGCCGGAGCCCCCAGGTAGAAGTATTGAGCCGTAGGCTCCCCCGGCGCGTTCGAGGAGCGGTTGAGGTTGAAGTAGTTGGGGAGGAAGAAGGACAAATAGAATTCGGCGCCTTGGATGCCGCCGCCGTATTTCTTCTCCGGGGTCTTGAGGGTAGCGGATTCGAGAGCGGGAAGCAGTTGGACGGAGACCAGGAGCAGCGAGAAGGCCAGGGTGAGGGCCACCTCGACCATCCGGCGCCAGGACCGCGCGACGGCGGCGTAAACCAGCGTCAGGATTGCGAAGGTGAACCAGGCCGGCGGATAGCCGGCCAGAAAAGCCAGGGCCGAAGCGGCGGCGAGCTTCCAAAGCGCGCCCCGTTCGCGCTCCTCGATCGCCCCGAGAGCCAGCGGGAGCCAGGCCGCTGCTGCGATCACACCGTAGTGCTGGACCTGAGAGAGCATGTAGCCGCTGTAGGCATAGACCGCCGCGGCCAGAACGCTGGGGAGCAGGTCGAAGCGGCGGCGGAGCCAGAGGTAGCAGAGGAAGAAGGCCAGCCAGATATGCAGGAGGACCACCATCTCCAGGGCCTTGAAGGGCAGGCCGCCGCGAACCGCGCCAATCGCCAACAGGACCCAGTTGGGGGGATAGAACAGGCCGGCCTGGAGGTTTCCGGCGAAGCTCAGACCGCAGTAGGTAGAGGGGTCCCACTCCGGGAAGCGGCCTTCGCCCAGGGATTTGGCGGCGTAGTTCAGCAGCGGATAGTGGAAGCCCTCCAGATCATAAGGAAGGTGGACCCGCTTAAAGGGCGGGAGGTACTCGAAAAAAAACAGGTACGTCGCGGCCAGCGAAAGGAGGGCGACGCGGCGAGAGGTCACTTTTTGGGGTTAAGGAACTTCTCGACTTCGTCGAACAAAGCCCGGCCTTCGAAGATGCCCCGCGTGAACATGCCGTAGCCCCAGTTGTTGCGGATCTGGCCGTTCTGATCGATCAGAAACAGGTGGGGAATATCGAAGCTGGGATTCTGGGGACTGGCCTTCATGTAAGAGCCGGCCACTTGGCCGCAATCGAACAGGACCGGATAGGAGAGCCGGTGATCGGCGATGAGCTTGTTAACGGTGGCGGTGCTGTCGGGAGGGTTGACGATGGAGAGAACCTGGACCCGGCCGGCGTATTTTTTGGCGACCTCTTCCAGTATGGGGGCGAACGTGATGCAGTGGGGACAAGTGGTGAGCATGATCTCGAGCAGCACCACCTTGCCCCGGTAATCGGCCAGGTCGTGCTGGTTGAGCTTAACATCGGGCAGCGAAAACCCCGGGGCGCGTCGATTGGAAAGTTCCCCAGCAGCCCAGAGAGGGGCGATGGCCAGCAAGACCACAGCGACAAATCGGTTCATATAGGCTTACGATAACATGTAGGATTACCCGATGGAGACCCGCTATTCAGTCTGCTCCCACGACTGCCCGGACGCCTGCTCGGTCCTGGTCGACGTAGAAGACGGCCACGCCGTGCGTGTGCGGGGCAACCCCCACCACCCCGTCACCCAAGGGTTCCTCTGCGCCAAGGTGGCCCGATACCAGGACCGCGTATACTCACCCGACCGCCTGCGCTATCCGATGCGCCGCGTGGGCGCGAAGGGAGAAGGACGCTTCGAGCGGATCACCTGGGACCAGGCCCTCGACGAAGCCGCGGCCGGCCTTCGCCGCGTGGCGACCGAGTGGGGACCCGAGGCGGTACTGCCTTACAGCTACGGCGGCACCATGGGGTACCTGAACGGTTCGGGCATGGACCGGCGGTTCTTTCACCGGCTGGGCGCCTCGCTCCTGGCCCGCACCATCTGCGCCGAGGCCGGGGCCGCGGCGATGACCTTGACTAACGGCGTCCGCGTGGGAACCGAGCCCGAGCAGTTCCGCCACTCCAAATTGATCATCGCGTGGGGCGCCAACATCCTCGGCACGAACGTTCACCTGTGGCCCTTCATCGTCGAAGCGCGGCGCCACGGCGCGAAGTTTTATGTAATCGATCCCCACCTGAACCGCACCGGGCGCGCGGCGGACTGGCACATCCCGATCTACCCGGGCAGCGATACGGCGCTGGCCCTGGGGATGCTGCACGTCATCCTCGGCGACGGTCTCTATGACGCGGACTATGTCGAGCGGTACACCGCTGGCTTCGAGGATCTGCGCCGGCGCGTGCAGGAGTATCCGCCGGAGCGGGTCGCCGCCCTCACCGGAATTGCCGCGCCCGACATTGTGCGCCTGGCGCGCGAGTATGCCACCCTCCGTCCGGCGGCGATCCGGCTCAACTACGGCGTGCAGCGCGGCGAGCGGGGCGGCATGGCCGTCCGGACCATCGCCATGCTGCCGGCGGTAACGGGGTCCTGGCGCGAGGTAGGCGGCGGCCTGCAGCTTTCGACCAGCCACGCCTTCCGCCTGCGCCGGGACAAGTTGGAGATGCCCGAGTTGTCCCACCAGGCCCTGGGCCGCGCGCCCCGCACCATCAACATGGTCGAGCTCGGAAAGGCCCTGACCGAGGAGAACGATCCGCCGGTGAAGGCCCTGTTCGTCTACAATTCGAATCCGGCGGCGGTGTGTCCGGACCAGGGCCGGGTCCTGGCCGGGCTGCGGCGCGAGGATCTGTTCACCGTGGTGAGCGAGCAATTCCAGACCGATACGGCGGACTATGCCGACCTCCTGCTCCCGGCGACGACCTTCCTCGAGCACACCGACGTCTATTTTGCCTACGGGCACTACTATCTCCAACTGGCCCGCCCGGCGATCGCGCCGGTGGGCGAGTCGGTCTCGAACGTGGACCTGTTCCGGAGCCTGGCCAAGCGAATGGGCTTTCCGGACCCCTGCTTCGACGACACCGCAGACGACATGATCCGGGCGCTGCTCGACTCCGATCATCCTTGGGTGCAGGGCATCACCCTGGAGGATCTGGAGAGAGACCACTCGGTGCGGCTGCACGTGGGGAAGCCGTTCCTGCCGTTTGCGGAGGGCGCCTTCGAGACGCCGTCGGGGAAGTGCAATCTGGCCGACCCGCTGCCCGGCTACGAGCCGCCGGTAGAGTCGCGCCTGGGCGAGAAGAAGTTTCCCCTGGAGCTGGTGTCCCCCAAGGCAGCCGAGCGGGTGAACTCCACGTTCGGCAACGCCGGGCCAGGGGAGGACGCCGGATCGCGACTGGAAATCCATCCCGCCGACGCCTCCGCCCGAGGGATCAACCACGGCGACCTGGTACAGGTCTTCAACGCGCGAGGAAGCTGTCAACTGATCGCGTCGCTAGGCGACACCGTAAGCCCAGGCGTCGTCTGCGCGGAGTCGGTGCGCTGGAATAAGCGCTCCCTGGGTGGTAATAATATCAACGCCCTGTCCAACACGCGCCTGACCGATCTGGGCGGCGGTCCGACCTTCTACAGCACCCTGGTAGAGGTCGAGTCCGTTAACAGTTGACCGCCCTTCGCCGTCCTCTTGGTCTGGCGAACGTATGAGTGTCTGGCAAGACTTCCGCCAAGCGGCTCGATCCCTCCAAAAGAGTTCCGCGTTCACCACGCTGGCAGCGCTCACTCTGGCCCTGGGCATTGGTGCCAATACGGCCATGTTCAGCGTGATCCAAGCGGCCTTCCTGACACCTCTGCCGTTTCCGGACGAAGAACGGCTGGCGATGTTGTGGCCGAGCAACCCGGAGCAGGGCATCGCGCGCGCGCTCGTCAGTCCGGCCAATTTCGTCGACTGGGACGCGCAGAACACCGTATTCGAACACTTGGGAGCCTGGCCCACCTCCAGTGACACCGTGGCTGCATTCAACCTGCGCTGGGAGGACTCGTCGGAGCGTGTGCGCGGGATGTATGTCTCCTCGGGCTTTTTCCGTGCTCTCGGCGTCCAAGCCGTCCTCGGCCGGACATTCTCGCCGGAGGAAGACCGGCTGCGAGACCATCGGGCGGCGGTGCTGAGTCATTCCTACTGGCGAGAGCGATTCCGTGGCGACCCAGCTATCCTCGGCAAGACCATCGAAGTGGACACTTTTCGGGGCGGCGTTTACACCATAGTCGGGGTCATGCCGGCGAGCTTCGATTTCCCCCCCGGAACGCAGGTGTTTTTGCCGATTGCGTTTTGGGGCGGAGGTCCTTTGCCGGGACCGGACGCGGCTGGCCGTTGCTGCGCCTGGTTCAGCGTGGTGGGGCGGTTGAAGCCCGGCGTGACCATCGAGCGGGCAAGGACGGAGATGACCGCCCTGGCCCGGCGAATCTCCGATCGGTATCCGGCCGGCGGGAGCGTCACGGACGTCCAGGTGGTTCCCTTGCGGGCGGAGATGGTGGGGAGTCACCGCACCGGACTGCTGGTCTTGTTCGGCGCCGTCGGCTGCGTGCTTTTGATTGCGTGCGCCAACGTGGCGAACCTCGCGGTGTCGCGGGCTTTGACCAGGAGCGGCGAAATGGCGATTCGGAGCGCGTTAGGAGCCAGCACCGCGCGCCTGGTTCAGCAGGTTCTGGTTGAAAGTCTATTGCTGAGCGGGCTGGGGGCAGCCGGTGGCGTTCTATTGGCATTTTGGGCGCAAGGGTTGCTTATCCAGGGCATGTCCGGCAACGTTCCTCTCGTGGCCGGAGCGCGCATGAACTGGGGCGTTCTGGCCTTCGCCATCGCCATTGCCTTGGCGGCCGCAGGTCTTTGCGGGCTCGCTCCTGGAGTGCAGTTGGCATCGGGCAGCCTGCTGTCGATTCTGCGTGGCAACGCTCGCACCCATGAGGCGCCTCGCGGCAGTCGGCTCCGGCGGGCGTTAATGGCCGGCCAAGTGGCGCTCGCTGTCGCGCTGGTCGCCGTCGCGGGTTTGCTGATCCGTAGCCTCCTGCAACTGCAGCGCGTAGACCCCGGTTTTCAGGCCGAGAACGTGCTGGCAATCTCGTTCGATTTCACCGCTGGCCCTTTCCGCGGTCCGGGCAACCAGCAGCCCTACTTCCACGACCTCATGATGCGGATCGCCGGCCTGCCGGGCGTGCGGATGGTAGGGGCTGTCAGTGAGGCTCCACTCACCCGCAGACGAGTGCCTGACCAGCCCGTGACGCTGGAAGGCCGACCGGCACGGTCCGCGTCGGAATCCCCGCAGGTGATCACCCGAGCGGTAACCCCGGCTTACTTTCCTATCATGGGCATCCCGCTTAAGAAAGGAAGACTCTTCACCGAGGGCGACACCGGCGACGGAAAGCTCGTGGCGATTGTAAACGAAACCGCCGCGCGCCGCTACTGGCCCGGCGCAGACCCGATCGGGAAGAGTGTGGCGATGGGCAGCTCGGAGCGATTCGGGTATTTTCGAGTCCCGCCCGCGCCTGGCCAGCCGGAGTGGCGTGAAATCGTAGGCGTCATTGGCGACGTCCGCAGCTCGGCACTGGACGTGCCCCCTCAGCCGGAGGTCTTCTACAGCTATCGCCAGTATCCCTGGTATGGCCCGACGATGTTGGTGCGCACCGCTGGAGATCCGCTGCCGCTCGCGGCGGCAATCCGGCGGGAAGCCATGGCGTTGAACTCACGCGCGGTGGTGACGGACGTAAAGACGATGCAGCAGATCGCGGCGGACTCCATCGCGCAGCCCCGCTTCCGCGCCGGCCTGATCGGGCTGTTTGCCGCCCTCGCGACGTTGCTCGGGATGCTAGGCATTTACGGCGTAATGTCGTACGCGGCGACGCAGCGAACGCAGGAAATCGGCATCCGGATGGCTTTAGGAGCGACCAGGTCGGATGCGGCGTGGCTGGTGGTGGGCCAAGCCCTGCGCACTACCGGCATCGGTCTGGTTCTGGGCATCGTGGCCGCTCTGATCTCCGCGCGTTGGATGTCCAGCTTGCTTTATGGCGTCGGTCCTGCTGATCCTGTAACCCTGACCGGCACTTGTGTGGTGTTTGCCGGCGCGGCACTCGTGGCCAGTTACCTTCCGGCGCGCCGGGCGGCAGCCGTCGATCCCAGCGTAGCGCTGCGCAGCGACTAACAGTCAATCCTTGGACGCCATCTCCACCCGGCTCAGCGCTGGTACAAACGGTCACTAGGTGGCAGGAATATCAACGCGCTGTCCAACACGCGCTTGACCGATCTGGGAGGCGGCCCGACCTTCTGCAGCACCCTGGTAGAGGTCGAGCCCGCGCTCCCCCTTTAGAGCGCTTCCGAAGGCTCGACGTCTGGGTCAAGAAGGACGTCGCATTTTGGGCAGTACGATTTCGATGTGAGCTCGTTTGAACAATAGGGGCATTCGAACTGCTCGAGCTGGGCCGAGGAACTGGCCATACACGACGAGAGGTCATATCGAAGCCGCTGCACCAACTCGTGCTCCAGCACACCAGGGCTGAACACGCGATACGACGCCATCCTGCGTGGGTAAACGAAGAACTTGACGCGGTCGAGGCAGCCGTCGCCCAGCAATTGTTCTAAACTGGCTACCACCGGCGCTGGGACAGAGCGGTTTGGGTCGTCATCATCGGTAGCACATGTAAGCAGAATCTTCTCCACGGAGTGGACTGCCAGCGCTTGTTTTAGCTCCCAGGCCAGATTCGAGGATAGCTCCGTCACATCAATGATTATGGCATCACTCCGCGAAATGCAGGCCTCAACAACGTCCTGCCAACTGGTCCCGGGACATCGAAGAATGTGCAGACCCGGACCTATTTGATACTTGCGAACAAGCTCAAAGAAGTTCTCGCTGCCCGTGACCGGTTCCGGCTCCAGG
>JBGOUV010000205.1:0-12059 GCA_041477815.1 Terriglobia bacterium | reverse complement strand
CCGGCTGGAAGCATCAACACGTCGCAGGTTTCAAAGACCCGCCGCATTTCCTCCATCAGGACCGTGCGCAGGCGCAGGGCCTTGATGTAGTCGACGGCGGAATGGAAGGTGGCCACTTCGAGGCGTTCGCGAACCAGCGGATCGAGGAGATCCCCGTGCTCTTTGAGCCTTTTGCCGTGGAATGCGGCGGCTTCGGAATTGAGAATGATCGAGGAGGCGGCGCCGCAAAGGGCAGCGTTGCGCACTTTGACATCCACCAACACAGCCCCCAGTTGCTTCAGCAGGGAGTTGGCGCGGCGGAGGGCGGCCTCTGCGTCGGCGTCGACGTGGTCGAAGAAATACTCGGTCGGGACGCCGATGCGCAAACCTTTGACGTTGCCGGTGAGCGTTTTGGCGTAATCCGGAACCGGGGCGGCGGCCGAGGTGCGGTCTCGCGGGTCCGGACCGGCGATCGCCTGGAGCAGGCGCGCGACGTCGGCGACGGTTTTCGCCATCGGCCCCACGTGGTCGAGAGTCCAACTGAGCGTGGTGCAGCCGAAGCGGCTGACTCGCCCATAGGTCGGCTTCAGACCCACAATGCCGCAACTCTTGGCCTGATTCCGAATCGAGCCCCCGGTATCGCTTCCCATGGCCAGAGGAACCATGCCGGCGGCCACGGCCGCGCCGGAACCGCTGGATGATCCGGAGGGAGAATAGGCGAGATCCCAGGGGTTGCGGGCGGGCCCCACCAATCCCTTCTGCCCGCTGCCCATGGCGAACTCCAGGAGATTGAGCTTGCCGATCAGGATGGCGCCGGCCTGGTTGAGACGCGCGGTGACGGTGGATTCGTGGTCCGGGATCCAGTTGGAGGTTACCTTCGAGCCGTTGGTAGTGCGAATGCCTTTGGTGGCGAGCAGGTCCTTGGGGGCATAGGGCACCCCATGCAGGGGTCCGCGATAACGGCCGGCGGCGATCTCCTTTTCCGCCTTCCGAGCCTGTTCGAGCGCGTGTTCGGCGGTGACCGTGAGGAAGGCATTCACCTTCAGATTGACGGCTTCAATGCGATCCAGGAAGGCGCGCACGACCTCTACCGGTGACAGTTTGCGAGTCTTGAGCAGCGGCGCCAGCTCGGCGACGGACCGGAAGAGGACTTCAGAAGCGGCCATGGCTCACGAAAGAATTCCCGGGGTCGGCTCGACGGTATCGTCGAGTTCAAAGTCGCGGAGGGCCTGCAACTGCGGGAGGCGCCGCTCGAGGACCGGCTGGACCACCCGCAGCCGATCGTCGCTCAGATTGGCTCCGTGCGCCGCGGACACGTGGCGCAGAACCTCCAGCGGGAGTGCGGGCTCCGCTCCCTCCGCCGCCGTACCGTACCCACCGGCAAGCGCGAAAGACTGCAATAATCGCCTTCTGCTAACCGTCATCACACTCCCCTTCCCTTTTGTGGCCCGTCTCTCACGTTAGTCAATTCGAACCGGGCTGTCAACGCGCGATCTGCTCGACAACCTGGACAGAAAAGAGTAGAATAAGCACAGAAACTGAGGATATCCGAGTATGGCGAGAATCCAGCCCGTCCTGACACCGACCGAGCTTGTGCTCGTTGACCAGATGGCCGCGTTAACGGGCTCCAAGCGAACCGACGTGATCAAGAGCGCCCTGGCCGTCTATCACTGGTTCGTGCGGCAGGCGCTCATTGGGAGCCGGGTCGTGGCGCGCAAGCCCACCGGGGAAGAGGTCGCTCTCGAGACCGCGGAACTGGCAGTCCTGGAAGGCAAGGGTAACCGCCTGGGCCCCGAAGAATTGGGCTTGCTGGCTAAGCGACTCGCGGCAGCTCCGAATCCGGTTGAGGCGGCACGGATTCGAGAGCGTCTCACTCGCGGCTTCTATGGGATCTAGGCCTTGCCGAGAGTCCGCCGACAAAACGTTCCGCCCGCTCTGTTTCAGCATCTGCTGGACCGCGTCCAGAGCCGGAAGATTCCGGCCTCGCAGTTAGAACTGCTGGCAAGGTGGCTCGACAGCGAGCCCGAGGTGCCCGAGGGCCAGTGGTACAAGCGATTCTCCGGTATGACAGTTTGCGGCGAGGGTGAGTGGATCAAAACCTTTCTGCTCCCCGCTCAGGCGCCTAAGGGCCAACCTGTTCCGTGAGATCAGACCCGGAGCCGAGCGGCGCTCAGCGTTCCCCTTCCAGCCCAAAAGCGAAGAGAGCGTGACCGGCGGCGATGGCCACCTGTTGCTTCCCCTCGCTCAGGTAACTGACCGGGTTGGCGAAGATCTTGCCCCCGGTGGGGAACCGCCACAGCAGCTTCCCGGTGGTGTCGTCGAGCGCGAAGAAGTCCCCTTCATGCGCCCCCACGAAGACCAGGCCGCCGGCCGTCGACAACACCCCGCTCCAGGACGGCGAGAACATCGGAAACTCCCACTTCGGCACTCCGGTCGCCGGGTCCAGCGCCTTCACCGCCCCCCGGGCCTCCTCCCCGGGCTTGGAGATGAACCGCCCCGCCAGGAACCAGCTCCCCTCCTTGTAGTCGTCCCGCCGCGAATAGAACACCCCTCCCTCGTCCCGCGTATTGACGTAGAACAGCTTGGTCACCGGGCTGTAGGAGGGCGTGTAGAAATTCGTGGCCCCCGCCGAGTTCGGATACACCGTCGTCCCCTGCTCGGTCGGCTCGGTATTGGGCAGACGGAGGGGCCGGCCCTTCGGGTCCAGCTCCTTTTGCGCCCACGTCTGTCGCACGTACTGCTTCCCCAGCAGGTATTCCCCGGTGGCCCGGTCCAGGACGTAGTAGAAGGCGTTCCGGTTGGCGAAGAGCAGCAGTTTCCGCACCGTCCCTTTCCACGGCAGGTCCGCCAGCACGGGCACCTGCGTCGAGTCCCAGTCGTGGATGTCGTGCGGCGTAAACTGGAAATACCACTTCAGCTTCCCCGTGTCGGCGTCCACCGCGATCACCGCGTCCGAGTAGAGGTTGTCTCCGGTCCGCGTCTCCCCGTTCCAGTCCGGCCCCGGATTCCCGGTTCCCCAGTAGATCAGGTTCAAGCCGGGATCATACGTCCCGGTGACCCAGGTCCCCGCCGACCCGTGCTGGTAGCTCTCCCCCTTCCAGGTCTCCGTGCCCTTCTCCCCGGCTGCCGGCACCGTCCAGAACCGCCACGCCCGCTTCCCCGTCTTCGCGTCATAGGCGTCGAGGAACCCGCGAATCCCGAACTCCCCACCGGCAATACCCACAATCACTTTATCCTTCACCACCAGCGGCGCCGCGGTGACCGAATAACCGCTCTTACGCGACGCTACCTCCACGTCCCACACCACGTTGCCGGTCGCGGCGTCCAGGGCCACCAGGTGCGCGTCCAGCGTCCCCAGGTAGACCTTGTCCCCCAGCACGGCCACGCCCCGGTTCACCTTCCCGCAGCAAAAGCGCACGTCGTCGGGCAGCACCCGCCGGTATTTCCACAACACCCGCCCGCTGCGCGTTTCGAGCGCCGTCACGTCGCTGGGCGGCTCCGAGATATACATCACTCCGTCCACCACCACCGGCGACGCCTCGAACTTGTCGGTCTTGTCGATCTGATACACCCACACCGGCTTCAGGGCCGCCGCGTTGGTCCGGGTCAGCTGTTTCAACGGAGAGTGCCGGTGTCCCAGCGTGTTTCCCGAGAACGTCGTCCAGTTCTGCGCCGCCACCGGCAGCGCCAGCGCCAGCATCATCCACCTCATAGCCCACCTCTCAGGGAGTATAGATACGCCACCAGATCGTCCAGTTCCGGCCCGCTCAGGCTCTTATAACTCGGCATGGTCGACTTCCCCAGCTCCCGCTTCACCTCCGCCAGGCCGCTCTTGCGCAGCGAGTGAATCTTGTCCTGTAGATCGCGCACCTGGATCGAGAACGTGTTCTCGTTGAGCCGCACCCCGGTGATCTTCTTCCCGTCTTTCGTCGTAAGGTTGACCAGGACGAACCCGCCGGCGATCGACGCCTCCGGCTCCACCAGCGACTGCCGCAGATTGGCCGGACTCCGCTTGGCCCCCACCTCGCTCAGATCCGGTCCCTGCCTGCCGCCTCTGCCCCCCGCCATGTGGCAACCCCCGCAAGTCCCTTTCCCCCAGAACAGCTCCTCTCCGTGCCGCGCGTTCCCCGCCACCCGCTCCGGAGCCGTTCGTCCCAGCGCTCGCACGTACTGCACCAGCCCCCGGATCTCCGGCTCGCTGAGGCCGATCGCCGGCGGCATATCGGTGCCCGGTATCCCGTTCTGAATGATCTGGAACAGCGCCGCGTCACTCGGCGCGTGCGGCAGCCGCGGGCTCTTCAGATTCGCCGCGAACCCGTCATCGCCCCGCCCATGGCAGAACGCGCAGTGCAACTGGTAATTGCGCTCCACGTCCTGGGCCCAGGCCGCGCCCACGGTCATCACCACCCCGGCCATCCAGATCTTCATGGTCCACCTCGCCAAGGTTCGCTAGTGTATCACGCCCACCGGTCCTAGGGGAAAGTCCTCATGTCCTCCCCCCCTACTTCGGTCCTACAATCATTGCAGTGCTGAACTGCGTCGCCATTGGACCCACCTCAGGCATGCTGCTGGCCTTGCAACAGATGTGTGCCGGGTTCTCCGACGTTTGCCTCCTCAAGGCCATCGACCAGTTCCCCAGCGTCCACGATGTCGGCCGCCTGCTGAACGTCCTCGACCCGGAGGCCGTCTTCCTCGAAATCCACCCTTCCGAGCGCAGCCTGGAGTTGGCCGCGGAGTTGCTCCAGCACAAGCCCGACCTGATCCTCATCGGGTACGCTCGCCAGTGCGACCGGCCCCGCCGGGCCCAGGCCGCGGAGGCCGGTGTCGCCGACGTCCTCACCGCTCCGTTTTCCACCGAGGACGTCCATGGCGCCCTGGTACACGCGTTTCAAACCCGCCCCCCCGAGATCCACCGCAAACTCGTTGCCTTCCTGCCCGCCAAGCCCGGCAACGGCGCTTCCGCCGCCGCCCTGCACCACGCGGGCATCCTGGCCGCCGGCGGCCGCAAGGTCCTGGTGATCGATGCCGACCGCCAGAACGGCGTTCTGGCCCTGCGCACCGGCGTCTCCCCGACCCACTGCCTCGACGAAGCCCTCGCTGCCGCCCACGAGCTCGACGAGGGTACCTGGGGATACCGCCGCCTGCGGGCTGCCGGCTACGACCTGCTGCCCACGGCGCAGCGCCCGGCCGCGCATGGCTTCGCCCCCTGGAGCTACCAGCGCCTGCTGCGCTTCCTGACATCCCATTACGACCATGTCCTGGTGGATCTGGGCGGCGTCCCCGCCGACGGCAGCGAGGCCTTTCTCCGGCAGGCCCGGACCGTCCATCTGGTCACCGGCGCCGATGAGGCGTCGCTCTTCCTGGCCGAGCGGCGCCGCGAAGAGCTCCGGGCCTTGCCGGTGGACGCGTTGCGCATCGAGACCGTGGACGCCACAGCCCGCGATCAGGACGAAGCCGGCGCCTCCGGCGGGCTGTTCTCCGCCTTCCGCCGCCGCGTGCTGGCGCACAGCCATCGTGACCGGCAGGCTTGACTGCCCCGCCACCGTCATCACCACCGGCACGGCGTCCCCGGCCGCCACCCCCGGGCGTTGCCGGCGCTGTACTGGCGCCGCGTCGCTCCCTGCTGCCATATAGGTATCGGGAGTCAGGCTGGCCGCGTCGGCACGAACAGACCGGGGGGAGGATGGGGGCGGGTTGGAAACTGGTTAATTCGGACCGTATGCCGCCTGATCGAGCGCTGTCAGGAGCCCTGACAGATCCACCCCCCCGCGGAGGGCAGCGGTACGGATGGCGCAGTCCCAGCAGCAGGTCCGAATACCGGCCTCCTCGAACACGCCACGCGTCTCCGGATACCGCTGCATGACTTCCCGTACGGTCTCGCTGGGGTGGATCATCTCTGTAAAGACCATGGTTCCCTCTCGTTGACTAAACGCTGATTACCGGCACCGGAGACTCCCGGATTAGCGCGTAGGCGTTGGTGCGTAGTCTTCCCAGCAGGCCTTGGTGGACGCTGCGGCCGATCACCAGCAGACCGGCCCCGGCCGCCTTCGCCGCCAACGGGACGTACTTGGTCACGTCTCCGGTATCGATCGCCAGCTCGGCTTGGCACTCCGCCTTCTGCAGGAGCTTGTCGGCTTCCGCGGTGGCCATTTGGACCAGGGTGCTCCGCCACTCCGCCCCCATGTACTGCCCGCTGACCTCCAGGGATGGCGCCGCATGGATCAGCACCAGCTCGGAGTGGTAGGCCTCGCCGAAGCAGGCCGCCCATCGCAGCACCTTTTCGCTGTGTTCCCGCAGGTCCACCGCCACGGCAATGCGGTGGAACAGCTCGGGGACCCCGGCCGGGACCTCCTCGACGTGGGTCCCGGTGAATACGGGGCACTCGCAGTCGTGGAGTACTTTCGCCGTCACCGAGCCGAGCACAAACCGCCGAAACGGCCCGTACCCGTGAGTCGGCATCACGATCAGATCGGCCCGGCTCTCGGCCGCCAGCCGCGCGATCTCCCGGCCGGGATCCCCTTCCCGTACCACCGTCTCGAACGGAAGGGCGCCGGCCGCCTGCCCGGCCAACTCCCGCAACTGCCGCTCTACCTGCCGCAGCCCGTCCTCCGTCACCGGCCCGAGCCGGGCCGCATAATACCCTCCCTCGAAGCCGGCGTACTCCGGCGGCGCCGGCGGGATCACGTGCGCGAAGAGCAGGGAAGCCTTAAACCGTTCTGCCAGCGCCACCGCGTGCCGGGCCGCCGCCGTCGCGCGGTCCGAGAAGTCCACCGGCGCCAGGATCTTCCGCAGCACCAACATGACTCACCTCCCGGGTCACTCGACCAGCAGGAATACCGGCTGCTCCAGCAACTTTGGATCGGGTCCCGTCATCAGGAACATCAGTTGGTACCGGCCCGGCGCCACCTCTGCCGGAACCTTGATCCGGATGAACTCCTCCTGCTGCTCCACGATCTGGACCTTCAGATCCGTGCTCCCCTTGGTTAGATACACCTCGGCCACCCGTGTCTTGTCCAGAGAATCGCCCACCACTTTGACTACGGCGCCGGCTTTGGCCGTGGCCGGCTCCACGCTCTTCATGTAGGGCGCGGTGGACTTATCCACCGCCCAAGCCAGTCCGGCCGCGAGGATCATCGTGGCTGCCAGCGCCATCACTTTGCCGAGTCTCATGTTCCGTCCCTCCCGCCCGTATCTGTCGCATCTTTCTTGCCATTGCCGAGGACCCCTAACGCTATGCTATTTCAGCCGGTTGCCACCTCAACTTGCGCGTTTTCCCCCAACACCCGGACCTTTTCAACCGCCGGAGTTGGGCAATTTGCCACAAGACCCCCGACAATCTCCGGCTTATCGGAGCAACACCGGCAGATCCTCCGGGCGCAGCGAGCCCTGGTCAACTCCAGCTTCGCGATCCGTCCGGCAATTCCGGCCTGCGGGCGCTATAATTCCCTCATGACCACGCTGACCCGACGCCGTTTCTTCGTTGCCCCGGCCCTGGCCGCCTGGGCGCGCGCCGCCTCCCTGAGCCAAGTCCGGCTGGGAGTGACCACGGACGAAATTGACGAGGACCTGCTGGCCGCGGCCGGATTCCTCCAGGAGTTTGGGCTTTCCTGGGCCGAGGTCCGCTCCCTTTGGGGCCAGTACAATACCTCGCAGCCTCTCGATAAGATCCGCGAGGCCAAAGCGCTACTCGACCGGCACCGCCTCCGTCTGTCGATTCTGAGTACGGCTTTCTTCAAGATCGCGCTGCCGCCCGATAATGCCCAGGGTCGCGCCATTCTCGATAACCAGTGGTCGCTGCTCGACGCGGCCATGGAGCGCGCCCGCCTGCTCGGCGCCGACAAGATCCGGGTGTTTGCGTTCACTCACCAGAGCGGCGAGACTCCGGACGGCCACGCCTATCCGCGCATCTACGAGCTGGTCCGCGAGGCCGCCCGCCGGGCCCAGGCGCGAGGTTTCAGGTTGGCCTTGGAAAATGTGGGAGACAGCTACGTGTGGACCGGCGCGCAGGCCGCCCGTCTGCTGAAAGCCGTCCCCGACAGCAACTTCGGACTTACCTGGGACCCCAACAACGCCGCCACCGCCGGCGAGAAGTCCTTCCCCGAGGGTTATAAACTCCTGGACCCCGCGCGAATCTTTCATGTGCATCTGCGGGACTACCGGCACGGGTCCGGCGGCAAGGTGGAGTGGTGCGCGGTGGGCGAAGGTGAGTTCGACAACCTGGGCCAGATCCGGGCTCTCCTCCAGACCGGCTACAAAGATACCTTCACCTTGGAGACCCACTACCGGAGTCCCCAAGGCAAAGCCCACGCCACCCGGACCTCGCTCACAGCCCTGCTCCAGGTTGTTAAGCAGGTGTAGAGCGGGGGCCGGGGGTCAGGCGATCTTCTTAGTGAACAGGCCCACGCCGCAGGCCTGTCTGGCCAGGTCCGCCAGCTTGTGCTCTTGCAGGGACTCGCGCAGGGTCTGCTCGGCCTTCTCCCAGGCCTTTTCGACCGGGCAGAGGTCGATGAAGGCGCATCGCTCCGGGGCGTCGCAGATGTTCAAGCGCAGCGGCCCTTCCATGGCCTCGACCACCTGCAGCAGGTTGAGCGAGTCCGGCGGCGCCGCCAGCGAGAAGCCGCCGCGAGCGCCGCGATGCGACCGCACCAGCCCTGACCGGCACAACTGGCCGAGGATCTTGGCCAGGAAGCTTTCGGGAATCTCGGTTGCCGCGGCTATGGACTGCGCCCGCGACACCGACCCGTTGGCATTGATCAGATAGCTCAACACGCGCACAGCATAGTCAGATGCTCTGGTAAATTGCACGACTTACCTCCTGATGAGTTCTTCGGATAAAGACTCCGGCAAATCCGCGTACACCTGCCCTCGCGTCGGGGAGGACGAAATGCTCCTGGTCCGGAATCTCGACCTTGTGGGTCATCCCGACGTAGATCTGCAAGGTGGGTGCCAAAGGAAATCTCTACCAAACTCAAGGATTTCAATGCCTCAAATCCTGACCCGGCTTGGGGCATTTTACGCCTTTGTGGCTCTTCGCCCACCCAATACCCTGGCCCTTGGCGTGCTTTGTGCTCCCTGGGAGGTGTCCCATGACCACCATTCTCTACGTCATTGGCGCCTTAGTCGTCCTGCTGGCCATTTACCCGGCCGTCCCCATCCTGGCGGCCGCGTGGCGACGCTACCACGGGACCAGCGTCATCACCTGCCCCGAAACCTGCCAACCGGCCGCGGTCGAAGTCAATGCTGTCCGCGCCGCCCTTACCCTGCTGGTGGGCGGCGCCCCCGATCTGCGCCTCCGCGACTGTAGCCGCTGGCCGGAGCGCCAGGACTGCGGTCAGGAATGCCTCCGCCAGATTGAAGCAGCGCCGGAAGACTGCCTGGTCCGCCAGATGCTCAGCCGCTGGTATGCCGGCAAGACCTGCGTCCTGTGCGGCCAGTCCGTGGGGGAAGGAGATTGGCTGCAGCACCGCCCCGCCTTGATGAACTCCGACCGCAAGACCTTCGAGTGGCGCGACGTCCCCCCCGAGAATCTCCCCAGCGTCCTGGCGAGCGCCCAGCCCGTCTGCTGGAACTGCCATGTCGCGGAGAGCTTCCGGCGCGAGTTCCCCGACTTGGTGACCGACCGCGCCCCACAGGCCCGCGAGCAGCATCGCTGAGACCACCGTCGAGATGGCCAGCTCCCGCAGGCCCACCCGCCGGAGCGGGATCTGGGCGAACCGGGGATTTCGCAGCCGCCACAGGTCCGCGCCATGCCAGCCTCCAGAAAGCGCCAAGGCCGCGGCCAGTCCCCATTTTCCGAGCGCCCCCAACACCGCCGCCCCCGCCAGGAGCAGTGCCTGGGCCACCACGGCCCGCTGGCGCGCCCGGTCCCGGTCCGGCGATGCCCGCGCGGCGATGCGGGCTTCCAGTCTGGCATGCACGGCCAGGAGCGCCGCGGTGCTGTGGGCGAATTGCAGCCCCCACAGCCACAGCACCGCCTCTTCCACGTGGGGTCGCACGGCCAGCCAGGCCAGCACCGCCGAAGCGCTCAGACCGGCGGCGCTGGACACTTGCAGCGTTACCGACCGCCGGCGGTGGTGCACTACCAGGTACGTCGAGGAAAGCAGCAGTGCTCCCGCCATTAGACCCAGGGCTACCAGGGGCGCGGCCGGCAGGCCCCGGAACAGCAGCGCTGTGGACACGGCCAGGGCCGACGCATAGCAGCCCAGCGATCGCCAGGCTGCCGCGGTTTCGGGGCGGCGATCTTTCCAGATCCGGGCTTGCCGCCACAAAACTACCAGGGGTTCGCGGACCAGGAACACCACCAGGACCGCCACGGCGGCCGGCACGATTTCCCAGTCCAGCCGGCCGGCCAGCAGCAGCGCGGACACGAAGGGCAGTAACAGCATTCCCCAGGCGCCGTGCTCTTTGGGGATCAGTAACCAAGGCATGGGAGGCGATGCGGGCGGCTGGGTGTGGGTGCAAGCGAGGGTCCAATCCTTACTCTGGCACTCCAGTTGCTCTCTGAGAGCTCCTTATGATGCTCCAGACCGAGTATCGCCCGCGTCTCATCTTCTGGGAATTGACCACTGGCTGCAACCTGCGCTGTATCCACTGCCGGGCCAGTGCCACCGAGCTGATGTCTCCCGACGACCTCAACTACGAAGAGTCTTGCCGGGTCATCGACCAGATTGCCGAATATGCGCCTTTCATCCTGGTACTTAGCGGGGGCGAGCCCCTCTGGCGCAAGGATGTCTTCCAGCTTGCCGAACGGGCCCGGGACCGCGGCATCCGGGTGGCCCTGGCCACGAACGGCACCCTGGTGGACGACGCCACCGCCGACCGTATTGTGGCCTCCGGCATCCTGCGCGTGGCCATCAGCCTCGACGGGGCCGACGCCGCCACCCACGACGCCTTCCGGGGCCAGCCCGGCGCTTTCGAGGCGGCCCTGGCCGGCTTCCGGCGGCTGCAAGCGCGCGGCATGTCGATGCAGGTCAACACCAGTGTTTCGCGCCACAACGAGCACCAGCTTCCCCAGATCCTCGACTTGGCCCTGGAACTGGGCGCCGACGCCTTCCATATCTTCCTGCTGGTCCCGGTGGGCTGCGGCCTTACCATCAAGGACGAGCAGATGGTCAGCGCCGCTCACTACGAGGACATCCTGAACTGGTTCTACGACCGGTCTCTCGAAGGACGCATCGAGATGAAGGCCACCTGCGCCCCGCACTACTTCCGCGTGGTGCGCCAGCGCCGGGCCGAGGATCGCCGGGCCGGCCGCCCGGTGCCTGAGATTCCCATGCACGGAGGGGGGCGTCCGGGGCACAGCCTGCATAGCATGACCCGAGGATGCCTCGCCGGAAGCGCCGTCTGCTTCGTCTCCCATCGTGGCGACGTTTACCCCTGCGGCTATCTCCCCGTCTCCGCCGGCAGCCTGCGGTCCGAGACCTTCTCCGACATCTGGCAGAAGGGGCGGGTGTTCCAGGACCTCCGCGACCCGGATCTACTGGAAGGCAAATGCGGCGTCTGCGAGTTCAAGCAGCTCTGCCTGGGCTGCCGCGCCCGGGCGTACGGGATTACGAATAACTATTTAGCGGAAGAGCCGTTCTGCGTGTACCAGCCCCGCCCGCACCCGGTGGCTACGGCCTAGACTAGTCTGGCAGCCGGTGGCAAAAGTGCCCTGGAGTCACGTGGTGCAGATTTGCACCGCGGCAAGTCGTTGATTCTGCGGGTTGAGAATCCGGCAAATTTGCCAGGTCTTATTTCTGCCACAGGCTTATAGCCACGCTGGTGCGGAGCCGCGATCATGGGGGGGGCCCCGGGGGCCTCTGGACCCGCCCCTGGAGATGGAAAATACCGTACCCGGTGGGGCAGGGCTTCGGCTCCGCTTCCGGCGGGTGGCTTTTTCAAGCGGTTGCCGAGCTACTTGGGGGTCTCGTAGGCTGCCCGCCACACGTCGAGCGCCCACAGCGAACCGACCACCAGGAGCAGCAACACGGACACCACGGTGAGCGATTTCCCCCACCGGTCGATCCGGTCCAGCGATTTAGTCACCTTCTGTTGCTCCTCCAGGTCCGGCTCCTCCCCGTGTACAATGAAGATTCCGG
>JBGOUV010000253.1:0-10315 GCA_041477815.1 Terriglobia bacterium | reverse complement strand
GTGGGTGATGGGTGTTGGGTGATGGGTGTTGGGGGAGGTAGTTTGGCTCCTTGGTCGATCCAGGACCGGAGGGCGGCGATCTCGGCAGCGGTTAGCCGGGTGCCGGCTGGGGGCATCAGCTTGCCGGCGACCTGTCCGGACACCATTTGGATCAGTCTGCTCTGGCCGCTCTGCCCGGCGACAATTACCGGACCGGTATGACTGCCGCGCAGGGCGTCCTCGGGACGGTCCAGTCGCAGGCCGTTCATCTGCTGCGTGGCGCCGTGGCAGGCGTAGCAATTCCGCCGCAGGATCGGCTCCACGTCGCGGACGTAGTCGACAGGCGTGGCGGCAGCGGCGAGCAGGACCAGAAAGGCGATGCTCATTCACCTAAGAGTATACCGCTGTAGGACAGGGCGGAGTCCTGCAACGGGGCGCAGCGGCCTCCGCGCGGGGCCGTTTGCCCACGATCCACGGTCTACGATCCACGATCCATGTAGAATGGGACCCATGCCATGCCCCGTACGCCGCTGGCTGCTGGCGCTGGTAATCGCCCTCCCCGCCGCCGCCGACCCCTTCGCCTCCCTCCGCGCCTCCCTCCAGCGCCAGCTAGTGGACCAGCAGGTTCCCTCCTTGGCCGTAGCCGTCGCCCAGGACGGCAAGATCATCTGGGAAGAAGGTTTCGGCTGGGCGGACCGAGAAAACCGTCTCCCGGCCACTGCGCACACCCTCTATTCGCTCGCCTCCATCTCCAAACCGATCACCGCCACCGGCCTGATGGTCCTGGTCGAGCGTGGTCTGATCGATCTCGACCGGCCCCTCAACGACTACCTGGGCGAGGCCAAGCTGCGAGCCCGCGCCGGCGGCCCCCCGGCCACCGTCCGCCAGGTAGCCAACCACTCCTCCGGCCTCCCCCTCCATTATCAATTCTTCTACGAAGACGAGCCCTACCGCCCACCCCCGATGGACGAGACCATCCGTCGCTACGGCTCCCTCCTCACCCCTCCCGGCGAACGGTATCAGTACTCCAATCTTGGCTTCGGCGTCCTCGACTACGTCATTTCCCGACTCTCCCGCCAGCCCTACGCCGACTTCCTGCGCGAAGAGGTTTTCCTGCCGCTGGGTCTGACCCATACCTCCGTGGGTCTCGGCCCGCATCTCGAAAAACACGCCGCCGTGCGCTACGGTTCCGACGGCCTCCCCATTCCCTTCTACGACTTCGACCACCGCGGCGGCTCGGCCATCTGGGCGAGCGCCCACGACCTGGTCCGCTTTGGCTTGTTCCACCTGAAGGCCCACCTCGCCGACCAGAAAGCCATCCTGCCGGACCAGGCCATCGAAGAGATGCACCGGCCGACCTCCTCGCAGTCGAAGGGCTCGGGCTACGGCGTCGGCTGGATGATCGACGAAAGCCTGGCCTACCGCACGGTCTACCACAACGGCAGCATGGGCGGCGTCGCCACCAGCCTCTTCCTGATCCCCTCGGAGAGAATCGCCGTGGCCGTACTGTGCAACGCCGGCGTCAGCCTGCCCCACCGCATTCGCCAGGAGATTCTCGCGGCCCTCCTCCCCGCCCAAAAGGCCTTGCTCGAGAGCAAGCCGAGCCCGCCGCCCGCGTTCCGCCCGCCTCCCGAGCTGGCCGGAACCTGGACCGGCGCTGTTCATACCTATAAGGAGGAGCTACCCTTCAGTCTTGAGATCTTCGAGTCCGGCGACGTCCACGCCCAGCTCGGCGGGCAACTGAAGACCCTCCTCAGCGACGTGACCTTCCGGGACAACCGCCTGGAGGGCCGTTTCCAAGGCGACATCGGTACCGAGGACGCCAACCGCCGGCCTTACTTCCTCAGCCTCGCCCTCCACCTCCGCGGCAAGCTGCTGAACGGCGGCGTTTCCGCCCTCTCCCGTCCCGGCCGCCGCGCCGGCAACGCCCTCACCCACTGGGTGGAGCTGAACAAACAATAGGAGTACCTATGGACTGGCCCGAGATCTCCCGACATTGCGCTCAAGTGGCCGGAGCCTTCGCCTTGGCCCTCCCGCTCGGCTGGGAGCGCGAGAAGGATGACCGCAGTGCTGGGATCCGCACTTTCCCCCTGGTGGCCGTGGCCAGTTGCGGCTACGTCCTCGTGGCGGAGACAGTGTTCGGCGCCGCCGGTGCCGATCACTCCCGCGTACTCCAGGGCCTCATCACCGGCATCGGCTTCATCGGCGGCGGCGCCATCCTGAAAGGCGCAGGCGGCGTCCACGGCACCGCCACCGCCGCCAGCATCTGGAACACCGGCGCGATCGGCGCGGCGGTGGCCTACGGCGCTTACGAAATCGCCATCATTCTCAGCGTCATCAACTTCCTTATCTTGCGGTTTCTGACGCCTATCCGAAAGCAGATCCGCGGCGGCGATGATTCGACTATTTGAGAAACTCGAGCAACAGCCGGTTCACCTCCTCGGGCTTCTCCATGTTGAGCAGGTGCCCCGACCCCCGAATCACCACCTTGCGAATGTTCGGCACGTGAATATCCAGCATCCCCGCAATCGCCTCGATCGCCCGCACATCCCGATCCCCTACCAGCAATAGCGTCGGACACCGGATCGCCCCCAGCCGCTCGATGGCCGGCGGTGTCAGCTCCTTCTCGAACAGCGGATTTTGCAGGAACACGTGCTGGTTCGCCTCGGCCAGCGGCCGGATCTTCGCCGCCACGGCCGGATTCTCCATCGCCGGCGCCATGATCGGGTCCTTCAGCCACAACTCCACCGCCTTTTGGGGCCCCTCCGTCCGTGCCGCCGCCACCCGCTCCCAGAAACTCTTGCCCCCATCGCCGAGCCCCTGGAACCCGCTCAACCCCGGCGCCAGCAGCACCAGCGCTTCCACGCGCTCGGGATGCAACAGGGCGAAGTCCACCGAGATGCGCCCCCCCAGCGACAGGCCCACCAGGGTGGCTTTCGGAATCTTCAAATGGTCGAGCAGCGCCGCCAGGTCGTCGGCCGCCAGGTACGGTCCCACCGGCTCCGCCGACCGCCCGAACCCCCGCACGTCGTACCGGATCACCCGATACTTCTTCGCCAGCACCGGCACCTGGTCGTCCCACATACGGCCGTCCAGCAAACCCCCGTGGACCAGCACCACCGGCCTGCCGGCGCCCTGCACTTCGTAATACAATCGAGTTCCGTTCACTTCCGCTATGGCTCCCCACAAACCCGCCACCACAGCAAGGCCGAGCAGGATCTCTCGCATACTCCGATTGTATCTCTTACTCCACCTGGCTCTGGCGCCCGCCTGGAGCGAGGTCCGCCGGCTCACCATCCTCCACACCAACGATCTCCACGCCCGCTTCCTCCCCGACGACAAGGGTCAGGGCGGCTTCGCCCAACTCGCCACGGCGCTCCGCCGCGAAAGCGCCGGATGCTCCTGGTGTCTCGTCCTCAATGCCGGCGACTCCGTCCAAGGCACTCCGGTCTCCACCCTGTACCGCGGTCTTCCCATTTACGAAGTCCTCAACCGGATGCCCCCCCACGTTGCCACTCTCGGCAACCACGAATTTGACTACGGCTGGCAGCGCATCCAGGACTTCCTCCACACCGCCCGCTACCCCATCGTCTCGGCCAACTTACAGGACGACTCGGGCCGTCTCCTCACCCGCGAAGCCTACGTCATTCGCACCGTGAACGGTCTGCGCGTCGCGGTGATTGGCGCCATGACCGCCGACCTCCCCACCATTACCTTTCCCAAGGACGTTGGCCCCTGGAAGGTGCTGCCCGTTCTAGAAACCGTCCGCCGCTACGCCGCCCAGCTCCGCGACCGCGCCGATCTTCTGGTGGTCCTGGGCCACATCGCCCCCCCCGAAGAGGATGCCCTGCTGGCCGAAGCCCCCGAAATCGGCGTCATCATCTCGGGCCACACCCACGCCGGCCTCGAACAACCCAAGAAGGCCGGCGAGCGCGTCCTGGTCCGGGTCAAAAGCTACGGCGTAGAATTCGGCCGACTCGACCTCCAGATTGATACCGACCAGAAGTCCCCTGTCTCCTCCACCTGGAAACGTTTCCGCGTCGACTCCGCCGCGCTCGCCCCCGCCTCCGACATCGCCCGCCTGGTCAACCGCTGGGAGAAGAAGGTCGCCAAGGTGGTCGACGTCCCCATCGGCGAATCCCGCCGCGAGTTTCCCGAGTCCGAAGTGAAGCTTCTCCTGGAGCGTTCCATGATCGAGGAAACCGGCGCCGACTTGTCCTACATGAACCTCGGCGGCGTCCGCGGCTTTCTCCCCAAGGGAAAGCTACTGGCCCGCCACGCCTGGACCATCATGCCCTTCGACAACCGGGTCGTCCTCGGAACCGTCAAGGGCCGCGACCTCCCCAAGGTGGTCCGCGAAGGCAAATCCATCGACCCGGACCGCGACTATGTCTTCGCCACCAACGACTTCGTCGCCGCCAACCAGAAGACGCAGTTGGGCACGGACCACCTCTCGTTCCCCCGCATCGGCCCGCTCCAGCGCGACGTTTTCATCGAGTGGATCAAGAAGAAGAAAGTGGTCGACGGAATCTGAGAACTTAAGAATTTGAGGATCTGAGAATTGGCAGACCTTCGCCGTGAGCGGCAATTCTCAAATTCTCCAATCCTCAAATTCTCAAATTCACCCCCGGTCCGGCCACCGCAACAGCCTCTCCCTCGACCGGTACAAATCGTGGTACGGCCCATCCTCCAGCGGCTGCCTGCTCTCGGTCACCGCCTCCCGCACCCGCTCCGCCAAAATCCCGACCTCCTCCACCGACAGCCGCCGCAGATCAACCACCATAGTCCCGCCTAACGCGTCCTGCACCCAGATTGCCGGCCTCCCTTCTCGCAAAACGTTGGCCAAAGACTGTGCCGTCCTCCCCTCCACCCGCACCTCCACTCGATGCGGCCGCCCCCCCCGCACCACCGTCACCCCGCGAACCCCCGCCAGCCCTCTCTCCAAACAGTCCCCCAACTCCAACAACCGCCGCCCCTCCCCCTCCCAATCCCCCGCCGCCCACCGCTCCAGCGCCACCATTAACCCCACGATCCCCTCTTTCCCCACCTTCATCGCCCGCCCGATCCCCCAGTTCTGCAAGTAGCACGCCCGGACCAGCTCCTTACGCCCGCAGATCAGCCCCGACGTCGGCGCCCCCAGCACCTTGTGCCCGCTCGCCACCACCAGGTCCGCACCCGCCTGCAAGTAGGGCCGCACGTTCGGCTGCGCCGCCACGTCCACGATCACCGGTACGCCGCGCCCCACGCATTGCTCCAGCCCCAGCAGGTGCCCCTCCGGATTCACCACCCCGCTCACCACGTAGAGGATCGCCGCCGTCCGCCCGCTCAACGCCGCCGTGAGGTGGTAGACGTCGCAGTGGTTCGCCGTCCCGATCTCCACCATCCGCGCCCCGGTCAGACGCACCATCTGCGAGATCTCCCCGCCGAAGTTCACATCGTGGGCCTTCTGTAGAATGACCTCGTCGGCCAGTCCGGTCGTATCCGGCAACTGCACCACCCGCGACAGGTCGGCCCCGGTCATCGCCGCCGCGACCCCGATAGCGATGGCCGACGAGCACGAGGACGTCACGCACCCCGCCTCCGCTCCCGTGGTCCGCGCAATCACCTCGCACGCCCGCCTTTGCAGCTCGTCGATCTCGACGTTGATCGCCAGCGCCTCGGCCACCGCCTCGATCACCTCCGGGGCGCAGACGTTCGCCCCCACGATGGTCGGATACCCCGTCGCGTTGATTAGTTTCTCCAGCCCATACCGTTCCCGAATCGATCCCATATAATGTCTTTGCCCCTATGCTACAACCCGGAGTTTCGCACGAAACCATCAAAACCGTCGTCCCCGAGGACGCCATACACTTCCTGGGGTCGGCCGCAACTCCGGCCCTCTCCACCCCGGCCATGATCATGAACCTCGAGATCACCGCCCGCGACGCCGTCCTGCCGCACCTCGAGCCCGGCCAGGACACCGTGGGCACGGTAGTCAACGTGTCGCACCTTGCCGCCACGCCACTGGGCATGAAGGTAACCTACCGGGCGGTCCTCCAGGAGATCGACCGCCGCCGCCTGACCTTCGCCGTCGAAGCCTACGACGAGAAGGATAAAATCGCCGAAGGCACCCACCAACGTTTTATCATTGATGTAGCCCGCTACGCCGAGCGCCTGAAGGCCAAAATGGGATGACTCTTCCGCTCCTTCTCGCCACCCTCGCTACGCTCGACCTCACGGGCTACCGTCCCGGCCCCGTCCGTGTCTCGCAGCAAGCCGACGCCCTCGCCATCGAGTGGACCGACGAAGCCGGCCGCCCCTGGCGCGCCGCCTTCTCCCGGGACCCCGCCGCGCCCCTCATCCGCGAGCTCGGCTCGGTCCGCAACGCCGTCCCTCTCTACTCGGTGACCACCGGCAAACGCCGCGGCTCCTGGGACGCCTTCTTCGACCACCCCGGCCGCCGCCCCGAAGAGATCCGCAACGCCACCGGCGACTTCCGCCTCGCCGCCGCCCGCGTCCGAACCATCGGCGACCGCCTGGAAGTCTCCTTCGACGGCCTCAAACTCGGCCTCTTCTCCGGCGGCCTCGCCTATACGTTCTACCCCGGCTCACGCCTCGTCAAACAGGAGGCCGTAGTCCGCACGACCGACCCCGACGTGGCGTATTTCTACGACGCCGGCCTCCGCTTCCCCGCCTCCCGCCCCACCCTATCCTACTACGACACCTCCGGCAAACTGGTCACCTCCACCCCCGACCCCGGCTACGCCCCCCTCACCGTCCGCTACCGCACCGTCGCCACCGCCGGTCTGGCCATCTTCCCCCCACCCCACCAGTACTTCTTCGCCCGCGACGTGACCAACAACCTCGGCTATCTCTGGCGACGCGCCTCCTCCGATTCCCTCGAACTCGGCATCCGCCAGCTAGCCGACGATGGCACCCGCTACTACCCCTGGATGAACGCGCCGCCACAAACCGACCAGCGTCTGGCCCTCTTCCTCCTGCTATCCTCTTCCGACCCCCTCCCCGACGTCCTCCGCTACACCAACCAGGACCGCTTCCCCAAGCTCCCCGGCCGCCAGACCCTGGCTACCCACTGGCACTACGGATACGCCGTCTGGGCCATGCAAAACGGCTTCGACACGGTTCCCTTCTTCAAGCCGGCCCTAAAGGACCTGGGCGTCAACATCGCCATGATCATGGACTTCCACGGCGACGGCCACCCCGCCGACACGGGCGAGCTGCGCCTCCAGGAGTTCGACGCCCTCTTCCGCGCCTGCCGCACCCAATCCGACGCGGACTTCCTCCTGCTCCCCGCCGAAGAAGCCAACGTCCATCTCGGCGGCCACTGGGCCCTTTTCTTCCCCAAGCCCGTCTACTGGTACCAGCGCCGGCCCGCAGGCCGCCCCTTTCAAACCACCGATCCCCAGCGTGGTAGTATCTACGCCACCGGAAGCTGGCACGACATGCTCGAGCTGGTTCGCCGGGAAAACGGCCTCCTGTGGCACACCCACCCCCGCACCAAAGGCTCCACCGGCTACCCCGACCTGCTCCGCACCACCGACTACTACCAAGATCCCCGCTACCTGGGCGCCGGATGGAAGCAGATGCCCAGCGATCTCTCGTCCCCACGCCTGGGCGAGCGATCCCTGAAGCTCCTGGACGACATGAACAACTGGGGCCTCCCCAAGCGCCTCCTGGGCGAAGTGGATGTCTTCAAGATCGACCAGACCCACGAGCTCTACGCCCACATGAACATCAACTATCTCCGCCTCCCCCAGCTCCCCACTTTCGACGACTGGTCCCCCGTAGCCGACGCCCTCCGCAACGGCGACTACTTCGTAACTACCGGCGAAATCCTGATCCCCGAGCACTCCATCGAACGCCAAGCTTCTTCCACCCGCGTCCGCGCCCACCTCCGCTGGACCTTCCCCCTAAACTTCGCCGAGGTAGTCTGGGGCGACGGAACCTACACGAAACGCCACACCATCAACCTCCCAGAAACCCCCTCCTTCGGCGACCATACCTACACCTGGAACATCCCCGCCAACGACTGGACCTGGATGCGCCTGGCCGTCTGGGACACCGCCGCCAACGGCGCCTTCACCATGCCGGTAAGAAAATGAAACGCCTCGCCCTCCTCGTCCTTCTCGCCTCCGCCTCCCTCTGGCTGGCCCGAGGCCGCCAAGCCCCCCCCACACCCAAGACCCCAGACCCAACACCCAACGCCCGCGTCTACCGTGTCGTTTTCGGAGAAAACGACACGCAGGGGCGGGCCTTCGACGGTACGGTCGACGTCACCGGCGGCCAAGTCGCCTCCCTGGCCGGCTGGCGCTTCACCGACGCCGACCGCATCGACGGCAAGCAAGGCTGGTCGCTCACCACCCGCGTCATCACCCTGGAAGACCAGCGCCGCGGTATGACCGAAGTCGGCGGCCAGCCCATCCAGCGCCTCGCCGAGGCCGGCATTGTCCTCTCTGTCCGCGGTCCCGCCGAGGCCCGCGTCCGCGTCTCCACGGCCCAAGGCACTTTCGAGTTTTCCAATCTCCCTTACGGCCGCAAGTCCACCTTCCTCGGCGGCAACGCCACCGTCGAGCGCGTCCCTGAGACCGAGCTCCTCACCGATGATACCTACGAGGACGACTATCCCGCCGCCGTCGTCACCCGCGCCGGCGATCTTTGGGTCGCCTGGCTCGGCTACCGCGACAAAGGCGACACCGTCTTCGTCCGCCGCCGCGGCGACAAGCCCCTCCCGCTCTCCGGCCCCGGCGACCACCAGCGTCCCGCCATCGCCGAGGACGGCGCCGGACGCCTCTGGGTCGTCTGGTCCCAGCAAGAGAAGGACGCCTGGCATCTCCGCGGTCGCCACCTCGAAGCCGGCCGCTGGACCCCAGCCGAAACCCTCACCACGGGCGAAGGCCCCAACATTTCTCCCGTCCTCGCCGCGGACCGCGCCGGCAACCTCGACGTGGTCTGGCAAGGCGTCCGCCAACAACAAGGACGTATCCTCCTCAAGTCCTACATCGCCGGCGGCTGGTCCGAGGAAGTCGCGATCAGCGAAGGCGTCGGCGACAACTGGGACCCCGCCGCCGCCGCCCATCCCCAAGGCGGCCTCTGGATCGCCTGGGACGGCTACCAGTCCGGCGAGTTCCAGGTCTATGCCCGCCGCTTCAACGAGGGAAAGCCCGGCCCGGTCCAATCGGTCAGCCGCAATCGCCTGTTCTCCGCCCGCCCCTCCCTGGCCTGCGACGCGCAGGGCCGCCCCTGGATCGCCTGGGAGCAATCCGGCCCCCACTGGGGCAAGGACTGGGCCGTCGACGATCAGGCCGGCACCACGCTCTACAAAGACCGCTCCATCCGCGTGGCCTTCCAAGAAGCCGCCGGCCCGTGGCGCGAGCCCGTCTCGCCCATCAGCGAGACCCTCTCCGACCGCATGCGCCGGTTCCACCAGCACCCCCGCCTGGCCTTCGACTCCGCCGGCCGCCTCTCGATGCTCTTCCGCGTCCGCACCAGCGCCTTCAATTCCCGCGCCGACAACTGGGCCTCGGGCGGCCGCTGGGAACTTTACCTCACCCAGCTCGCCGGCCCCCGCTGGACGCCGGCTATGTGGCTCCCCGACAGTGTCGGCCGCAACGGTATGCGCGCCGCCCTCGCCGCCGGACGCGACAACGTCCTCTGGGCCGTCTGGCCCATGGATCACCGCCCCTGGCCCCAAGGCCGCCAGGGCCCCCTGGATCTCTATGCGTCCCGCCTAAGCCCCCTCGCTACAGAGCTGCCCCGTCCCGAATCCCGCCCCCTCGCCGAGCAGACCACCGGCCTTCCACCCGCTCCCCATCCCCGCGAGCGCGACGACCTCCGCCGCATTCGCGACTACCGCCTTCAGGTCGGCGACCGCTCCTACCGCATCCTCCGCGCCGACCTCCACCGCCACACCGAGCTCTCCCAGGACGGCGCCGGCGACGGTTCCCTCGAGGACCTCTACCGCTACGAGCGCAACGCCGCCGACCTCGACGTCGGTCACGTCGCCGACCACCAGATGGGCGTCGACAACGAGTACAACTGGTGGATCACCCAGAAATCCAACGAGCTCTACACCATCCCCGGCCGCTTCCTGCCCCTCTACGGCTACGAGCGCAGCGTCCCCTATCCTAACGGACACCGCAACATCGTCTGGGCCGAGCGCGGCCATCCGGTTCTCCCCATCGATCCCGCCGAAACCAAAGGCGCCGCCAACACCGGGCCCCTGCTCTATCCCTACCTCAAGCGAACCAACGGCATCGCCACCTCGCATACTTCTGCTACTCAGCAAGGCACCGACTGGCGCGACAACGACCCCGACGTCGAGCCCGTGGTCGAGATC
>JBGOUV010000296.1:0-8633 GCA_041477815.1 Terriglobia bacterium | reverse complement strand
TGCAGCTTCGCCGGGTCGGTCGAATCCAGGAGGTAGACCCGCACGCCCCCCTGCAACAGGCCCAGGGCCTGGTACATGCCCTTGTCTTCCGACGACCCCCCCATCCCCACCCAAATCAGGTTCTCCAGCGCGACGCCATGGGCCGCATAGATCGATGTCCGGATCGCCGCCGCCTCGTCCAGGATCATCCCCGCCCATTCCCGATGCTCCGCCGCCTGCCAGGACAGATCCAGCACCCCCAGCGAGTTCTTGGTCACGCGGCCTTGCGCGTCGACCTCCATGCCGATCCCGATCAGCGGCTCGGTCTCCGGCCGCAGCGCGCCCAGTCCCTTTTCCCGCGCCAGGCGGGTCAGTTGGCGCGCCCGCTCCAGGACTTTGTCGCGGACCAGGGTCTCGTAGTGCCGGTCGCTGTGATGGTTGTGGAGATAGAGTGCCAAGCGTGGGAGTGGAGACGGCATGGGGTGTGGTGGAACGCAACAGGAAGAACAAAATAATTGTAGCGGACACGTCGGCGAGTTTGGCTCCTTTACGGCAATCTGACAACAATATCTTCCTCCGCCGCCGCGGTCCGGTTCCTCCAGAAGGACATGAGGAAGAGGAGTTGACACTCTCCTTCCGGGAGCCGTTCCGTCGGGCCGTTCGTTCGCTACAGGCGCGCGACCAGGCGGCTGTCTGGCGCGTCCTCCTGGAGCTGGAAGCCGCCCTCGCCCAACCCTACGAGCACCGTGGACTCGGATTGCGGAAGCTCCACCCGACCGAGGTCTGGGAGGCCCGCGCCTCACTTGACCGGCGCGTTCTGTTTCTACTCGCCCGCGACCACGCCATCCTGATGTTCGCCGGCACTCACGACGAAGTCCAGCGCTTCCTCAAAAGCCTATAATACGGGTCATGCGCCTCCTCACCCTTTTTCTGTCCGCTTCCCTCCTCCCCGCCGCCACGCACCAGATCGTCGCCGACCGCTACTACCGGACCTTCTCCAAAGTCCACCCGCCCCTGCTCCGCATCCAGCCGGGCGACATCGTCCAAACCAAGACCCTCGACGCCGCCGGCCTCGACGACAAGGGCGTCCGCCGCCACCCCGACTTCGGTAACCCCCTCACCGGTCCCTTCTACATCGAAGGCGCCGAGCCGGGCGACGCCATCCAGGTCACCTTCCGCCGCCTCACCCTCAACCGCAACTGGGGTTGGACCAACTATCGCCTGGGCTCCTTTGCCGTCACCGGCGACTACATGGAGTCCGTCTACCCCAACCGCTACAAGCAGGACCTGGTCCACCCCGGCCGCGCCAACAACGTCCCCTGGGACATTGACCTCGTCAAGAAGACCGTCCGCCTCCGCGAGCCCAAAAGCGCCCGCCTGGCTTTCGAATACCCCGCCAGCCCCATGCTCGGCTGCGTCGGCGTGGCTCCCGAGGGCGACTTCGCCCCCACCTCCGCCCCCGCCGGCAACTACGGCGGCAACCTCGACTACAATATGGTCGCCCCAGGCGCCACCGTCATCCTTCCCGTCTACCATCCGGGCGGCCTCTTGTTCATCGGCGACGGCCACGCCCTGCAGGGCGACGGCGAGCCCACCGGCACCGGCGTCGAAACCTCTCTGGACGTCGAGTTCTCCGTGGAGGTCCGTAAGCAGGCCCGCGTTTCCGGCCCCCGCCTGGAAAACGCCGAGTGGATCGTATCCATTGGCAGTCAGCCCGAGTTCGCCTCCTCCCTCGACCGGGCTCTCCAGCTCGCCACCACCGACATGATCCGCTGGCTCACCAACGACTACCGGCTCGAACCCTGGGCCGCTCACTTGCTCATCGGCTACCAGGGCCGCTATGATGTCGTGACGGTGGCCGGCTGCATGGCCCTGAAAATCCCCAAACGCTCGCTCCCCGCCAACTGATGCTCGTCGCGCTGCTTTTGCTCCAAGCCGCCTACCAGGGTATCCAGGAGAAGCTCCCTCTTCCGGTCGCCCCGCAGCCCATTTCGTTCAGCCACAAGGCGCACTCCGCTGTTGGTATTAAGTGTACGGACTGCCACACCAAAGCCCTGACCGCCGAGCGCGCCACCCTCCCCAACCTGGACCGCTGCCTCCTTTGCCACCCCGCCATGAAGAAGGAGTCCAGCCCCATCCGCTGGGTTCGGGTCTACCAGCTCCCCGACTTCGTCTTCTTCAGCCACGCCTCCCACGGCAAGGCCGGCCTCGACTGCCGGACCTGCCACGGTCCGGTGGCGACCCGTGACGTCCTTCAGAAGGAGGTCTCCACCTCCATGCGCGCCTGCATCAACTGCCATCGCACGCGCCAGGCGCCCCTGGACTGCTCCCGCTGCCACGAGCTCGGCCAGTAGGCTGTGGTCATATGTCATGAGAGATATGGTGTCCCGCGCCTAACCCTGTTAAGATGATCCGGTCATGCGGGTTCTGGTGGTGGTGTTGGGCCTGCTCCTGTCCGGGGTGGCTGGCGCCCACCTCGATCCGGAGCTGCAGATTGCGGACGTAACCCGCCGGCTCCGGCAGGAGCCGCGCAACGCCGTGCTGTACCTGAAGCGCGGCGACCTGCACCGCTCCCTCCAACGCTGGGACCTGGCTCTGTCCGACTACGATCGAGCTGCCGCGCTCAACCCGGCGCTCGCCGTGGTGGATCTGGCGCGGGGCAAAACGCTGCTGGAAGCCGGACGCGCCGAACAGGCCCGGACCGCGCTGGACCGCTTTCTCGGCCGGCAGCCCGGCCAAGCCGAAGGATTCGTGGCCCGCGCCCGGGCGCAGGCCAGCCTCGGCCATTTCCAGAGCGCCCTCGAGGACTACAACCAGGCCCTCCTCCGCCACCCCGCGCCCCGGCCCGAGTACTACCTGGAGCGCGCCAAGCTGCAGCCGCCCGCCGCCGCGCTCCGCGGGCTCGACCAGGGCATCGCCCGGCTCGGACCCGTGGTGACTCTGGAGCTGGCGGCCATCGATCTCGATCTGGAGCTAAAGAACTACGACTCGGCCGTGGCGCGCGTGGATCGCATCGCCGCCCAGGCGGCGCGCCAGGATCACTGGCTGGCCCGCCGCTCCGAGATTCTACGACTGAAAGGCGTACCCCGATGAAACGAGCCGCTCTCGCCGGCGCTGCCGGCCTTCTGCTGCTGGTGGTGTATTCGACCGCCCAAGTACCCGCCGTGAGCCGCGGGCCCTATCTGCAAATGGGCACTCCCTCCAGCGTCCTGGTGCGCTGGCGGACCAATGTCGCCACCGACAGCCGCGTCTACTACGGCCCCACGGCCGGGAGCACCGCCTTGAGCGCCGTGGACGGCACCGTCACCACCGAGCACCGGGTAGCTCTGGCCGGCCTGGGCGCCAATACCCAATATTACTACTCTGTGGGATCCACCAGCGCGATCCTGGCCGGGGGCGACGCCGGCCACTTCTTCTACACCTCGCCCACCGGCGCCAAGCCCACCCGCGTCTGGGTCCTGGGGGACTCCGGAACGGCCGACGCCAACGCCGGCGCCGTCCGCGACGCCTACCTCAACTTCAACGGCTCCCGCTATACCGACCTGTGGCTCATGCTGGGCGACAATGCCTACTCGAGCGGCACCGACCTCGAGTACCAGGCCGCGGTCTTCAACATGTACCCCACTATGCTCCGCCAGTCGGTACTCTGGCCGACCCTCGGCAACCACGACGGCCAGTCCGCCGATTCCGCTACCCAATCCGGGCCGTACTACGATATATTCAGCCTGCCTGCCGGCGGCCAGGCCGGCGGGCTGGCCAGCGGCACCGAAGCCTACTATTCCTTCGACTACGGCAACGTTCACTTCATTTGTCTCGATTCCTTCGAGACCAGCCGCGCCTCCGGCGGTCCCATGATGACCTGGATGCAGAGCGACATCGCCTCCACCAACAAGGACTGGGTCATCGCCTTCTGGCACCATCCGCCCTACAGCAAGGGCTCCCACAACTCCGACACCGAGATCGAGCTGGTGGAGATGCGCCAGAACGCGCTGCCGATTCTGGAGGCCGCCGGCGTCGACTTGGTACTAGCCGGCCACAGCCACTCCTACGAGCGCTCCTTCCTGATCGACGGCCACTACGGCCTCTCCACGACCTTTACCGACAGCATGAAGAAGGACGGCGGCAGCGGCCGCGCGGACGGCTCCGGCGCGTACCAGAAGCAGACCCTCGGCAAGGGGCCCCACGAGGGCGCCGTTTACGCCGTGGCCGGATCGTCGGGACAGGCCAGCCCCGTCAGCCAGCACCCGGCCATGTACCTCTGGACGTCCACCCTCGGGTCCATGGTGTTGGATATCAACAATAACCGCCTGGACGCCAGGTTCCTGACCTCCACGGGCGCGACGGGGGATTACTTCACCATTGTCAAGGGAATACCGAACGTCCCCACGGGCCTCACCGCCACGGCCATTTCGTCGAGCCAGATCAACCTGGCCTGGACCGACAACTCGTCTAACGAGGCCACATTCCGCATCGAGCGCTCCACCGACGGAACCAACTTCGTGGAGATCACTACCACCGCCCCGGGCGCGACCAGCTTCCAAAACACGGGCCTGAATCCGGGCCTCACCTATTACTACCGGGTGCGCGCGTCCAATGCCAACGGCGACTCGGGTTACTCGAACATCGCCAGCGCCACGACCCCCGGCGGCGGCTCCGCTCCGGCGGCCCCCAGCAGCCTGACCAACACGGCCGTATCCGGCAGCCAGATCAACCTGGCCTGGACCGACAACTCCTCGAACGAAGACGGGTTCAAGATCGAGCGCTCCAGCGACGGCACGAGTTTCGCCCAGGTCGGCACGGTGGGGGTGAACGTAAGGACGTTCTCCAGCACCGGCTTGCAGTCTAACCGGCGCTACTGGCACCGCGTGCGGGCGTACAACGGCGTGGGCAATTCGCCGTACTCGAATACCGTGAACACCAAGACCCGCAACAGGTAGTCAGCGGCGCAGCTTGGCGACTTCCTGATCGGTGAGAGCCTCGTTGTAGACGGTCAGCTCGTCGAACAGGCCGACATAGTTGACCCCCAGCCGGAGCGCGGCGCGGGACATATCCCAGCGGAAGGGCTCAGCAATACTCGGCGTCGTGCCCTGCAGCTTGCCGTCCAGATATAACTTAGCCACACCCTTACCGCTGCCCAGACCGGTATGGGTGATAACCACGTGGGTCCACTTGCCGCGCTGGAAGGGCGGCTGGGTGACCGGGATCAGGCGCTTGGTGAAGTTGGGGTCCTTGTCGGCGGGGACGTTGCCGGGGTTCCAGGTCTTCAGGTCGCCAAAGACGCCCAAACGGAAGTGGCGCGGGCGCTCGTCCCGGGTGAAGTCGACCCAGATGGCGGAGTCGTTGAAGGCTTTGTCGGTCACCTGAATGGGGTCGCAGAAGCCGGGCTCCAGGTCCTGGTCGGGGCTAAGGTTCAGCCAGAAGGAGATGGTTCCGGTCCAGCCGTCCTCGCGGAAGGCGACGTTCTTGGCGCCCTGGTAGAAGATGGCCTTAACGTTCTTCTTGCGGAACTGCAGCGCCGCGCCGAACTTTCCTTGCCCCTTAACAATGCTTACATCGGGGTGGTCGAGGCCGGGCTTGGCTTCGAGCTGGGCCTTGTAGCTGGGGGCCGTGTAGAGACGCTTGTCGCCGAGGGCGAAATCGGCGTCAGTGCCCTTGTCGAACGAGGCGTGGAAGGTGCGGGACTTCTTCAGGTCGGCGGCGCAGACCGAGGCGGCGGCCAGCAGCAGGCAAAGGACAGGTTTCATACCGTCGAGTCTAACAGCGTAACCAGTCCGCTGGGAAGCTCCTCGCCAAAGATGCGCTCCATGAGTTGCGCGTCGTGTGGCTCATCGCCTTCCAGGAGGCGGAGCAGGCGGTCGGCGTCGGGGCGTTGGGCGAGGGTGCGGCGGGCCAGTTCCAGGGTGGCGGGCGGCAGGTCGCGGGTGAGGTCGCCGGTGCGGCGAGCCATCAGGGCCACGGCTTCGGCGGCCGCAGGGACCGGGAGCAGCGCGTCCACCCAGCGGGCCACGGGGGACGGCGGCAGGACCTGGTTGGCCGGGCCGTAGAAGAGCCGGCGGGCCCCCAGGCGCGAGAGGCACCACAGCTCGCTCGCGCTGTAGTCTTTGGTCTGGACGCGCTTGACCAGGGCGTTGCCCAGGTCGGTCTTGGTGTGAGAGGGTAGTAGTTCGAGGCTGGAGGCGGTGCGCCACATCTCGCGCCAGAGATGCTCGTTGACCCGGGGCCGCTTCTTGGCGAGGAGGCCGGCGGCCAGACGCTGGTAGAGGTCGACCTGCTGGTTGCGGTGGAGGCCGCCGGCAACGCGTCCCCAGAAGATGCACCAATCGATCTCGCATTGGACCTGGTTGGGAAAGACGAGGCCTTGCGCCCAGAGGCGGCGGGTCTGCTCGACGCGGAAGTCGTCGCCGGGAAAGCCGAAGCCGGGACGGAGGCAGAAACCGGTGAGGTTGAGCCAGCGGGCTTCCCAGGCGGGGGTGCGGCGGCGGTTGTCGGCGAGCTCCAGCAGGACGTCGGCCAGCGCGCGGATGGCGCTCAGAGGCCACGAGTTCTTACCCAGACCTAGCGTGGCTTCCAGCCGGCCCGGAAGCTCTTCGGGGCGCAGGGAATCGAAAGACTCGCGGATCAGGCTCAGGGCGCGCTGCACGACTTCGTCGCCGATGACCGTCAGAGGTTTCACCCGCTCGGAGGGGACCGCCTTGCGGAGCTGAAACTCCAGGCGCCACTGGTGGTCGCTCACTTTGGACTTGCACCACAAGTCGAGGGTGCCTACTTCCGTGAGGCGGGCGCCCACCGTTACCGGGATCAGCCGCTCGCCGGTGCGCTTGCCGAAACGGATGACGGCCTGGAGCGGAGCATGGCGATGGAGTTCGGGGTCGTCGGGCGGGAACTCGACCAGGTCGGCGAGGCGGTCATCGGTGCGGGTCAGAGAGCTAAAAAGGCGGAAGGCCACCGGGCGGTTGGCCACGAGCTGGAGGTCCTCGCGGTCGACCTCGAGCGTCGAGCCCTCTTCCGAGCCTCGGGGGACCAGGCAGACGGTGCGGAGACGGTCGGCGGAGGAGTCGATACCAATGTAGTAGGTGCGGGGGAGACCGCCGCGCACGACCACGCCGGCGCCGGTGGAACGTACGAAGGAGTAGTAGGCGGCTCCGGCGGCTACGGCGAGGTCGAGGTCGTGGTTTTCGAGGATCACCGGGCGGCGGCCGTACCAGTGCTCCAGGACGTCGGCGACGCGCTGGCGGCAGAGGTCGGGGATGAAGAAGCCGCCGTTGAACAGAAGCGCGTCGGGGCCGGCGGGCGTCGATTCGAGGAACGCGGCGAGGTGGCGGGTGATAGCGGGGTCTGAGACATAGGGCAGGCCGAGCTCGCGGAAGAGGCTGCGCTTCTCTTCTTTGGGCCGGTCGGCGCGGTCGCAGGCGGGGAGAAAGCCCTCCAGGGTCAGCTCCACGGCTTCCTCGCGGAGGATCTCGGTCTCCATGGTGCCGCCGATGAGGGACGTTCCGGCCCCGAGAATCTGGATCTTCACCTTGTCGAGGTTGGGCTCGGTGAGGAGGCGCTCTTTGGCGACGGTGCACTGCCGGCGGAGGCCGCTCCGCTGGCGGATGGCGAGCTGCTTGTTGAGCTTGGTTTCGGCCAGCCAGGCGAGGGTGAGATCGAGGTTGTCGCCGCCCAGCAGGAGGTGTTTGCCGACGGCGGTGCGGGTGAACTCCACCCGGTCGCCGTCGCGGGCGACGCGGATGAGGGTGAAGTCGGAGGTGCCGCCGCCGACGTCGACGACCAGGACGGTCTGGCCGTCGAACAGCAGCGCGCGGGAGGCGGCGAGGTGGGACGAGATCCAGGAGTAGAAGGCGGCGGCGGGCTCTTCGAGCAGCGTGAGCTTGACGAGGCCGGCCTCGCGGGCGGCCTCCACGGTCAGCTCGCGGGCTTCCGCGTCGAAAGAGGCAGGGACGGTGAGGACTATGTCTTGGTCCACGAGCGGAAACTGGGGATGGGACTGGTCCCAGGCCTCGCGCATGTGGGCGAGGTAGCGGGCGGAGACTTCGACGGGGGAAAGAATGCGGCCCGTTTCCTGCGAGTCCCAGGGGAGAATCTTGTCGCGGCGGTCGACCTCGGGGTTGGAGAGCCAGGACTTGGCGGAATGGACCAAGCGGGTGGGGACCAGCGCGCCCTGCTCGCGGGCATAGAGTCCTACATATTGTTGATCCCCTAGAAAGAGAAAGGAGGGGAGCGTCCGGCGGGGCTCGATCGTGCCGGCCCGAACGTATTGAGGGAGGGACTGGATGTGGACCGGGGGGAACTCGGTTTCGGCCTCGCGCTCGTCGATGAAGGCGACGGCTGAATTGGTGGTTCCGAGATCGATGCCGACTTTCATGGGATCACCGGGACCGCTCTCAGGTTGAATGGCAGTTTCCAGCGGCGGTGGTCGCGGGCCACGCGCCATAGCTCCGGGACACCGGTCTCGGTAATGACGGTCTGGAGGGACACGAGGATTCCTGCGCCCGCGGCCGTGTCCACGGCGGAGTTGGTGGCGCCCAGATCAATGCCGATGATCACTCGACTTCGATTTCAGCGGGGGCGAGCAGGGCGTGGTCCTGCTGGGACGAGAGACGCGGGAGGTTGACGGTTTCGGCGCGCCAGCCCTTGTGGCGCAGCAGGCCGCC
>JBGOUV010000523.1:0-3865 GCA_041477815.1 Terriglobia bacterium | reverse complement strand
TGCGCCAGATCAACCTGGCCGACACGATGGGCTGGGCCAATCCCGAGCAGATCCGCCGCACGGTTGGCGCGGTGCAGGAACGCTGGCCCAACGTCCGCGTGGGGCTCCACCTCCACGATACGCGCGGGTTGGGCATCGGTGTCCATGCCCACAGTAATAACACATTAAGGTGGTAGATGTAAATGTTATTTATTTACGATGCCTAACGCCCCATCGACGCGGCACGAGTTTCGAGCGCGCGCTTCAGGCGGCTGTAGCCATCCGGCTCGAACAACTCCACGTAGTGCAGCCGCTCCAGCCGGTCGGGCAGGCCGCACTTCTCGAGCTTGGCGGGAATTACGAAGATCGTGCCCTCCGGCTTTTCGTCGGCGACGTCCAGCACGGTGCGGAGCTCGCGCTGCAGGTACCCTTCCTTGGTGACCGACGAGTTGGACAGACAGACCACGACAACATTGGCGCCCCGAGTCGCTCTCTTGATCTCGAGCTGCCAATCCTGACCGGGGAGCAGGTTCTCTTCGTCGAGCCACGGCTCGAATCCATCCTCCCGCAGGCGGCTATACAAGCCGCGCACGGCGGGCTTATCGCCGGACGAATGACAGAGGAACACGCGAAGCTTCTCTCCCTTATCCTGCGGCTGAGCGTTGATTCTTCCCTCCACCTTGAGCCGGATCAGGTGATACTGCCGATACCGTACGATCACATCCTGATCGGGCTTGTGCAGCTCAAAGCTCGACGGCCCGGAAGCTTCCTCAATGAGGTCCCTCGCCCCGTTAAACGTCTTCTGATCCACGAGGATCCGCTTGCCGTTCCGCGCGTACGACTGAAAGGCAGCGGCCAGGTTGACCGGCACGCCCATGACCGTAAAGTCGCGCATATCGCCGCTTCCAAATGTACCGACGGTCACTTCGCCGGACGCGATCCCGATGCCGATATCGAGGAAGCCAAGATCGAGACTATACGACTCGTCCCAGCCCCGGCGAATGTGGTCGAATCGGCTGACCATGGCGAAAGCGCACTGCACGGCACGCCTGGACGCATCGTCACCCGCGAAGAAGGCGAGAATTCCATCACCGAGAGCCTTGTTGATCACGCCGCCGAAGCGAAGCGTCTCTTCGGCGAGCATGGTCAGGAACTCGCTCATCAGATCATACATGTGAGACGTGTTGTGCATGCTCTGGAGTAATTGGGTGAATCCTCGCATGTCGGGGAACATGACGCTGAGCTGCTCCGGTTCGGGCGGGCGGTTCAGCCGCTCGACGAGCTCGAACGGATCGCGCTGCGTATACAATCCGCTGTGGGACATCAGATCCCGAAACAGGCGCGCGTTTCTGATGGCGACCGCGGCCTGGCTGCCGAAGTTTTCGAGCAAGACGCGATCCCGTTCCGTGTAGGAGCCCGTGCGCTTGTTGAGAATCTGAATCGCGCCCAGGCGTTTGCTCCCGCTGCCGGCCAGAGCGGTGATGGAGAGAGGCACGCAAACCATGGATCGCGTCGTGCGACTTGTGGAGCTGTCAATCCGCTTATAGTGACTGCTGTCCTCTTGCAGAGAATCCTCGACCAAAGACTCGCCGGATTGGAACACCGTGCCTGCCTTACTGCCCGTCACCGGCACGCGCTTCGGTGAGCCTTCGCCCCAATCTTCGAGCAGTGTAGCCGCGGATTCCCCGATAGCGGCGGCGAAGTAGAGGCCGTCGCGGTGCGGATCGTATAGCAGCACGGAGCCATCGGGAGAGTCCATCAAGCGCCCGGCGGCCTCGAGTATGCGGGCCAGCAGAACACGAAGATCCATCTCGGAGGCGAGCTGGCGACCGGTTTCAACCAGTACGCGGAGGTCCGATACGGAAAGCGTCTCGGCAGCGCTCATGGCTGGACTATACCTGATTCTCGCGAGTTCGTCACAGTTTCCAATCTTGGCACGGCTCCGAGGAAAAAGATGAAGACATCAAATTCCGGAGCGTGCCGGCGGTCGCGGTCCACCCGGCGGGCGAACTTGACGTGACTCCCTTTCTGGCTGATCTCCGTGAATCCGGCTACTTCCAGCCGTCGTTTGACTTCGCGGTAAGGCAGCGGGTTAAGCCGCCCCAACCTCCACCTCGATCAAGCGCATTTTGGGCGGGCGCGTTGACTGCGGCGGCTCGAAGTGCAGTTCCAGAGCCTCTCGGAGGTTTTCGAGCGCCTCTTCTTCGGTCGCACCCTGGCTGGCAATTCGATTTCCACGCATGGGGAGACGTCCAGTTACCCTCTTTCCAGACAGTAGCGGCGAACGGTCGCTTCACGGCTCAATTGTAGGAGGAGCAGCAACGCGGACGGCAAGGTCTGGAGCGCCGCACCAGGACTTCGGTTTTCTGTTGCTTTCAGAAGCCGGCCGGGGGGCCGGCTGCGGCCTCGGGGGGGCCGCCCTACTACTACCTCACTACCTTCGCCACCGCCAGGTTTCCGTACTCGTCGGATACCCGCACCGCCACCGTGTGCTCCCCGGGCTTCATCTCTTCCGTGGTGAAATCGTAGTCCAGCTCCCGGGAGTCGAACAGGCGCGTCACCGGCAGCATCTCTTTCCACGCCCCGCCATCCACCGAATATTCGGACTCCTCAATCCAGCTCAGCGCGTCCACCGTCCGGAACTTCACGCGCAGCCGCCCGCCCTCGCTGGTCGCCGTCAGGCCCGTTACCGCCGGGGGCGTATTGTCGATCCGGAAGGGCTCGGTCTCGCGCTGGTGGGTCAGGGCGTCCGGGGCCGGGTTGGAGGCGGCGTCCGATGCGGTCACTCGCAAGACATACGTGCCGTCGGCGAAGGCGGTGGAATCCCAGCTCAGGTAGGGCTCCTCCAGCTTCTCGCGCAGCAGCTTCCAGGTCTGCTCCTGGGCGCCGCGGATCTCGACCGTATAGACCAGGTCGTCCTCATTCTCATCCTGGGCCAGCCAGCGCGCGCCCAGATATCCCTTGGCCGGGTTCATGGAGCGCGGGGCCTGGGGCACAACTAACGGCGTTCGGGCGGAGCGCGCGCCCAGCGCTGGGAGAGACAGGGTCTTGGTTGGCGAAAGCGTCGACGGGTCCGGAAACTTGTAATTCGGTGGCGTGATCTCGAGCTCCGCAATCACCGGGGCCACGTTCTTGGACAGGTAGGCCAGGGCCACCGACTTCAGCTCCGGCGATCCGCTGCCCGGCGTTTCCAGCGTGGCCTTCCACTGCACAAACCGCGCGGCCGGCGAATCCACCCGATCGCCCTCGGGCGTCGCCACCGGCTTCGACCAGGCGCTCCAATACTGCGCCGGCGTCCCCAGGTTTCCCGACCGGGTCTGCACCGCCAGTTTGGTTCCTGCCGGCGCCTGACCCTTCCAGCTCAACCGTCCCCACCGCGAGAACACCCCGGCGTCGAACACCTCGGACTCGAAGCTCCCCTTCGACTCCAGCTCCGGCCCCAGCCGGTACACTTTCCCCACGTTGCCCGTGGCCACAAACACGCGGCCGCCCGCGCCCTGCAGCAGCCCGGTGATCTGGGCCGGCGCGGCCTTCACCAGCAGGGTGTACAACTGCTCGTTCTCGATCCGGTAGATCCGCCCCTGATTCCCGGTGGCCACCAGCAGCTTGCCGCCGGCCCCGAACCCCAGCCCGTAGACTACATCGTCATTAGAGGCATAGAGGCGCCGCGGCGAGCCGTCGGGCGCGAGGCGGAACACCTCGCTGCCGCCGCTGACGCCGGTACGCAGGCCGCTGGGGGGCGGCAGGGGCACGGGCAGCGGCGCCGGCTGGCCTTGGCCGGTCAGCGTCGCCGGCAGCGGCGACGGCGCCGGCGTGGGCATCACGGGCAGCGGCGCCGGGGCCGGCGTTCTGGTCCGGGTCCCCACGGCCGCCGCGTAGATCGAGC
>JBGOUV010000150.1:0-14996 GCA_041477815.1 Terriglobia bacterium | reverse complement strand
GCTGGCGGATGGTGACGCCGTGGCGGTTCTTCTGCCAGCCGGGGCCGATGTCGTTGCGGTGGCAGAAGAGACACTCGTCGCCGGTTACCTGGGCGGGGGCGGAGCAAGTCACCACCAAGACACCAAGGCACCAAGGAAACCGTTTCAGCATGCTAAAGTAGTGTGTCATGAAGCCAGTTCTGCTTGGCACGTTGCTGTGGGCCGGAACGCTGGCGGCGGCCGAGCAGCCTCGCCCGGGTATCGTCGTCAACACCGCCACCGACACGATCATCCCGCAGGTAGTGGACGGAGACAACTGGAGCACCAGCTTTTTTCTCACCAACTTGGATCCGGCCAACACTGTTTTTTGGCACTTGGCGTTCTATGCGGACAACGGGTTTCCGATGAACCTTCCGATCCAGGGCGCCGGTCCCAGCTCGCGGCTGTTCGCCTCCCTGCCGCCTCACTGGAATGTGGTTATCAATACCCAAGGGATAGCCGCCGGCCTGCTGCAGGGTTGGGCGGTGCTCTCGGCCTTCGACCGGTCGCCGGATCAACCGGGGGCGCAGCAGATCACGAGCAAGATCGGCGGGCTGGCCGTATTCCGCCAGCGCATCGCCGGCCGCCCGGACTTCGAGGCGGTGGCGCCCTTCAGCCCCGCCAACGAAACCCGCTTCGTGATGCCCTTCGACAACCGCAACGACTTCTCCACCGGCATCGCCTGGGTCAATCCCGATCTCACCTCCCCGGCCCTGGTGCAGGTGACGATTTACAACTTCGACAGCCGGATCCTGCGGGAGGACGCTTTCACCCTGTCCCCCGGCAACAAGCTGGTATTCTCCATGCCTACCCGCTATCCGGAATCCCAGGGCCAGCAGGGAAACATTCTGGTCCGCACCACGGCGCGGCTGCTCTCCGGGCTGGGGCTGCGGTTCAACCCCACCGGTCCGTTCACTTCGTTCCATACGCTGTCGGTGTCGCCCTAGCCCCTACCTCCACCAGCGCCACCACGTCCCCCAGGCTGTTGTACACCGGGGTCAGCACCGTTATCACGCCTCCCCGCCGTACTGTTTTCGCCTGGCCTGTCTCGAGGACCTCCTTCATCTCCGGCGGCATAGGCTGATACAGATCGCCCCACCTCCAGAACCCGCTGATCTCGTTCACCTGCCGGATCAATACCTGCACCAGGTCGGGCCGCTCACGGAAGCTCATCCACAGATTGCAGTCGACCGGGAATGGCGCCAGCGTAGCCACCCGGCGCAGCAGCTTCTTCACCGCGATGTACGGCTTGTCGTTGACGTCGAAGTTGTCGTGGCCGGCCCAGCGGTCGCGGGGGTCGGTGCGGAACATCTTGTCCAGGGCCCGCGGGGTCATGATCTTCTCGCACTCGTCGCCGTCGACCACCGCCGTGGCCACCTGGGCCAGCCTCTCCAGATCCATCTCGATCCCCACGGCCAGGGCCAGCAACAGCATCGTCCTCACGGCTTCACCTCCTCCAGGTACTGAGAGTAGATCCAGCGCCGGATTTCGGGCCACCAGTCCGAGTTGAGTCCCTCCTCGACGCGGCGCATGGGCCGCGCGGCCTGGTCGATGTCGGTATTGGTCCACTCCTCGGGCGGGTGGTCGGCCAGCGCCGGACGCGGCTGGGTCCACCAGTCGGCGGGCCGGCGGCCGTTGGTCAGCCGCGCGATCTCCTCGCGGAGGCGCTCGCGTCCCATCCGCTTTTCCAGAGCCTTCAGCAGCGCCACGTCCTGCAATCCGTTCCGCTCGATTTTCAAGCGCAGGCTGGGAAGCGGCTCTGGGCGTCCGAACCTGGTCCCGGGATAGGCGAGGGTCTCGCGGCCGCCGTTGAACCGGAACCACGGATCCGCTCCCGCGCCCGTCACCAGCCACAGGCAGTAGCCGTCCACGCCCCACATCCAGGCCCGCAGCGGGTTGTAGAGCGTGGCCCAGGCCGGCTCGGTTACGCCCGCCGCGCTTCCGTAAAACCACACCGTATCGCCGCGACGCCGCAGCCGGTCCGGCGCCTCGGGATAGAAGCTCAGTACGCCCCCACTCAATACCCAGAAGCTGACCACGCCCTTCAGGTCCTCGAACTGCCGTTCCATGGCCCAGCTCGCATCGCTGCGGAAGACGAAGGGCACCGGCGAATCTGGGGGTACGGCCCGGCGCAACAGGTCGCGGTAGCGCCGGAAATAGTCATCGTCGCGCAGGAAGCGCACCTCGTCGCCGTCCCACGGGAAGCCCTTGTAGCGCTTCTTGTGATTGAAGAACATCTCCAGGCGCGTTTTGGTCCACCCCTTCTCGCGGAAGTGGCGCTCCATCTCGCCCACCACGTTGACGAACTCGGCGTCGTATCCGGGCTGGTCCCAGTGGACGAAATCCGCCGGCCATTCGGGATTGATAGGCAAGTAGGCATAACGAATGGGCCTCGGCCCCCGCCGGGTCTTGGCGAACGCCGACCCGTCCAGCAGCGGCCCGTAGTGCCGGTCGTAGAGATCCCAGCTCGCCACGCGCCGGCGCCGGCCCTTCCCTTCCAGGGCGGGCGCGAACTCCGGCGCCACCCGGCCCGCATGCCCGTATCCCAACTGGTGAAACACACCCCGATGCTCGTAAAACAACCGGTGGTAGGCATGAATCATATCAAACAGCGGCGCGCCGGGATAGGCGTCCTGGATCCAGCCGGCGGAATAGCTGTTGTGGTCGGCGTCCAGAGCGTCGTCGTCCGGCACGGCGAAGGGCAGGATGCGGACCTCCAGCGGATAGATGTCCACCCGGTCGCCCACCGACAGTTGCGCCTCTACGCGCACCCGCTCTTCCTTGGCGGCGCTGCCGCGCGGGACCCACAGATCCAGCCAAAACGCCGCCGCCGTCTGGCCGGCGATCTGGTTCTCCGGGTCGGGCAGCTTCCCGAACACCGTAGCCGGGGCCGGGATGAGAGCATCCGGATAATATCCACCACCGGACTCCAGCTTATGGAACCAGACGCGATAAAGGTCGGCCTGGAGGCGGTTCTCGGGGTTCATGGCGATGTCGAGCCGGTACGGTCCCGGCCGGAGCAGCTTCACCACCACGAAGAAGCTGGCGTATCCGTTCTGGGCGACCGCCGGAGAGATGACCTCGCGGCGGCGCCCGCCCTGGTCGGCCGGGAGGATGTCGCCGAAGGGGGTGGGGCGCTGGAACTCGGGGTAGACGACGATCTCCTGGGCGAAGGCGACCGCGGCCGTCAGGAAAGTGGCCAGATGCTTCATCGCGCCAAGAGCCGGGCCCGCGCCTCCCCGTACAGCTTCCGGACCCCGGCTTTCTCCTCCTCGTTGTTCCACGGCCCCTGGGCCAAAGCCCGCTCCAGCGTCTGGTCCAACCAACCCACAAAATACTCCGCGTCCTGCCTGGAGCGCACCGGCTTGCCATCCACCGTCACCCACACGGGCATGGTCGCGGCAAAGGGTTGCGGAACGCGAAGGGGATGCCGCCCGTACTTCGCGATCACCCGCGCCGCCACCCAGCCGCTCCCCTCCACCGTCACTGTCTGCTCTCTACCTTTCCCTACGACCTTCCCATTCCACAGCACTTCCACTGTCTCGACCGGCGTGATCGACCGGACCTCCACCCTTACCCGCAGCGAGTGCTTCCCCGCGCCGAGCCGGATCTCGTCGCCCGGCTCCTTCCCCTCCACCTGCAACAGCACCAGCGGACCGTTGGTTACAAAGCTCCGCCCGGCGCGAAAGTCCTTGATCCACTGGTCGTAGTCCAGCTTCGGTCCGGTCTTCACGTATACCCGGTTGGTACCCACAATGTAGCTGCGGTAGAAGTTGGGAAAGGCATCCTCCCCGGCCGACGCCACCACCCGGTAGCCGCAGTTCCACGCCCGGTAGAGCGGCTCCATGGCCGGTGCCGAGTTGGCTTCGACGAAGTCCGCCGTCCCCAGGGCCAGGTCCACCGGGAAGTGCGGCCCCGCGCCGTGCGCATAGCCGGCCAGCGCGCCCTGGGCCTGCGCCGCCTGGAACGCCGTGGTATTGGTGGGATACAGACTGGCCACGATGGTGTTCTGGTAGCCCACGTAGTCCGGAATGATCAGGTGCTGCTTGAGATTCAGGAAGACGGAGTGGCCCCAGAACGGCGGATGGTATTCCTGATTATGATACAGGATACGGCCCCCGCCCGACGCCGGGTCCGGCGCTCCGCGAAAGTGCGCCACGTCGGGGAGACGCTGCTCCTTGTTGCAGATCAGGTTATTCAGGACGTGAATGTCCTCCGCCTCGGCTTGCTCCATGAACCGCTGGGGTGTATTGAAGTAGACCCCGGCGTAGTTCATGTGGAAGTGGTTGTTGCCGTCCCACCAGCCCTGGGCGGCCATGTTGGTGATCCGGCGCAGGGTCACGGTCAGGGATCCGGGCGCAGTCGCTTCGCGCTCCTCGGGCTGATACTCGAAGCCGCGCGAGAACGCCAGCTTGGCCGGCCCCGGCGGGAGCATCACCTCAAACTCGCCGTCCGTATGGAAGTAGTGATATTCACTCTTATCCATATGGTCGAACATCAGCCAGTCGGCGCGGAACCAGCTCTGGTCCGGCGCGTACGCCCGCCCGTCGCCGGCCGTCAGGTGCACCCGGGCGCGCAGGGGCTTGCCGGTGTCCCCGTCCAGCACCCGCACCGTCAGTTTCCCCATCGGCCGCTTGTAGACCAGCTTGTCGGTCTTTACCCGCTCCAGCTTTCCGCCGAACCAGTGAAACAACCAGAGGCTGGTGTCTCCAGTTTCGTTCGAGATAAAGGCGATGCGTGTGCCGTCGGGCGACCAGCGCGGGGTGGTACGGTCGAAGTCTCCGTAGGTGAGGGGAAAGGTGTCGCCTCCGCCGGGCGGCATAGCCCACAACTGCTGCCACTGGCGGCCTAGGTAGGAGCTATACACTAGTTTCGCCCCGTCCGGCGACAGCGTGGGCCGGGCCTTCCAGGTGGTCTCCTCGTAGTAGAAGCGTTGCATCGCCGCGTCCGGCTCGGCCTTCATCCGGTAGAAGCCGCCGGAGCCGTGTTTGCTGTCGCGGTTGGAGATGAAGATCAGCTCTTTGCCGTCACGCGTCCAGGTAGGATGAATATGGAGCGCCCACTCCCCGTAGTAGACCGTCGGCGGCACGAGCCGGAAATCGTGGGTGATCTGCCGCGGCGTCCCCGGCACGCCGTCGGCCAGGGGCATCACGTACAGGTTGTAGTTGCCGTTGGGATGGGTCGAGACATAGGCCAGCCGCCCGCCGTCGGGCGACCACTCGGGTTCGACGTTGATGGAGTTGCCGGAAGTCAGGTCCCGCGTGGTTCCGTCGGCCAGGCGAAGCAGCTTCAGGTGGATAGTTTCATCCAGGTCCGACGTGTAGACGATAAACTTTCCATCGGGCGACCAGGCCGGCTGTGACGCGTAGCCTCGCTCGGTGGTCAGCTCGTGGGCCGTCGTCTCCGCCAACTTCAGCCGCCAGATCGAGCCTTTCATGGCAAAGGCCAGCTCCTTCCCGTCCGGCGACCAGGCCGGGAAGTTCGGCCCGTTGGTGATCTGGGGCAGGTAGCACTCGATGGTATAGGGTTCGCCGGTGAAGATCCGGGAGAACACTCGCCGGCGCGTCTGGGCGGGGAGGATCGTCACCGAGACACAGAGGACCAAGAGGAAAACGGTTTTCTTCATTGGGGGATGAAACGCTTCGGAATCAACGTGGAGATGGTGCCGAAGTAGGTCACGATTTTGTGCTCGACCACGGTCCCCATCAACAGGTGGGCCTCCGGACCGCTGAGACCGTAGTCCTGCTGCAGCCACCGCACCATGTCGCTGTTGGCCAGGCGCAGTCCCTGGTCCATGGAGCTGGAGAACTCGGGCTGGCTGCCAATCGATATGATATAGCGGTCGTTGACCAGCCGCGGGATGCTCAGCCGCTTGTTCTTGTGGACCCGGACGGTGAACTGCACGTCCAGAGAGGTCTCGATGCCGTTGCCCAGTCCCTCGCCGTCGCCCTGCAGGGCGTGGCCGTCGCCGACGTAGAAGTACGCCCCGGTGTGGAACACGGGAAAGTACAGGGTGGCTCCTTCCGCTACATCGTTATAATCCATATTGCCGCCGTAGGGCCCGGCCGGCCCCGAGGTTTCCACCTTTTCGCCCGGCGGCGCCACCCCGATGCATCCCAGCATGGGCCGCACCGGCAGGTTCAGCTTGCGGAACTTGGGATCGAGCCAGCGCGGGTTGGCCACGCCCTTCTCGATGTCGAGGTCCCAGGGGATAAGGTCCGCCTGCTGGGGCCGGAGCGCGTCCATCTTATAGAAGTTCTCGTGCAGGCGCGTGCCCGGGGTGAGTACTCCGGGACTGAGCCGGTAGGTCGTATACCCGTAGTTGCGGTTCAGCCGGACCTTGTCCAGGCGCACCTCCAGAGCGTCCCCATATTCGGCGCCCTCGATGTAGAACGGCCCCATCAGCGGGTTGCCGCTCTCCGGATACACATAGGGGTGCTGGAGGTGCTTGACGGCCTTCCAGTCGGCGCCGCCCGAGTCCCAGGTACGGGTGATGACGGTGTCGCCGGACCGGATCCGCAGGACCGGGTCCTTAAAAGCGGAGAAGACCCGGGAGTGTTTTTCGGGGTAGATGGTGTGGGTCTCGGCGGCGAGCCCGAGCCCCAGAAGCAGGAGCAGAGTGATACATCGTCGCATACGCCACCCCTTGATACGGTACCTGGAGGGGAAAAGTCAAGGGCTGTCGGTTAGGTCGTTCTACTCAACCGGCGGGGGGAGCGCCCGCAGTCGGTCGAGGATCGTTTCCTTTCCCGCGGCGGACAGCGCCTCGAAACGATTGACCGCCAACCGCGCCCATTGATAGGCCAAGCGGCTGCGTCGGCCGTCGAAGAACACGCTCATGCGGTAGTCCGCATGGTTTCTGGACCGCCGCAAATCTCGGAGCGCTGTGGCGATTTCTCCGGCGTGGGGGTCGCCACATTCTGTCAAGCAATAAGCCAGCCGCTGATGGTCGAACGACCTCGACGCCCGAAGGGGATACCGCGCGACGAGAGAAAATCCACAAGCAGGTTGAAAAGCGTAGTACGACCGTGAGACAGACGTGCGTCGTTCGGCTTGGGAGGTAGAGGCTTGAAATCTTTCCGCGGCCTCCAAAAAATCGACCGGGCTCATGTCGCGTCGGGTTCAAACTCGCAGGCAAACGACAGATACATTCTGGCTTTCGCCGGTATACTCGCGAACAGCGCCCTTTGCAGCGCGTCGTTCAACTCGACCACGCGCTCCACTGGTTCTGGTGTGGAAATCGTCAGACCAATCGTGGCGTACCCGTCTTCCTCGGGATCCTGCTCGACTGTCAATCCGCAGTTCTCTCGTGGAGGGCAACATCCGGAGCGTCAACTCCCTGGTTACCAAAAGGGCATCGTAAAGGCCAAGAGATCTGGCGTACTCTTCAGCCTCCGGGGTAACCGTCTCCAGAATCGCATGATTGGCGGTGTTGACCGGCACGCATCACCTCGCCCTTCAGCATAACTCAAACTTACACTCCGCGGTACCTGGAGGGGAAAGTCAAGCCAGAACGGCCCAGATGCGCTCCAAATCGATTTCCAGTCCAGGAAACGCCGCCGGCCGCAGCGCCCCCTGGCCAACGGTCTCCCGCAGCACGTACTCACAGTCGCGCAGTGTGTACTCTTCGACCGCCCGGTCGAACGGGTTGACGATCCAATACTCGCCGATGCCGGCCCGGGAATAGTCGTCGAGCTTCTCAGTACGCTCCACGTTGCCTCGGCGGGTTGCGAGAATCTCGATGACCAGGTCGGGCGGATCTCCCGCCTCGAAGCGGTGTTCCGGCTCGCGCTTCGAAACTGCCAGGTCCGGAATCCGATTCTGCACTTCGCTCCACCGCCGGTCCGGAGGCGGAACGAACACATTCACCGTCGTATACACGAACCCGTGCCCCAGGCGTTGCAGGCCCTCGGTGAATTCCAAAAAACAGCGCGCCGCTTACCTTCTGATGGCGAATGTCATTGCCCGGCCATAGTATCGCCCTGCCCTCTACCACCTCCCAGAGACCGTCTTCAGGCAGCCGGTCGAAGTCCTCCCGTGTGCGTACCAATACGTCCTGCATGGCGGCGATCATGCTTCTATCTTACTGCTGTTCCGTCTGCGAAACTACCAGAATGAACCTCGCCATCCATCCTCTGGCCGAAGCCGATCTCCCCGCCGCCGACCGCATCTATCGCCTCGCCTTCGGCACGTACCTGGGCCTGCCCGACCCCATGGTCTTTAGCTTCGGCCGCGACCTGATCCGCCCGCGCTTCGTCGCCGACCCGGAGTGCGTCCTCGGCGCCTACCTCGACGGCGAGCTGGTCGGCTCCAACCTCCTGGCCAACTGGGGCAGCTTCGCCTTCTTCGGACCTCTCACCGTCCGCCCCGACCTTTGGGACCGGGGTGTCGCCAGCCGCCTCCTCGAGCCGACCATGGAAGTTTTCGCCCGCTGGGGCCTCCGCCAGGCCGGCCTCTACACCTTTGCCGCCAGCATCAAGCACGTGCGCCTGTACCAGAAGTTCGACTTTTGGGCACAGCACCTGACCATGATTCTCTCGGCGCCTGTCGAGCCCCCCTCGGCGGCCCCGCGGCACACGCTGTTCTCCGCCACCCCCGACCTGGCCTCCTGCCGCGAACTGACCAACTCGATCTTCGACGGACTCACCGTCGAGCGCGAGATCCACACTGTGCGCGACCAGAAACTCGGCGACACGGTGATGGTCTGGGAGGGCTCCCGTCTCGCCGGCCTCGCCGTCTGCCATTGTGGCCGGGACACCGAAGCCGGCCCCGACGCCTGCTACATCAAGTTCGCCGCCGCCCGCTCCGACGCCGCCCTCGACCGTCTCCTCGACGGTTGCTTCACCCTGGCCGCCGCCCGCAACCTGCTGCGCCTGGTCGCCGGCGTCAACGCCGCCCGCCACGCCGCCTATCGCCGCCTGCTCGAACGCCGCTTTCGCACCGACATCCAGGGCGTCGCCATGCAGCGTCCCAACCACCCCGGCTTCAACCGTCCGGACGCCCTGGTGTTGGACGACTGGCGCTGATGGTCGTAGTACCTTTGGGGGATTACGGCGTCCCCTCCGGGCTCGCTATCATAAGAGGTTATGCGCCATCTCGCCCTGCTGCTGGTTCCTTCTCTCGTCCTGGCCCAGAATCCCTCCGCCACCATCACTGTCGACGCCAACGCCAACCGGCGCTCCATCAACCCGCAAGTATACGGCGTGGCCCATGCTTCCGGCGCGGCGCTCGCGGACCTCAACGTCCCCGTTAATCGCTGGGGAGGGAACAACACCAGCCGCTACAACTGGCAGCTCAACGCCGACAACCGTGCTAATGACTGGTACTATGAGAGTATAGCCTACTCGTCCTCCACACCCGGCGCGGAGGCCGATACCTTCATTCAGAACACCAAGAACGCCGGCGCCGTCCCTATGATGACTTTTCCCATGGCCGGGTGGGTGGCCAAGCTGGGGTCCAACCGCTCCAAGCTGGCCAGTTTCTCCATCGCCAAATACGGCGCCCAGACCGGCAACGACTGGCAGTGGTTCCCCGACGCCGGCAACGGCATCCGCACCAGCGGCGCTGACGTCACCGGCAACGACTTCAACGACGCCAACGTTCCCGCCGACTCCAACTTCCAGCTCGGCTGGATGCAGAGCCTCACCAACCGCTGGGGCCAGGCCGCCAACGGTGGGCTGAAGTACTACATTCTCGACAACGAGCCGTCGCTGTGGCACTCCACCCACCGCGATATCCACCCGACGGGCGCCACCATGGACGAAATCCGCGACAAGGTCCTCGACTACGCGGCCCAGGCCAAGAACAACGATCCGGGCGCGCTGGTGGTCGGCCCCGAAGAGTGGGGCTGGAGCGGATACCTCTTCTCCGGCTATGACCAGCAGTGGGGTTCTCTGCACGGCTGGTCGAGCCTGCCCGACCGCAACAACCACGGTGGCTGGGACTATCTCCCCTGGCTCCTCGACCAGTTTCGCCAGAATAACGTCGCCACCGGCCGGCGGCGGCTCGATGTCTTCACCGTGCACTACTACCCGCAGGGCGGCGAATTTTCCGACGATGTTTCCACGGCCATGCAACTCCGTCGCAACCGTTCCACGCGCTCGCTCTGGGATCCCAACTACCTCGACGAGACCTGGATCAACGATTACGTGAAGCTGGTTCCCCGCCTGCACCAGTGGGTCAATACCTACTACCCCGGCACCCTGACCGGGATCACCGAATACAACTGGGGCGCGGAAGGCCACATGAACGGCGCCACCGCCCAGGCCGATATTCTGGGCATCTTCGGCCGCGAGGGCCTGGACCTGGCCGCCCGCTGGACCACTCCGGGCTCGACCACCCCTGCCTACCAGGCCATGAAGCTGTACCGCAACTATGACGGCAACAAGTCCGCCTTCGGCGACACTTCGGTTGCGGCCACCGGCCCCAACCCCGATAACGTGGCCTCTTTTGCCGCCCAGCGGTCGTCCGACGGCAGCCTCACCGTGATGGTCATCAACAAGTACCTATCGGGCTCCACGCCTGTCACTATCAATCTGTCGAACTTCGCCGCCGGCTCCAGCGCCCAGGTCTGGCGCCTGGTGTCCAATGCGGTCAGCGGCCCGACAGCGGCCGCGGTGACCAACGGTAGCCTCAGCGACTCGCTGCCCGCCCAGAGCGTGACCCTCTTCGTCATCCCCGCCGGTACGGGCAACCAGCCGCCGGCGGCCCAGGTCGCTGCCTCGTCCGCCTCCGGCGTCGCCCCCCTCGCCGTCAACTTCAGCGGATCCGGATCCACCGACCCGGACGGCTCCATCGTCTCCTACGCCTGGACCTTCGGCGACTCCACGAACGGGAGCGGTGTGACGATCAGTCATATCTATGGCAGCCCCGGAACCTACACCGCCACTCTGACCGTCACCGACAACCAGAGCGCCACCAACTCCCAGTCCGTGACCATCACCGTTACCTCGGCCGTCCCCGCCGCTCCCAGCAACCTTTCAGGCTCTGTAGCGAACCGCGTCGTCACCCTGCACTGGACCGACAATTCCTCGAACGAGCAGGGCTTCTACATCGAGCGCAAGCCCAAGAACGGCGGCTCGTTCGCCCGCGTTGGCCAGGTGGGGGCGGGCGTTACGACCTTTTCGCAGTCGCCGGGGGTGGGGACGTACCTCTACCGCGTGCAGGCCTTCAATGGGACCCTGGTGTCGGGCTACTCGAACCAGGTACAGGTGCGGGTGCGCTGAGCCAGAGCCGCACCAGGTGACGCCGGCGCTCGGGCTCCGGCCAGTCTTCATAAGAGGTACGACTGTGCAGGATGGCGCGGTTGTTCACCAGTTGGGTATCACCGCGATCCATAACGAACATTACCGCTAGGCCCTCCCGGTCCATGACCTCGTCCAGAAACGCGAGCGGCGCGGTGTCGGCCTCGGTCAAGGGCAGGCCCGTCACCTCCGGCGCCTTGGGGATGTAGCAGGGAAAATGCCGGACGGCCAGCGACCCGTCATACGTAAAGACAGGCGCCTCTGGGTCTCGACTACCACACCGACGCCGGGCCGATGTTTGGCGGAGGCACGGCGGATACCGTGGGGCTGCTTTGTTTGCAGGAGGCCCGCTCCGGTGGGCTCAGCGCCCAGACCGTGCACAACATCATCCTGGATGAGCGCCCGCTTATTTGGAACGCCTGTACTAAAGGTATTACTGGGATCGGCGGGCAGAGCTGCGGCCGGGCGAGCTACTTGGTCTTGGAGAACCGGACCCCCACTGTTCCGTACTGTTTCTCGATGCTTTGCCCCTCATCCCGGACCGAGTACAGCAGATCTCCCCGGGCGTTCTGCGCGATCGGCGTTCCCAGGCGCCCGGCGATTTTCAGATAGACGCGCCGCGCCATTTCCCTGTCGTCGACCGGGACCCCTCGAATGACCGCGAACCCCCGCCCCTCGAACAGGTCCCGCCGGATCGCCTCGACGTCCAGATCGGGAGACAGCCGGCAGGTCCAGTCCTGCGGCCCCGAGAAGTCCGCCGCCTGCCACGCTCCGGGACCGGTAAAGAGGGAACGGCACACCGGAGTGGTCTCGATCCGCATCGTTACTCGGTAGCCCGAACCTCGCGCAGCCGCTCCCGCAGCGGCTCCGAGAGTTGCTCTTCGATCTCGCGAGTAATCAGCCCGACTCCATCCATATCCTGCACGTGAACCCGGTCCTTGAGGCGAAAGCTGGTGAGCTTCATGCGGACCAGGTCGGCGACGGAGGCAAGCAGCAGCCCCTCTTCACCCCGCACCGGCGTGGAAAACCCGGGGACCGCTTCTAGGTAGTCAGGCCGGACCTTCTCACGCACAAAGACAAGATGGGCGGCGCTGCGCGCCTTCGGCTGCCCGGCGTCGACGAGCATGTCCACACCGGCGGCGTGCCGATACTCGAACCCGAAAGGCCGGAAGGCCTCGGCGATCCTGGGCAAGTCGCTGCGATCAACCGCGACGTCGATGTCCCTGGTGAGACGGGCAGCGAGGGGGTCGCGCTCCTCCACGTGAAGGAAGACCGCGACCCCTCCCACCACCCGATATTCAATGCCGGCCTCGGCAAAGGCCTTCGCCAACCGGCGCAAAACCTCGAACAGTTGCTCCACGTGACGATCGATGGCAGTAATGCTCAGCACAGCGCTCGCCTTCGATTATCGCACGCCCGCGCTCAGGCGGTGCGCATGGCCTCCTCCTTCGAGGACGTCAGAGCCGCCTGCGCCGCGGCCAGGCGCGCGATCGGCACCCGGTACGGCGAACACGATACATAGTTCATCCCCACCCGGACACAGAAACCCACCGAGCTCGGTTCGCCGCCGTGCTCGCCGCAGATGCCTACTTCCAGGTCCTTGCGGGTGGAGCGACCCTTTTCTACGGCCATCTGGATGAGAGCGCCGACGCCTTCCTGATCCAGGACTGCGAACGGATCGCTGTCGAAGATCTTGCGGTCCTGGTAATCCTTGAGGAATTTGCCGGAGTCATCGCGGGAGAAGCCGAAGGTCGTTTGAGTGAGGTCGTAGGTGCCGAAGCTGAAGAACTCGGCTTCCTTGGCGATCTTGTCCGCCGTGACCGCGGCGCGGGGGACTTCGATCATGGTGCCTACCAGGTAGTCGACCTTGACGCCGGCCTTGGCGAAGACCTCTTCGGCGGCGCGGACTACGATCTCCTTCTGGTTGGCCAGCTCCTTGACGTTGCCTACCAGCGGGATCATCACCTCGGGGATCACCTTGACGCCCTTCTTGGATACCTGGACGGCGGCCTCGAAAATCGCCCGGGCCTGCATCTCCGTGATTTCGGGATAGGTGATACCCAAGCGGCAGCCGCGGTGTCCCAGCATGGGGTTGAACTCGTGGAGCTCCTCCACGCGCCGGAGGAGCTCTTCCCGCGCGGCGATCTTTTTCTTGGGCTGTTTGAGCGCCTTCATGACCTCCACCTCGACCATGAGCTGTTCGCGCTTGGGCAGGAACTCGTGGAGCGGCGGGTCCAACGTACGAATAACTACGGGGTAGCCGTTCATCGCCGTGAACAGGCCGGCGAAGTCCTGGCGCTGCATGGGGAGGAGCTTGGCCAGGGCCTTGCGGCGGTCCTTTTCGGTCTTGGCCAGGATCATGGCCTGGACGTGAGGGAGGCGGTCCTCCGCGAAGAACATGTGCTCGGTGCGACACAGGCCGATGCCTTCGGCGCCGAACCGGCGGGCTACCTTGGCGTCGCGCGGAATGTCGGCGTTGGCCCGTACGCCGATGGTCCGGAACTCGTCGGTCCAGCCCATGAACTTGGCGAGATGACCGGAGCTGAGGTCGGGGTCCTGGGTCCGGGCCTGGCCGGCGAAGACCTCACCGGTCGAGCCGTCGAGCGAGACCCAGTCGCCTTCCTTCAGGGCCACGATCTTGCCGTGGAGGTTCACGCGGATCTGGCGCTTGTGCTCGTCCACCTCGATATCGCCCGCGCCGGCGACGCAGGGGATGCCCATGCCTCGGGCGACTACGGCGGCGTGGGAGGTCATGCCGCCGCGCGAGGTAAGGATGCCTTTGGCCACCTCCATACCGTGGATGTCGTCGGGGACGGTCTCGGAGCGCACCAGCACCACCGGGCCGTGCTTCGCCCTCTCGACGGCGTGATCGGCGGTGAAGACGATCGTGCCGACGGCGGCGCCGGGCGAGGCGGCAAGACCCTTGGCCAAAGTCTCGAGGGACTTTCGCGAGGCGTTCTCCAGGACGGGGTGGAGAAGCTGGTCGAGCTGGTTGGGGTCGACGCGCAGGACGGCCTCGCGCTTGTCGATGAGGCCTTCGCCGGCCATCTCGACGGCAATGCGGACGGCGGCGGGGCCGGTGCGCTTGCCGTTGCGCGTCTGCAACATGTAGAGCTTGCCTTCCTGGATGGTGAACTCGAAGTCCTGGATGTCGCGGTAGTGGTTCTCCAGGCTGGTCGTAATGGTGCGGAGCTGCTCGTATACCTTAGGCATGACGTCTTTCAGCTCGGAGATGGGGCGCGGCGTGCGGATGCCGGCCACTACATCCTCGCCCTGGGCATTGATAAGGAACTCACCATAGAATTCCTTGGCGCCGGTGGAGGGGTTGCGGGTAAAGCCAACGCCGGTGGCGGAAGTCTCGCCGAGGTTGCCGAAGACCATGGCTTGGACGTTGACTGCGGTCCCCAGGTCGTCGGGGATCTGGTTCATCTTGCGGTAGTGGTTGGCGCGCGGGTTGTGCCAGGACCGGAATACGGCATCGCGGGCCATGGCAAGCTGGCGGCGGGTGTCCTGCGGGAAGGGAGACCCCGTCTTCTTATGCACCAGCTTCTGGTAGTCGGCGATCACGGCCTGGAGGTCCTGGGCGGTGAGGTCGGTGTCAAACTTCGCCTTCACCTTCTTCTTGCGGCCGTCAAAGATGTGCTCGAACTCGCTCTTGCCGATCTCCAGGACGACGTTGCCGAACATCTGGATGAACCGGCGGTAGCAGTCGTAGGCGAAGCGGTCGTTGCCGCT
>JBGOUV010000120.1:0-16395 GCA_041477815.1 Terriglobia bacterium | reverse complement strand
GTCCCGTGCGGGCATCCACAGCGGCGAAGCTGCCGCCTGTCTCGCCGTAGAAGACCAGCCCGCCGGCCGTGGAGAGGACGCCCGAGTAATTGCTCTCCGGCGCGCCCACTTGCGGAACCTCCCAAATCATCTTGCCGGTCTCCAGATCGAGGGCGCGAAGATACTTCTCCGGCGGGCTCGACGGATCCGCTAGCGGTACATATCCTCCCAGCTCCGACTGCCGGTAGATATTGCAATCTTCCACGGCCATGACATAGAAGAGCTGGGTGGCCGGGTGAAAGGCCGTCGCATACCAGTTGGTCGCGCCCCGCACCGCCGGACACGCCTTCGTGCCCGACGGCGTGGGCTGGTTGCCCTCCAGTTCCTGCGGCCGGCCGTCGCGGCCGATGCCGCCGGCCCAGGTCAGCTTGCGGACGAAGGGCTTGCCCAGCAGCAGTTCGCCGGTGATGCGGTCCAAGACATAGAAGAAACCGTTGCGGTTGGCCTGCAGCAACAGCTTGCGCTCCCGGCCTTGAAAAGGGGCGTTGACCAGCAGCAGCGGCTCGGTGGCATCCCAGTCGTGGAGATCGTGGGGAGTGAACTGATAATACCAGCGCAGCTTTCCGGTCCGGACCTCCAAGGCCACGACACAATTGGTGTAAAGATTGTCGCCCCGCCGCTCGTCGCCGTCGGTGTCCGGGAAAGGATTGCCGGTGGGCCAGTAGAGCAATCCGGCTTCCGGATCGTAGGAGCCGGTCAGCCAGGTAGCCCCGCCGCCGGTTTCGAGCGCTGTGCCGGTCCAGGTCTGGGCGGCCGGCTCGCCGCGCAGGGGCACGGTCCAGAAGCGCCAGGCGAGGCGGCCGGTGGTGGCCTGATAGGCGGCCAGAAAGCCTCGCAGCGGACCATCGCCGCCGGAGATGCCTGAGATCACCAGATCGCCGGCGACCAGGGGAGCGGCGGTGGATCCAAAACGGCCCGGCGTCTCCGGCATGATGACGTCCCACATCACGCCGCCGGTGAGGCGGTTCAGGCAGAGGAGGTGGGCATTGTCGGTGGCGAAGAAGACCCGATCGCCGAGCAGGGCCACGCCTCGATTGGCGCCTTTGGCGGCGTCTCCGGCGATGGCGCCGCCGGGACTGCGGGGCCGCGCATAGCACCAGATCTCGCGTCCCGTGCGGGAGTCGAGAGCGCAGACCCGGTTGGGCCCTGAGACATACATCACGCCGTCGCTCACCAGGGGCGTCGTCTGCAGTCCGCTATGGGGAAGCGTGTAGGTCCACTGGAGGCCCAAACGGCTCACGTTGCGGGTATTGATCTGATCCAGCGCGCTGTGGCGATTGGCGCTGACGTTGCCGTTGTAGGTCGGCCAGTCGCCGGGCGGGGGATGCAGAATCCGGTCGATCGCCTCGGCGGGGAAGGGGTCCGGTTCGCCGGCCAGGGGACCGGAAGGGACTCCGTCGAGCCGGCTCAGCCAGGCCAGCAAATCCCGGCGCTCGCCGGCGGTCGCCTGGAGAGGCGGCATCATCGTTCCGGGGCGGCGGGATACTTCCTGATACTCAGTATCGGTGAGGAGGCGGAAGCGGCCGTCCAAAGTCTGCAACTGCAGGTCGTGCTTGCCCTGGCTGCGCAAGAAGCCCCGCAGCACGGAGCCGTCCCGCAACCGCACGTCCACCAGCGTCCAGGCCTCTTGCGGGCACCAGGCCCAGGAGGGGCACGAACCCGACGAGCGATTCCCGACGCGGGTGGCCGGATCATCCAGGGCCTGCTCCAGTTGAGGCAGGGTGAGCCGGCGGCCGGTCTCGGAAAGATCCGGCCCGTGGGCCTGGCCGCGCCCCCGCACCATGTGGCAGGAGGCGCAGCGGCCCTTCCCAAAAAAGAATTGCTCGCCGGCGGCGGTGTCGCCCGCCGGCTTTACATCGTAGGCCGAGGCATTGAGAGAACGGACCCATCGCGCCAGCGCTTGCAGCTGGTCCTCGGGCAGAGGGAATGCCGGCATGCCCCGCGGCGTCCCGGTCCGGATCAGCTCGGCGATCTGTTTTTCGGAACGACCCCGCAGGGAGCGGTTGTCCGCCAGGGCCGGACCCCGCTCCGAGCCGGTAGCCGCCTCTCCGTGGCAGACGGCGCAGAGTCTCTGGTATTCCGAATCCTGAGCCGCGGCGGGAAAGGCGAACCATAGGGCTGTGGCTGCCACCCAGGCCGAGGCAAGTATCCATCGGGGATTGGCTGCGCTTTGCACTCTTATTGGTAGTTCCCATCATACAAGACGGTGGTCGAATTTCCGCCCTGTCGCGCCGGAATCGTAGTACAATCCGCTAGGGGGTAGTGCATGAACCGTGGCTGCCCGCTAAGGGCATTTCCCCTGCTGCTGGGCGCCGCCGTGCTGGCCGGATGTGCGGCCCGCCGGACCGGTGACCGCGTGCTGCTGTCCAACATCTCCGGATCGCAAAACGGCCTGCTGGTGGACGCCGGCGACTTCGGCCACGACGTGGATGACCGCCCCTTCGTTTCTTCGAGTGCCTCGATCAGGGTCGGGGCCCTGACCGCCTCTACCGTGTCGAACGAGGTCGTGGCTTTCACGCGGAACCGGCCGGTGGCCGTCCAGACGCCGGTGAACTGGACCAACGGGAACGACGACATCCCCGTCCCGTACTCGGACCGGATTCTGATTCCCGTCAAGGTTTGGATCGTATTCGGGCCCTTTCCCCAACAGCGGGCGCGCGCGCTCCAGGCTGCCATCCGGGCGGTCGGCGTTTGGAACCAGGAACGGATGGGCCTGGGATTCAGCACGTTTGAAGTGGCGGATGCCACGGGGAGTCCCCAGGCCCCGAATTATCATGCGTTCGATTGCAGCAAGCAAAGCGGATTGCAGAATGATATCAAGCCAGTCGCGGGAAGGGTTAACGTCTACTACGTAGACACGGTGAATAATAGCACGGGAATGGGGGACACGTGCGTCTTCGGCGGGGACTTTGTCGCGTTGGGATCGACGACGGACGACCTGCTGGCGCACGAGCTCGGACACACCTTTAACTTGCTGCACGTCCACAGGTATCCTTTGTTCTTCGATCATACCAATGTGATGTATCCCGGCGGGACCGGTCCGCGGGATTACCTCGCCGAAGGCCAGGTGTTTCGGGCCCACGTGGAGGTCGATTCCACGCTCAATAACCTGTACCATGCCCGGCCGGGCCAGGAACAGCGGACGTGCCCGGGAACGCTCCCCGCCAGCGTCGATCCCCGCTGTCCGCAACTTTACAAGCGTATTTGGAGGGACGGTGCGTTTGGGCCCAACTAGAAAACAACCCGGTTCGATGCCCCGAGCTATCCTTGGCCTCGGCGCTGCCATGCTGCTGACCGGGGGAGGCGCCGCCGCTCAAGCGCCGCCAGGTCTGGCCCTGCGATGGCTGCTACACCGCTGCGAGACCGGCGAGGAAGGAGCTCTCCAGAAGGAGGTCCGCGCGTACCGCGCAGCCCTCGAACCCGTGTTCATCGAGGCCGTCCAGAGGGGTCCGGCGCGCAAGCTGGTGGGAGACGTCCGCAGAAACGCAGCCAGACAGTTCCAGCAACGGCGGCGGCTTTTGACAACGGGCGAAGGCCTCGGCTTCGACGCACCGTCGCTCGATTTGGCGCGTCAGGTGACGCAGAAGGGTTTTGTCGACCAGGCGGAGCGGGACTTCGTGATCAGCTATCAGTCCCAGGCCGTGGCCGGCCTGGGTATCACCGCCGGAGAGCCCGCCCGGCAACTGCTGAGGAAACTCGCAGCGGATCCGGCTTCGCCGTTGCAGAGCTCGGCCCGGCGGGCGCTGGAGACGTTGCCGCCCCCAGCACAGCCGCCGGACCGGTCGAAGAATTAGAAACCGCTACGGTCCGCCTCCGCCGGTCCCGTCCACGATAATCTCCGGGTCGTCGGTCACCACGTGCTTGGGCCCGGAGGTTTTGGCGCTGGCGACGAAGTATTTGTAAGTCGTATCGAACACGTGCGTTCTCACGCCAAGAGGCGGTGTAGGCTTGTGGCCGGAGCCAGTATCGCTGGTGCTCTTCTCCGCCGTTGTGAGGAAGGTGTCGCCAACGAACGGCGAGTGGTTGTCAGCAAAGTGAATCCCGAACTTTTCAGCCTTGCTGAACCACCGCACGTCGTCTCCGGGATTGACGTGGAATGACGCGCCCGAAGGGTGGGCCGCGCCGTCTAGGAGGTACTCGAGCTTGTTAGCGCTGTTCACTTTGATCTCGACCTTGTGTGATGCCATCTTTCTCTCCTTCTACTGATGTCTACTACTTTCCCTGGGGTGAAGACTGCACGGACCGAGCCGCCGCCAAGGCTGCATAGCGAGGATCCTTCCGCAACTGTGCCAGCGCCGGATCGCGGCGAATTTCCTCGATCGAGTAGCCAGCCTTCAGAACCTTCTTCAGGGCTGCCAAAGCCTCCTCTCGCTGTCCCGCCAGCTCGTACACCAGAACCGACTTGAAGCCGACCGCGGCGTCCTCGGGAGCCACGGCCAGCGCGTTCCCTATCTGGAGATACGCCTTCCCCTTGTCTCCGAGCTTGGCCCAGCAAACCGCCACGCTGCTCAACACCGCAGCATCCTTTGGATTAATCGCCAGTTGCCGCTGCGCCGCCTGAATCGCCCGTTGGTAAGCGGCAGGCGCTTTGGCCGCAGGAACCTTCGCCCACAAATAGGCGTCCCCGAGGTTATACCATATCCGGTAATCGTTAGCGTAATTGGACCCACCTATTTCGACCGCCTTTTCCATCATAGGAACCGCCTCCGAATACCGACCCTGAAACAGGTATAGCGTGCCGAGATTCGAGTACGCCGCCGCCGTGGGTTTGACTTCGATGGCTCGTTCCAGCATCCTGGCGGCTTCGGCGTGCCGGCCGAGGGCCAGATAAACGCCGCCCAGGTTACGGTAGCCCAGGTGATTGTCGGGCGTCAGCTCGATGACCTTGCGGAACACGGGTTCGGCCTCCCGGTAGCGCTGCTGGGCGAAGTAGAAAATCCCCAGGGCCTGGTGGCTGAGCCAATCGGCGGGGCGCATCTCAATCGCCCTTTGGAAGGTCGCTTCCGCTTCCCGGAGGCGGCTCTGTGACTGGTAGGCGCCGGCCATCTCACGATAGGCCTGGGCGTTGATCGGATCCAGTTGCAGAGCGCGCTGGAAGGCGGAGACCGCTTCCTCCTGGCGTCCGGTGAAGGCGTAGACGACCCCCAGGTTGATGTGCGCAGGCGCCAGCCGGTCGTTGATCGCGACGGCCCGCTCGGTTGCGGACTGCGCCATGGCCAGCCACCGCAACTCCTTGGTTTGACGAAACGTCTCGGTGTAGGCTTCGCCCAGCGCCGCGTGGGCCAGGGCATAGTCACGGTCCCGTTCCACGGCCTGCTTCAACAGGCCGGCAGCGCGCTCGAGATTTCCCTGCTTGTCGTGCCGGTACAGATAGCCGCGTCCCTGGAGGTACGCGTCGTAGGCGGCTGCATTGCGGGTGCCGCCCGCGGTCAGGGCGGTGCGGATCTGCGGCTCGAGCTGGTATTCCAGCAGCTCCGCCGCCTGCGCCACGACGCTGTCCTGCAGCCTGGAAAGGTCCGCAAAGCGGGCGTCGATGCGGCGGGCTCCGACCTGGCGCAGGCTGGCGGTGTCGATCAGGTTGATATGCAGGCGGACCTCGTCGGCCGAGCGCTGCACGCTGCCGGAAATGACCAGGTTGACGCCGAACGCTTTCCGGGCGGCGCTCGGGGAGGCAATTTGCTGATTCCGCACCTCGCTGGCCGGCACGACCAGGAGAGACCCCTGGAAGCGCTCCAGTTGGGTCAGCGTACTGCTTAGTGTCTCCTCCAGGCCGTCGCAAAAGGCCTGATTGTCCGGATCCTGCCCGGCGCTGAGAAACGGAAGGACGGCCAGGTGCTTGGCCCGCTGTATGCGGCCCCATTCCAGCCGCTGCACGATTTGTTTCCAAACAGGCGGCAAGCCGACCACCGCCAGCGCCAATCCCGCAGCGGCGGCGGCGATCCACCCGGCGAGCCGCCTCCGCGAGAGCCGGGTCCGGGGAAGGGACATGAGGCTGGCGGTGGGAGTTTGGGAAGCCGCGTCGGTATACTCGATGGTCTTCTGAAGAGCCTCCAGGTCGGCCAACACCTCTTCCATGCGCTGATAGCGCCGGTCGGGCTTTTTTTCGAGCGCCTTCTCCACGATCTGTGCAAACCGATCGGGCAAGTCCGGACGCCGGCTCTGGACCGCAGGCGGCGGGGCGTGCACGATCTGGTAGAGGATGGCCATGGCCGATTCCCCCTGGAAGGGCAACCCGCCCGTGGCCATCTCGAACAGAGTGACTCCGAAGGAGAAAATATCCGAGCGCCGGTCGGCGCTACGGCCCTGGGCCTGTTCCGGCGACATGTAAGCTGCGGTTCCCACCGGCCTGCTGTCACTAGTCGGATGAGCGGTTCCAGCCAGCTTGGAAAGGCCGAAATCGGTGATCTTCAGCCGGCCCTCGGCGTCCAGCATGACGTTGGCCGTCTTGATGTCCCGGTGCACCACACCGCGCTGGTGCGCGTGCGCCAGCCCCGCGCCGATGGCCATCGCATCGCGAACGATTTCTTCCAGCGGAAGCCGGCGAGAGGTGACTTTGCGCGTCAGCGTGCCGCCGCCCAGATACTCGAGGACCAAGAAGGGAACACCATCGAGCTCATCCACTTCATAGATCGTCGCAATATTGGGATGGCTGAGCGCGGAGATGAGCTTTGCTTCCTGCTCAAAACGAGCGCGCGCTTCCGGACTGATGAGCAGGCGGGAGGACAGAAACTTGAGAGCCACAAATCGTTCCAGCCGGAGGTCCTGCGCCTTGTATACGGTTCCCATACCGCCCTCCCCGAGCTTGTCGACTACCAGGTAATGGGAAACACGGGTTCCAACCATGTGCGGCCTCCTGCTCGCACTCTCTCGAATACTCACCTGCTGGTTGACATGGATGATACTCCAACCGGCTCGGCCGCGCAATGAGGAGGCCAGCCCGGCTCCGATTCGTCACGCTAAGGCGTATGACGCGCGGTATGATGACCTGGTTATGGTAGGGCGGAAGCTGGATCAGTATCGGATCGTGCAGCAGATCGGAGCCGGGGGCCTGGGGGTGGTGTACCGGGCGCGCAATGAGCAATTGGACCGGGACGTCGCTTTGAAGGTGCTGCCGGCCAGGACGCTGGGCGACGAGGGGGCGCGGCAACGGTTTCGGAGTGAGGCGCTGTGCATGGTGTGGCTGAACGTGGACGCGCGATTCGATCCGATCCGCTCGAATCTCCGGTATCAGGAGCTGATCCGCCAGGTGGGAATTCCGCCACGGAAAGAGGGGCAGTGATGGATACGGAAGCGGTGGGGCCGGTAAGCGCCGGCGAGCGCATCAACTCGGTGGACGTATTGCGCGGGTTCGCCCTGCTGGGCATCCTGCTGATGAATATTGTGGGCTTCGCGCTGCCCATGGCGGCGTACTTCAACCCGAAAGTGGCGGGCGGATATACCGGAGCCAGCCTGTGGGCGTGGGTCTTGCAGTACGTGCTGTTCGACGGGCGCATGCGGGGGATCTTTTCCCTGGTATTCGGGGCCGGGGCGCTGCTGCTGGTCACGCGCGGCGAGCAGCGGGGAGCCGGGGCAGGCATGGCCGATGTCTACTATCGGCGCATCCTCTGGCTGATGTTGTTCGGGATACTCCACTCCTACTTGATCTGGTGGGGGGACATCCTGTACCCCTATGCATTGCTGGGGCTGATGCTGTATCCGTTCCGGAAGCTGACGCCGAAGGCGCTGTTGATCGTGGCCGGGGTCCAGATTGCGCTTCTGACCGGGATGCAGATCGGCGAGGGATTCCGGCTGCGCAAGATGCGCGACGATGCGGTCCAGGCCGACCAGACGGCGGCGCGGGGCCAGAAGCTGACCGACGAGCAGGAGACGGCGCAGAAGGAATGGAAGGAGAAACAGAAGGAGATCTTTCCCGGGCCGGCGGACGTCAAGAAGGAAATCGACGACTACCGGGGAGGCTACGCCAGCGCCCTGAAGCGGCGGGCCAAAGAGACGCTGCGGTGGCACTCGCTTCCTTACTACTTCCCGCCGGTCTGGGACATGCTGCTCATGATGCTGATCGGCATCGCCTTCGTCAAGCTGGGGGTGCTGACCGGAGGGCGGTCGTACCGGTTCTATGCGTGGATGGCGGTGGCGGGGTATGGAATCGGTCTGCCTGTCAACGCGTTCGCGGCGTGGAAGTCCGTGCAGCAGGGGTTTGAGCCGCTGCTGCTCATGTTCACTACTTCGACCTACCAGATCGCGCGGGTGGCGATGACGCTGGCGCATGCGGCGGTGCTGCTGCTGATCGTCAAGGCCGGGGCGCTGCGGTGGCTGACCGCGCGGCTGGCGGCGGTGGGACAGATGGCGTTTTCGAACTACATCAGCCATTCGGTGATCTGCAGCGTGCTGTTCTATGGGTACGGGTTCGGGTGGATCGGGAAGCTGCAACGGTATCAACTGTACTATATCGTGCCGGTGATCTGGGCGTTCCAGTTGATCGTCAGCCCGATCTGGCTGCGGCATTTCCGGTTCGGGCCGCTGGAGTGGTGCTGGCGGTCGCTGACGTACTGGCAGAAGCAGCCCATGCGGGTGCGGCAGCAGGAAGCGGTGGGGGCGGCGGCGGTGGCGGTGTAGGCGCCCTCCGGGAGTTTTGAGAATGGGAGGAGTGCCGATTCTCCGTAGATGTACGTATCGCCTGCCATCTGGAACGTGAACCGGTAGCTTGCGGTGATCCGAGCCTCCCAGATGTTCCGCGGATCTCCCATCTTCTTGACCCGGAGCGAGGGGTGGCGCGGATTCTGCAAGAAAAGGATCAGCTTGCGGTTGGCGAGGGTCTGCATCTTCTCAGGGAGCCGGGCGTAGTCATCCTCAAATGGTCGGGTCGTGAGAAGTTTTACGATGGCCTCTGTTTTCGCCGCCTCCCTTTCTCCAGGCGCCGGATCAGCTCCTCGGCCGACGTGAAGGGACCTGAGACGTCTTTCCGTCGAATGGACTCGTCAGCTTCTTGTTCCTTGGCCTGCCATTCGGGGGTATGGAACCAGGCTTGATCTCTGGGGATGAGCTTCGCCGGCACCATGCCGATGGCGGGGCCTTGGATCCGAACCTCCAGGTAGTCGCCCACCGCAAGGTCCAGCCGTTCGAAGACGTCCTTGGGGATGGTGACCTGATGCTTGTGGCCAACCTTGGTGATGCTCATGGAAGTCTCCTAGGGCGGGCGCTATTTTCAGCTTCCCTACAGCCCTACTGTAAGGAGTCCTAGCGAGTTCCAGGAGGCCTGTCAAGAGGCCGGATGGCGGGGCGACTCTATGGAGTGGGAAGGCGGCGCATCTCTCGGATGGTGACCTGGGAGGGGACCGGGAAATAGAGGCCAGAGGCATGTCCTACGGCCGCACGATCGAGCCGTCGAGGCGGCGGTCGTTGCCGCGGCTGCCGCCGGGGGTCTTGTAGGGGAACTTGGCGGCGATTCTCTCGTCGATGTCGATGCCGAGGCCGGGGCGGTCGTTGGCGTAGAGGTAGCCGCCTTTGATCTCGGGGGCGCCGGGGAACACTTCGCGGGTGGTGTCGGAGAAGACGTTCTGCTCCTGGATGCCGAAGTTGTAAGAGGCCAGGTCGAGGTGCAGGTTGACGGCGTGGCCGATGGGCGAGACGTTGCCGGGGCCGTGCCAGGCGGTGCGGACGTGGAAGAATTCGCAGCAGGCGGCGACCTTGCGGGCCATGTTCAAGCCGCCTACTGCAGAGATGTGGAGGCGGATGAAGTCGATGAGGCGCTCGGCGACCAGGGGGACCCACTCGTTGCGGTTGACGAACAACTCGCCCATGGCGATGGCGCAGGCGGTTTGCTGGCGCAGGACGCGGAACCAGGCGACGTCCTCGGGGGCGAAGGGGTCCTCCATGAAGAACGGCCGGTAGGGTTCGACGGCCTTGCAGAGCTGGATGGCCTGGTTGGGGGGCGTGCGCTCGTGGACGTCGTGGAGCAGCTCGACGTCGAATCCGATCTTCGAGCGCAGGTAATCGAACATCTTGATGACGGTATTGACGTAAGGCGTGGGCTCGAAAACGGGCGAGGGAGGGGTGCCTTCAGGACGCATGCGCTGGACTTCGGGGGAGGTCGCGGCGCCGGAGACGCCGTAGCCGGAAAAGCCGGGCGTGGCGAGCTGGATGCGGACGTGACGGTAACCCTGCGCCATCCACTTGCGGACCTGGTCTTCCAGGGCCGGAAGCTCGCGGGCGCTGGCGTGGCCGTAGAGCGGGGCGGCGGTCCGAACCTTGCCGCCGAGCAGCTTGTAGACGGGCACGCCGCAGCGCTTGCCGAGGATATCCCAGAGGGCGCCGTCGACGCCGCTGAGCGCGTTGTTGAGGGTGACGCCGGAGCGGAAGTAGGAGGAGACGTAGGCGGATTGCCAGATGTCCTCGATCTCGTCGGCGTTGCGGCCGATGACGAAGGGCTTGAGATACTGCTCGACGGCGGCGGCCACGGCCAGGGGGCGCTCGCGGTGGGTGGCGCAGCCCACGCCGTAGAGGCCGGGCTCGTCGGTCAGGACCTTGACGATGACCAGGTGGTCGCTGCCGGGCTGGGTGAGTATTACTTTGACGTCGGTGATCTTGACGGGGGGCAGGCCGCGGCGGGCGGTGGATTGGGCGGCGGCGAGGGGGGAGGCCGCGGCGGCGGTGAGGGATTGCAAAGCTTGGCGGCGATTCATACGTGTTCCTCCAGAAGACTCATTTGCGGCGGAGCCAGCCGCCGGGGTTGAAGGTCATGACCAGGGCCTCGCGGGTGAGGTCCGGCTCGAAGTCGCGGCTGCCGCCTTCGTCGAGGAAGCGGCGCAGGGCGGACATGGGGCCAGGGCCGAAATCGGGCTGCGTGGGAACTCCGTCGAGGTGGGTATCCTCTACAACGAGGTAGCCGCCGGGGCTGACCAGGGGCGAGTACATACGGAGCTCGCGCAGGACGTGTGGCATGGAGTGGTCGGAGTCGAGGGTGACCAGGGTCTTGTGGCCCTTCACCCTCTCGGCGATACGGGAGACGACGGCCGGATCGGTGGAGCTGCCGAGGAAGAACTGCACGTACTTCTTCCAGAGAAAGTGCTGAGAGGCTCCCTGGGTGAGGTTCTGAATGTCCACGGTCAGGACACGGGAGTTTTCGAGGCCCATGCCGTGCAGGGTATGGGCCCAGTAGAGCGCCGAGCCGCCTTGCCAGGTTCCGGTCTCGACGATGAAGTCGGGCTGCACTTCGTAGATGATCTGCTGCATCATCCAGAGATCCAGCGGGTTCTTGATGATACGGACATTGTGGAACCACAGATTTTGCCACACCGGCAGGTCGTGAAACAGCCGCATCAGCTCGCGCTGCTTTTCCAAAGGCAGGCGGAGATGGCGCTGCTCCAGGACCTTGGCGTAGCCTTCGCGGGAGAGTTGCATCTGCTCGCGAGCGAACCCGGTGGTCTGTTCGTAAGGCTTGAGGCCGGCCGAAACGACGATGAGGCCCCGGACCTGGCCGCCGTCGGTGAAGGACTTGTCGATCTCGAACTCGACCTCGGCGGGGCCCCGGCGCTTCTGCAGGGCCGGTCGAGGAATCGGGCTTTCGAACAGATAGCGACCCTGCTGGTCGTAGGTATGGCGGCCCGCTTCGACGCCGTTCACTCTGGCCAGTAGGGTGGCGGTTCCCGTCTGGCTCATCAGCTCCTCTGGCAGGGTGAAGTCGAGCTGCACGTAGGGGGTTTGGTCCGGGGGCGGAGAGTCGAGCGAGACGGCGAAAGCCCGGGCGGTCCAACGCCATTGTCCCTGGCCCTCGTAAATCCCGCGCAAGAGCCGGCGACGGGCGGCGGGATCCTGCATCCGGACCTCGGAGATGATGGGCGCCGGCCGGCGGCGGCAGCCGGAGGCTACGGTCAGGAGCAAACAAAGAGCGAGCCGGCAGCCGGTCATGGGCTAAAGGTCCTCGAGGCGGAGCTTCACCGTGGCCTGTTTCCAGGCGCGGTCGAATTCCATTTGGACGAAACCGGCGGCGGCGGTGTTGTTCTGGGCCCGGAGGGATTCGAGCAGGCCGAACAGGAGCCGGCCGTTGCGGGGCTGGCGGCGGAGGCCTTCGCGGAAGACGGCCTCGGCCGGTGCGGCCTGGCCGTCGCGAAGCAGGGCGGCGCCGAGCGACTCGCGGACTGGATAGTACCAGGGGGCAGGCTCGTCGTAGGCCAGGGCGTCCTGGGCGGCGACGGCGCGTTTCCAGTGGTCGATCGAGGCGGCGGGAGTGGGGGCGAGGCGGGCGTCCAGGATGGCGGCGGGAATCTTCAGGAGGTTCTCGAGGGTGTTATTGGAGAACGGGGCGCCCGGCGGGACCAGCCTGCGGACCGCCTCCAGGGCCTGCTGCTCGACGGCGGCAGCGGCGCGGCGGCCTTGGGCAAGCTGGGCGAGGGCGCGGGCATAGTGGCGGATGGCGCGGCTGACCAGCAACTTCTCAGCGGGGGCGGGCAGTTGGAGGATCGGGTCCCATTTCTGGAAGCGGGCGAGGACGAACACGGTGTTCGGGAGAAAGTAGTCGGCCATCTCGGGCATGGCGGCGATGCCGGGCTGGGCCGCCGCTTCCAGCTCCTGGACGGCGCGCCAGGCGTCCTCAAAGCGGCCCTGGGCCATGCGGGCGACCACGATGAAATGGAGGTTGTGCGGGTGGTAGCCGAAAGCGTAGGCGCCGGTAGTGACGCCGGTGAGGTGCATATAGCCGCGATCCATCTGGACGGCGTGCTCGTTGGAGCGGGCGACCAGGTCCCAGTCGCCGGTCTGGAGGAAGATATGGCCGGCCATGTGAACCAGGTGGCCGGTACCGGGGGGCTGCTGGAGCAGGCGCAGCGCGCTGGGCAGGCCGCGCGTCTTGTCGGGACCCATCTCCACGGCGTGGACATGCAAGTGGTTGGCGCCCTGATGGCCGGGATGACGCAGCATCACCTCTTCGAGAACGGCGATGGCTTCGGCGGTGAACTCGTTCGGCTTGCCATCGGGGGTAAACCACTGCCAGCGATGCGGGACCATGAGAGATTCGGCGTACAGGACGGCGGCGTCGAGGTCGTCGGGGTAGCGACGGTGGAGGGCGGCCATGGAGTCTATGTAGGCAAGGTTGAGCGGGGCCGGGTTGGCCTTGGGGTCGGGAGAGGTGCGCGGGGCGAGGGCCTCGATGTAATCGCGCTCGGGGCCGGCGGGAGCCAGGGACCGCGCCCTTTGAATGGCCTCGTGGGCGCGGGCGAGGTCGACATCGCCGTCGAGGTCCATGTTGACGTGCGGCGTGTGGGCCAGGGCGAGGCCCCAGTGAGGCATAGGCGCGCGGGGGTCGAGCTCGGCGGCGCGGCGGAACGAGCGGACGGCCTCGAAGCGGTTGAACCCGTAGATCATGGTAAGACCCTGGTCGAAGAAGGCCTGGGCCTCGGAACTGCGGGTGACGATGGGATGGTGATACCGGGCCACACCCGGCAGCAGTACCGCCGGCTTTTCGGAAGAGGGAGCGTGGGTGTGCTGCGGGGCCAGGGGGAGAGAGAACGCGAGCCAGAGAAGCGTGGATCGGTAGCGCATAGGGGGATTACGGCATATTGTAGCGCGTCAGGCGGCGGGTGGAGTTTCCTTTGGTGTGCTGGAGGCATGAAACGAGGAAGAGCCGCTTCAACCCCGGAGCCCGAACCCGGCGGGAGCGAGCTGGATTACGGACCTAAGACGGCCCTGGGCAGGCTCCTATGCGAACTTCGCAAGAGGATCGTCCTGTCAGGTGTCCCGTTGCTGGGATGGGAGGAACTGGAGCAGGAGATCTCGCGGCGTCGCCGCCGGCCAAGTCACACGTGATTCGGACATTTATCGACTCGCGGGTGTTGATTGCGGCGGCGCGCGGCAAAGGACCAGTTTGGGCGAAGGCTCTGGAAATCCTGGATGATCCAGAGCGCGAGTTTGTCAGTAGTATCTTCGTCAGAATGGAAGTCCTTCCGAAAGCCATTTTCCATCGGAACGAAGCGGAAGTGCAGCTTTACGAGGCATTCTTCGCGGACGCTGCGCTATGTGCTGAGGCAGGCGAGGAGTTCTTGGAAGAAGCCTGGCAGGAAGCCTGCGCGAGTGGGCTGGACGCCATGGAAGCGTTCCATATTTGCGCCGCGACTTCGACGAGCTCCGACGAGTTGATCACTACAGAGCGATTAGGCCGGCCTATTCACAGAACCAAGGCTGTGCGTGTTGTTTCCATCCATCCCGTCAGCGACTGAGCTTGGCGTACACCGCGCGCACGGAGGTCTTGTTACGTACTTCGTCCTGGCCCCAGGGCTTGTGGGCGGAGAGGTCGACCTGCTTTTCGAGCTGATCGGGGGTGGCGCCGCGCCGGATGCCGTCACGGACCTGCCGGATCAGATCGGCCAGATAGGCGCGCTGGCCGCGGATGGCGTCCTTGGTCCCCTGGACGCCGTGACCGGGGATGAGGATGCCGACATCGAGCAAGAGCATGCGGTCGAGGCCGCGGACCCAACCCTCGGGGTCGGCGTCCGGGTCGGCGACGTTGTTGCCGGGACGGTTGACGCAGAGGTCGCCGGTGAAAAGAATGCGGTGCTGGGGGAGCCAGGCCACGGCGTCGCCCAGGGTGTGGCCGGGGCCCATTTTTAGCAGTTCGACGCGCTGGTTGCCGTCGTCGAAGACCATCCGGTCGCGGAAGGCGAGCTGGGGATGTTCGAGGCGGTCGGTGGGGCGCTCGGGTTTCCACTGCGCGGGGTTCTTGGCTTTCGATTCGGTGAAGCAGTCCTCGGAACAGACAATGGCGGCGCCCTCATCGACGAAGATGCTGTTTCCGAAGGCGTGGTCGGCGTGGTAGTGGGTGTCGAACACGAAGCGGATGGGCTTCTTGGTGGTTTGGCGGAGGTCCGGGAGGATCGCCCGGGCGCCCCAGGGGTAGTTCGCATCAATGACCAGGACCCAGTCGCGGAACTCGACCCAGCCGCTGTTGGCAATGATGTTCTTGGCGGTGTCGGCGGCGCGAAACCACACGCCGGGAGCGATTTGGCGGGTGAGGGACGGCTGGCTGAGGGCGACGGTCAGAAGGAGAAGAGCGAAGGGGGAGGCGAGCAAAGTTCGTTTCATAGTTGGTCAGTCCAGTCTTAGCAGCCAGCGGGTGGCGTTGCGGATCAGGCGCTGGGTCATGGGGTGGTTGAGACCCTCGGTGGTATGGCCGGGGGACCAAAAAGTCTTCATCCGAATCCTCGCGGTCGGCTACAATTCCCGATTATGCGAATGATTGTACCAGCACCGAACCGCGACCGTGAGGGAGCGGATCCCAACCGGCGGCAATTTCTGGCCGGCTGCTTATTTCCCTGGCTGGCCGGCGCGGCGGAGGAGCCGTTCGCCGGCTGGACCGTGCAGGACGGCCCGGAGTCGGCCTTCTACCGGCGCGACGGAGAGGTGGTCATCCACGAGGGGTCCGGATTCCCGGCCTGGCTGCGGTCCGGGAAACAGTACGAGAACTTCGATCTCCGCTGCGAGTTCTATGTGCAGGACTGGTCGGATTCCGGCATCTACCTCCACGCGCCGGAGCACGGCCGTCCCACCTGGTGCGGGATGCAGATCAAGTTGTTTCACCAGGTGGACAAAGCGCCGACGCCGCAGTCCATGGGAGCCGTGTTTCCCCTGGTGGCCCCGCAGCGGGTGAACGTGAAGGACCGGTCGTGGAACACGCTGCGCATCCATATGAATTGGCCCGCGCTGCGGGTGTGGGTCAACGACGAGGTGGTGCAGGATCTCAACGTGCAGGAGACCGGCGATCTGCGGTATCGGCTGCGGCGCGGCTACCTGGGTATTATGAGCCTCTCTTATCCGCTGCGCTTCCGGAATCTGCGGGTCCAGGAGCTGCCGGCGACCGAGAAGTGGGAGACCTTGTACGGCGGCCCGGAGGACCTGGCGGCGAAATGGTACGTCTCGGAGGGGGAGCCGGGGTTTCAGGCGCTGGGGCCGGTGCTGCGGGGCGACGGCGCGGGACACCTCGCCACCCGCGCCAGCTACAAAGACCTGGAGCTCCAGTGCTACATCCGGGCTTCGCGGTATCACAACGGCGGCGTCCTGTTCCGGTCCGACGGCCAGGGGCTGAGGGCGCGACACTACGAGATCCAGTTGCACAACGTGGAGGAGGCGCACTTCCCGACCGGGTCGCTCTACTACTACAAGAGAGCGATCTACCCGCGTATTGAGGACGAGAAGTGGTACCTGCTGCAGCTCTGGGTCCAGGGGCGCCGGGCGCTGGTGCGGATCAACGGCGAGAACGTGATGGAGTACGACGCGCTGGAGAATCTCGAGGAAGGGCACGTGGAACTGCAGACGCACCGCAAAGGGTACTGGACGGAGTTCAAAGAGGTCCGCATTAAGAGGTTGTAGGCC
>JBGOUV010000260.1:0-10064 GCA_041477815.1 Terriglobia bacterium | reverse complement strand
CTATCGCATGACCCCCCTGGCCACCGAGGTGGAGGTTGAGACCAATCCCGCCTGGTCCCCGGACGGGAAGTCTCTCGCCTACATGCGCCAGGTGGACGGAATCCCTCAGATCTTCCTGCGCAGCCTCGGCTCGCCCGCGCCCGCCCAGATCACTAAGTCCGCTGCACCGTGTTTCTCGCCGTACTGGTCGCCCGATGGAACGCGCCTCTACTACCACTCGGAGCGGCATCTGTGGTCCGTGGGAGCCGCCGGAGGCGCCCCGAATCGCGTCCTGGAGGACGCTGCCCAGTCTGCCCTCTCGCCGGACGGCAAGACTTTCGTCCTGATGCGTGGGGTGGTGGGAAACTTTAGCCTGTGGAGTACCTCCGGAGCCGCGGCCAAGCCGGAGCCTTACCGGCGGCCGCCGTTCCCGGAAGTCTTCGGCGGCAGCGGGTCCCTGGCCTTTTCCCCGGACGGCGGGAAGCTGGCCGTAGTGGTCGCTCGCAAAGCCGGGAGTGGAGCGAACGAAGTCTGGATTCTTCCTCACCCGTCGGGATCCCCGCGCCGCGTTTTGGCGTCCGTACCCGCGGGCGCTGCCATCCTGCGGGCGGCCTGGATGCCAGACAGCCGGAACATCGTCTTCAGCGCCGAGTTTCCGGGGATCTCCGGAGTCCACCTTTACCTCAGTGATATCCAGACCGACACCTTCCGGTCCCTTACCTCCAGCACTACCGGCGAGGATTTTCCGTCGGTGTCCCCCGACGGCAGGCGCATTGCGTTTGCCTCCGTCAGCACCGACTTCGACCTGGTGGAAGTTCCCCTCCAGGGAGGTCCGGTCCGGCCGCTGCTCGCCACCACCCGCAGCGAACAGTTCCCGGCGTGGGCGCCCTCCGGCACTCAGTACGTGTATGCGACCGACGCCGGCGGCACGGCCGAACTGTGGCTCAGAAGTACCCAGGAAGGTTGGGCCCGGCCCCTGCTGGCCAGGGGCGCGGAGGGCCCCCCGGATTGGAACCGGCTCCAGTTCCCCGTATTCTCTCCGGACGGCCAGAAGATCGCCTACGACTTCTATGGCGCGCACCACGCCATTTGGATCTCCCCCGTCGCCGGCGGGCGTCCTGTCCGGCTCGATTCCCAGAGCGACGACCAGCATGGGGCGGCCTGGTCGCCGGACGGCAATTGGATCGCCTACCGGCGCGTCCTGGCAGACAAGTGGCAATTGGTGAAGACTCCTTTCGGGGGCGGAGCGGCTGTCGTTCTCGTCGAAGACGTCATGCAAGCGGGAGGCGACACCGCTTGGTCTCCGGCCGGGGATTGGATCGCCTTCCAAACCAAAACCGGCCAGGTGCACCTGGTGTCGCCGGATGGCAAGCTGACCCGGCCCCTGACCGGCTTTCGGCCCTGGACCTTCGGCTTTTCCAAGGACGGCTCGGTTCTCTACGCCGTGCGGCGTGATGCCGGCCGGAAGTGGGTTGTGGTGTCCTTCGACGTCCGCTCCGGGAAAGAGCTTAAGACGATCGAGGTGTCGATCCCGCCGGCGGCCAATGTCTTAGGATTCAGCCTCCATCCCGACGGCACGAGATTCGCCACGTCGATCGGCGTCCCGAAATCCGACATCTGGCTCCTGGAAGGTTTCCAGAAGCCTTGAGGGACCTTGGTGCCTATTTCCAAGATCAAGGTAATCGGAGTGCCCCTGGACCTCGGCGCAGACCGGCGCGGGGTGGACATGGGACCGTCGGCGATTCGGGCGGCCAATCTTCAGGCGCGGCTGCGGGCGCTGGGCTACGAGGTCGAGGACGCCGGCAATATCGCGGTGGCCCTGCCCGAAACGCGGCCGTTCGGCGACCGGCGGGCGAAGTACCTGCACGAGATCGCCGAGACCTGCGCGCGTCTGGCCCGCGAGGTGAATCGGGCGGCGCGGGCCCGGTTTGCTCCCCTGGTGCTGGGCGGCGACCACTCCCTCGCCATGGGGACGGTGGCAGGCCTGAGCCGGCATTACGGCGAGCGAAAAGGACGCATCGGGGTGATCTGGATCGACGCCCACGCCGACATGAACACGCCGCAGACCAGCCCCAGCGGCAACATCCACGGCATGCCGCTGGCGTGTTGCGTCGGGATGGGCCCACCGGAACTGACCGGTTTGGCCGGCGGCAAGCCGATGGTACGGCCCGAGAACGTGGCCCTGGTCGGCGTGCGGGACGTGGACGCGCTTGAGAAACCTCACGTCCGCAACAGCGGCGTCCGGGCCTTCACGATGCGCCACATCGACGAACGCGGGATGCGGGCGGTAATGGAGCAAGCCATCGGGATCGCCTCGGACGGCACCGCCGGCTTTCACGTCAGCCTCGACATGGACTTCGTCGATCCGTCGGAAGCGCCGGGAGTCGGCACGCCGATCCGGGGCGGCGGCAGCTACCGCGAGGCTCACCTGGCGATGGAGATGGTGTCCGATACCGGACGTATGTTGTCGATGGAGATCGTGGAGGTAAATCCCATTCTGGACACCGGAAACCGCACCGCCCACCTGGCCGTCGAACTGGCCATGTCCGCCTTCGGGAAGAGGATACTGTGACCAAGAAGATACGGGTGGGCATCCTGTTCGGCGGACGGTCCGGGGAGCACGAGGTATCCGTGCGGTCGGCCGCGTCGGTGATCGCCGCCATCGATAAGTCCAAGTACGACGTCCTGCCTATTGGCATTACTAAGGCGGGGAAGTGGCTGTCCGGGTCCCAGTCAGCCAGGCTTCTGCCCTCCGCCGGGCGCCTCCTTGACGCCCCCGGGAACCGAGCCCTCACCATCCAGCCGGTGCCCGACTCGGCGGACACCGTGGACGTGGTCTTCCCTGTCTTGCACGGCACCTTCGGCGAGGATGGCACTGTCCAAGGCCTGCTCGAGCTGGCCGGCCTGCCCTACGTCGGAGCCGGGGTGCTGGGCTCGGCCGTGGCCATGGACAAGGACGTCATGAAACGCCTGTTCCGGGAGCGCGGCCTGCCCACGCCGCGCCACGTGGCCCTGTTGCGGGGTCAGACGCCGGTGGCGAAGCTGGTCCGCGACTTCGGGTTCCCCATGTTCGTCAAGCCGGCCAACCTGGGATCGTCGGTGGGCATTACGAAGGCCCATGACCGGAAGGAGCTCCGACAGGCGCTGGAGATCGCGGGGCAGTTCGACCGCAAGATCATCGTCGAGGAGGCCATTGACGGGCGGGAGATCGAGTGCTCGGTGCTGGGCAACGACCGGCCTCAAGCGTCCGTGCCCGGCGAGATCATTCCCGCCCGCGAGTTCTACGACTACGAGGCCAAGTACAGCGACGACCGCTCCGAGCTCCTTATCCCCGCACCGCTCAGCAAGGCCCAGACCCGGCGGGTGCAGAAGCTGGCGGTCGCGGGGTTCCTGGCCTGCGAGTGTGCGGGCATGGCCCGCGTCGACTTCTTCCTGGAGCGCCGCACCGGCCGGATTCTCTTGAACGAGCTCAACACCCTGCCCGGCTTCACTTCGATCAGTATGTATCCGAAGCTGTGGGAGGCGAGCGGGTTATCCTATAGAGACCTGATCGACCGGCTGATCCAGTTAGCCCTGGAGCGTCAGGCGGAAAAGACGCGAACACGGTATTCGCTATGAGGATGATCCTAGGCTTGCTGCTGGCGGCCGCCGTCTCGGAGGAGGAGATGGCCAAGCTGCTGAAGCAGTTTGCCCAGGCCTACGTCGCGGTGGAGGAGAACTACGCCGATCCGGTGCCGCCGGAGCAGTTGTTCTATGGCGGGGCGATTCCGGGGTTGCTGCACAGTCTCGATCCGTTCTCGGCCTTTCTCGATCCGGACCAGTTCCGGTCGTTGAAGGACATGCAGAGCTCGGTGCAGAAGGGTTTCGGGAGCGTGGTATCGATCGGGCCGGGACGAGTGGTGGTGCTGCAAACGCTGCCGGGGACTCCGTCGGCGCGGGCCGGCCTGGGAGCCGGGGATGAGATCGTCGATATCAACGGCTACCGTCTGGACCGCCTGGAGCTGGAGCAACTCGTAGAACTGCTGCGCGAATCGCGCCAGCGGCCGGCGCAGTTGATGGTGCGGCGTCCGGGGGTGGCGACCCTGATGACGTTCACCTTGGTCCCAGCGGAGCTGGCCTCGCCCAGCGTGTCACGCGCGTTTTTGCTGCGGCCCGGCATCGGCTACATCAAGATGGAGAGCTTCGACGACGCCACCCCGGACGAGTTCGACAAGGCGCTCGAAAAGCTCGGCGCCGCCAAGCTGCGGGGGCTGGTGCTGGACCTGCGCGACAATCCGGGTGGCGTGCTGCCGGCGGCATTGGAAGTGGCGGCGACCTTCCTCCAGCCGGGCCAGTTGATCCTCACCGTGCGGGGACGCAGCGGGCCGCCCGAAGAGATCAAGGTCCCGGCGGACGCCAAGCCGCTGGACGTGCCGGTGGCGGTGCTGGTGAACGGCAAGAGCGCGTCGGCGTCGGAGATCGTGGCCGGGGCCTTGCAGGACCACAAACGGGCGGTCATCGTGGGGGAGCCGACCTTCGGCAAGGGCCTGGTGCAGCGCGTGTTCGATCTCAAGGAGAGTACGGGACTGGCCCTCACCACCGCCTACTACTTCACCCCCAGCGGCCGGTCCATTCAGAAGCGCCTGACCTCGCTGCACACGCCCCAGGCGGAGCCGGGCAAAGGCGGCATCACGCCGGATGAACCGGTGTCCCTGGAGGGCTTGACGCCCTTACGGGCCGTGCTCGAAGCCAGCTCCTCATTCCTGCAGTTCGCCCAGGATTACACGGCCCAGCACCGCAACCTGCCGGCCGGCTTGGAGGTGACGCCGGAGTTGCTCGATGAGTTTCAGCAGTTCCTGTCGGGGCGGCAGATCCGGCCGGGGCTCAGCGAATGGAGCGCCAACCGGGAGTGGGTCCGGATCCGGTTGAAGACCGAGATCTACAACCTGGCGTTCGGCGTGGAGAAGGGCGATGAAGTCGACGCCGAGCGGGACGCCCAGATCCAGCGCGCCATCCGCTCTCTCACGGTCGCGGTTCGGTGAACCGCACGTCGGCGTCAGCCTGGAACTTGCGGAAGTCGCGATAGGTGATCTCGATCTCGCCCTGGATCTTCTTCACCAGCCCCACCCGGACGGCGGCGCGCAGCAGGACGCGCCGGGGAAGCCACACTTCGTCGTTGACGCGGACCTGCTCGAAGTCCATTCCCGAGCCCGGGCCGATACGGGCCAGGAACAGGCCGAAGGAGATGGTCTCGATGACTTCGACCTGCACCCGCACCCAGTGGTAGTCAGTCTTATCAATCCAGAGACGGCCGCGCAGCTTGGGAAGATAGCGGGCGTCCGGGAGGGCTGGCCGGTAGCCGGGCTGGGGCGTGGCCTCCAGGACCCAGACGGGGCGGCTGTCCAGGGTCTCTTCGCCGGCCAGCCGGAAGTGGTAGGCAGCGGGGATCAGGCGCAGGACGGCGCGGGTGCGCTCGCGTTCCCGCGCCTCCCGGACAGGCGGGTTACGCCGCCACTTCTCGGCCTGGCGGTCCAGCTTTTCCTGCTGCTGCTTCTCCTCCGGCGGGGAGAGGGGCTGGTCGTTGCGGGCGATCAAGCGCCGGTAGAACGCGCCGTAGAGGAACAAAATGTCGTAGGTCTCCGATTTGGTGGAGCGGGCGACGCGCTCCTCGACGCGCTGGACAAAGGTGTAGCGGCGGGCGATCTGGAAGTTGCTGTCGTCCACGCTCGCGGCACGGCGGACGATAGCGAGGGGGTCGGCGGCCGTCGCGGCTTGCAGCAAGACCAGTAAAGGGATCACGAAGATTGCTGGGACGCCGGGAGCGCGTCGAACAGGTCCGTAGCCAGCCGGACCACTTGCTCCCACTCCGGCTGTGGGGACTCGAAGAAGTCGAGGTAGCGCCGCATCTGGCGGAGAGTGGAATGCACCGGGAACGAGTCCGGTTCGGCCCGAGCGCGCAGCTGGCGGGCATAATCGAGGGCCTGCTCGCGGGCGTTGGGCGGGGGATCCTGCAAGAGGAGCGAGATCAGGAAAAGCTCGACGAGGTTGCCCAGGGCCCAAGCCTGCGTTTCGTGCTCGATGCTTTGGAGCTCCTGCAGGGAGAGGAGCCGGGCCAAGTTCCAGAGATCGGCGTCGACGGCAGCGCCCCCCTTCAGAACGGCGGCAAGGGCCAGCATCTGCACCAGGTACCAGCTCTTCGAGCGATCGGACAGGAAGGCCTGCTGGTAATACTCCAGGGCCTGCGGCAGCGTGGCGGTAATGTCGCGGATCGAAATGTTCGCCTGGCCGGCTCGATAGAGAATCTCGGCGAGGCGTTTCTCGGCGGCGGCCAGCAGGCCGAAAATCTTTCCCCGGTCCTGATCCTCTTCGTCGAGCAACTCCTCCATCCGGCGCCGGGCGCGGGCCAGTTTTTGGAGGGCCGGCTTCAGATCCTTGTCGTCGGGACGCTCTTGGCCGGGGCGGATGGCGCGGTCGACGTAGCTGAGGGCCCCATCGAGGGAGCGCTTGGCCTGACGAAAACGGAGATCTGCGAACTGGGTGTCCAGGTCGGGGGGCAGGGAGGCGTAGGCGACCACACTGGCCCAATCGTGGGTTTCCGGGACCCGGCTCTGAAGCTGGCGCCGAAGATGGTACAGGAGCCACCGCACATCCTTGCCCCACAGCAGGTCCTCGTAGAGCGACTGGGTCAGGAGCACCGATCCGGCGAACGATAGAGGGAACTGCGAGGCCACGATCAGGGGGATACCGGCCTCATGGAGAGCGTGAGCGACGCTGGCGCCGGCGCCGACCACCGAACCGACGTTGCCGGCGTCGCAGGCGGCGATGGTGACCACCGTGGGCTGCACCAATTGGGGCTTGCCCCGCTCGGTCAGAGGGCGCAACAGGGTGGCCAGACGGGGGCCTTCCACCAAGTCGAGCTGGCGCGGGTCGCGGCTGTCGTGCAGGGCCAGGCCAAAACGGCGGTCTCCGGACCTCTCCACCGGGAGGCCGTGGGCCAGGATATGGATGTGAGTGTAGTCCCCCGAGGCGCAGGCCCGCTGCAGGTCGTCGGCGGTGGCCTGCGGCAGCACCGTCAGATGCTTGGCCACTTCCAGGCGCCGTTCCTCGGGGTGACCGTGGAGATAGTACACCCACGGCTCAATGACGCGCCGCAGGACCAGCAGATGATTATGAAGCGGGACCGGGGCCACGCCCGCGGGAGAGGCCGCGGCAAACAGAATCCTGGGGTTCCGCGGCCAGACGTCGGGGTGGCCGGAGACGCGGCGTACTTCACGAGTAATACAAAGAGGCAGGTCCGGTTGCAGGGCCAGGAACTGGCCGGCGCCGGGAAAGCCCTTGGGAGCGGCGGCAGCCTCGAAGGGGAGCAGGGCCAGCTCGTTGGCGCTCAGGATGAGCCGCAAGTGGACCAGGTCCGCGCGGTGGTCGCGGCACTCGGCCAGCTCGGCGATCAGGCCGGGCAGACAGGCCAGAATCTCGCCCATCTCGCGGGCGGTCGCCCCGAGCTGCAGCTCGCGGGTTTCCTGGCTGTCTTTGTAAGAGAGCGCCCGCAGGCGAACCAGAAACTCGGAGTGCTCGAACTTCAGTTGGACGGTGACGGCGCCGTGGTTGCCGCAGAGTCCCAGATATTGCGTGACCGGTGAGAGCAGTTGGTTGTAAGGCGGCCCGTGGCGGAGGAATTCCAAGGTGACAGTGCGCATGGCGGATCTCAACTGCCGGCGATGAACTTCAGACTACCGCCGGCCTCGACGCGTTGCAGGACGCCGCGGACCTGGCTGCCTTCCCGCCGGATGGACACCACCGCCGGGCGGTACTCCACCAGATCGCCCAGCGCGGCCACGGTGGAGGACGTTTGGATGCGCTGGAAGGTGGGCTCAAACGCTCCCGGGGAGGACAGCGTTTCCTCGGTAAGGCGCATCAGCGCGACCCAGGCGCCGGTATTGAAATAGACCCCCCCGGACTTGCGCCGGATGAAGCGCTCCAGGTGGGTGTGGCCGGTGATGACAAAGTCGAAGCCGGCGCCGGCCCATTCGTCGATTCGCTGATAGGTATCGTCCTGCTCGCCGAGGTCGAAGCTGTGGTCCTGTTTGACTCCCTCCAGGGCTTCCAGGAGAACCTCGACAGGCGGCTTGCGGCGAATCCAGTCCCAGGCGGCGCCGAACATGCCGAGTTGCTCCGCGGCCTGAGCGCCTTCGAGCAATTGCAGCGGGTCGGCGTTCTCATCGACCAGCCTCTCGATGTCGTCGAGGAGCTTCTCGGAGCCGGCCGTCCCCGGACCGAGGTCGGTGGGGCGGAAGGTCTGGTTGATCAGCCGGTCGAGGGCGCTGGTGGGGTCGGCTTGAAGGTCGAGCGCCACGGCCCCGGACCCGCTGTCCTCGGCGGAGAGAAAACCAGTCGCCAGACGCATCCGATCCCACGTCAGGTGCGAAGTGACGGCGACGATTTTGGCCAGCTTGGGCGCCTGAGAATAGTCGAGGGCCAGCAGGACCGGAACCACGGCCTCCTTTTCGGGCTTGAGCAGGTCGACGAAGGCAAACTGCTTCTTGACGCCGTTCATGACATCAATGACCATCTTGGTTCCGGCGTTGGGGGTCCAGTTGCGGAAGGGGAGATCCCGAAGGCCGTCACGGCCCTGGCGGCGGAGAGTTTCGTAATCGGCCACGTTCCAGGGATCCACTTCGTTGCCGTGGAGACAGAGGATGGACGCGCCGCCGACCGAGCAGGCGAAGCCGGCGCCCTCGAACGAGAGGGTAATGCGGCCGCGGACGGCGTCGTCACCGCCGGAGAGCCTGGCCAGCAGGTGGGACCGGACCCAGGGCAGGGCCAGCTCCAGATCGTGGTTGCCCAACGTGATGATCAGGTACCGGTTCGGCCGGGAGACGAAGCGTTGCAGGGCGGCAAAGACCAGCGCAAAAGCCTCCTCTTTCCAGATGTCGTCCAGCTTGGCGATGGCGCCCAGAGGGTCGAAGTAACGTGGGTTGCGCGCCGCCAGGAAGTCGACCATATCGCCGTTGATCAGCAGGGCCACCCGGGCCTCGGCTGGGGGGCCGTCTCCCAGCGATTGGATCAGCCTGGCCAGCAGCGGTCCCTGGGTGAAGATCTGAAACCCGGGCTCGCCGCCCATGTGGAGGTCGGAGACGGTGTGGAACTCGTCGAACTCGGGAATGGGGATCATGACGACCGTTGCGTTTCAGTATAATCCAAGCCACCCTGCCGGAGGAGCTCCGCCACCCGGACGATGTCAGTGGAAAGCTGCCGGTCTCCCCGGACGGCGGCCGAAACCGAGCAAATCGCCTGGTAGGCCGGTTGGGCCCGAGGGCCGGTTTGGAGGGGCAGCAGGAAGTCGAGGGCCTGAGCGGCGCAAAGGGCTTCGATGGCCAGGACATGGCGGGTATGCTCGACCACCTGCTGGAGCTGGAGCGCCGCGGTCATACCCATGCTTACAAAGTCTTCCTTGTTGCCGCTGGTGCGTGATGGGCGCGATGATGTGTCAGAAGATCCAGTAGCAGCTCGGCATCGCTGGGGTCGTCTTTGGCGCCGGAAGGAAACAACGCGGCGCGGAACTGCGCGGCGGCGCGGGGGTGAATCGGGTAGACGTGCAGCTGCTCGTACTTGCCGAGCATAAAGACCAAAGGGCCGCGCGATTGCTCCACCGCGACAGCGACAGGCTGACCGTCGAAGCGAGCGCTCAGCATTGCCGCCCACGCCGCAACCGCTTCCGGACTATGCTCGATCTCGCCGCCCTCGCGCCGATCCGAGTCAGCCGGCTGCAAGGACCAGACGTGTTTACTGTCGCCCCAGTCTATGGCCACATAAGCAGCAAAGCGGGGTTCGTCAGTGCTATCAACGTTCATCTCGCAATCTCCTCATTCGGGCAGGCGCTCTGTTCCCGCGAAAGGCTTATAGTAGAGTCCTGGTTGTTCCGGACGGCATCTGAGCATGTCGTTGTGGGAACAAAGCGGCTCCCGCTGCTCGAGACACTGCTAGTAAACATCGGGTGTTGGCCCGTGGAACTCGTAGCAGCGGGAGGCCTGCTTAACCCTTATGTACGCTGATTTCTTTGCCTGGAAAAGCGCGGCTAACGCCGCTTGCCGCGACAGTGCTGAGCG
>JBGOUV010000380.1:0-6768 GCA_041477815.1 Terriglobia bacterium | reverse complement strand
TGGGTCGGGACATGGACCCAGGATAGCAGGGCTGGGATATTATTTCAAGCTTTTTAAATTACAGAACACTAGCGGCTGGTGCCCAGGCCGGACAAAGCAGTGGCCAGTGTCCAGTGGCCAGTCCGGACAAACCAGCGGCTAGCGGCTGGTGTCCAGGCCGGACAAAGCAGGGGCCCGTGGCCAGTCCACGCCGTTTCCTACGGTCTCTGAGCCATCTCGACCCCTCGTGTGGTGACGTAATACTTAGCAAGCTGATTCGCCTTCTCCCAGGCCGGCAGGTCCGCCGGATTGTTCAGATACTCGAAGAACTGGGCGGCCACCTGGGCGAAGTGCGCCTCGTGTCCTACCCGGTACCGATCGGGGATGGTGATCCTTGACCGCTCCCCCTCCTGCTCCACTGCCAGCCCGGGAAACCGTGACTGCAGCACCGCCACTCTCCGTCGGACCGCCTCCGCGGGGTCAGGGGTCTGGGGTGAGGGGCGCTGGCCCGCCGCCGGCGCGTTTCCGACGACAAATAACTCCGGCCGATAGCCTTCCTCCGGGCCTTGCCGCACCTCCACACGGGACCGGGTTCCCCGATAGATAGCCAGATGGGTGTCGCCGCCGCCGGGCGGCGCCTCGAAGTTCCATAACACGCGCAGCTTGACGTGGAGGCCGCGCAACAGGTAGCTGATCGCTGTATTGCAGTAGTAGTCAAGAGGCTGGGCAGCCGGCTCGCCGGTGAGGCGCTGGAGGTCCGCGGCGGAAAGTGTGGTGGGCCAGCGGCGGCCGGCCAGCACTTGAATCTCGGTCCGGTAGTCGATGGCCTGGCTGGGAAACAGGGTCCAGGGGACCAGGTCGACCAGATGGGTTCCCACGTCGGTCAAGCCCTCGCCCTGCTGGCGGATGTCGAAGAACCAGACGGGCCGGAGCAGGGTCGCGCCGGCCACGGTCTTGGAGAGATGGTGGACGCTCTCCAGAAACACCGCGGGCTCCTCGACCGAGCCGGCGAGGGGGGTCCCGAAAATCTCCTGGTCCTGCACCAGCTCGCGCTGCAGCAGGGAGGTGATCTCGAAGCGCTCGGTCATGATGTCGCAGGCCACCAGGCCCTGGGCCTCGGCCGACTCGAGAGCCGCCTGGAGCTTGGGGAGGCCGGCGGACTCGAGGATCCAGGGTTTGTCGGCCAGGACGTGGAGTCCGGCGCCGATCGACGCCCGGATGCGGTCGATCTTGCCCCGGTTGCGGCCCGAGAGCACCACTACGTTGCCGGCGCGCTCGCGGACCATCCGTTCCAGGAAGTCGGGGCCGGCATGAACCTCCAGTTCCCAGGCGGTGGGATTCTCGCCGCGCAGATTGAACCGGGTGACGCGCTGGAGATGATCCACCAGATCCTTGCCCAGGGGCGCGTAGACGTGCACGCGGGGCGCTACCCCCGGGTACATTTCCTTTTGGATCAGCGCGGCGTGAAAGTGCCCGGGATCGAGAATGATCAGACTTATCATCAGCCCCATTGTAGGTGATGGGTGTGGGGTGATGGATGTTGGGGGGATCGGGGTCTTCGGGGCGGGGTGGGGGATCGGAGCCGGGGCCGGAGTCGAGTTGGTCGTCGCCGGTGGGGGGGGTGGGGTCGGGTGGGCTGGGGCGGCGGGATTGGCGGCGTTCGATTTCGTGGAGGGATCTATAGAAGAGGCGCTCCAGGCGGGTTTCGAGCAGGGAGAGACCCATCACGGTCCGGAGGGAGCCGCCGGCTTGGGTGACGACGTAGCTGGGGCGGGAGGCGGGGTCGGCGCGGTGGTAGTCCTCGTCGTCATCGTACTCTTCGAAGGCGGCCATGCGGCTGGTGATGTAGTCGGCCTCGTAGCGGCGGGCGCGGCGAAGGCGCCACCAGGCGTCGGCGGCTTGGTGGACGAAGGCGGTTTCGATGTCGTCGGCGGGTTGGAGGTCCCGTGCGAAGGCTTGGAGGAGGTCGTCGAAGTCGGCGGGGTCTTCGGTGGGGAGGAGGGCTTGGGGGGCGGTGAGGCCGTGTTTTAGAGCGTTGAAGCGGGAGGCGGCCTTGCCTGCGGGGGTGCGGGGGCCGGTGGATTTCTGGGCGTTGCGCCGGTTGGCTTCGATTTTTCGTTTGCTAGTCATAAGAACATCCTGGGTCGTAAGAGGTGTCGACTTCCTATCTCTATGATAGGGGGCGCCTGCAAGGGAATTAGGGGGGCGACTTGGTAAGTGGTTGGAAAGGCGGGGGAAAAGATTGCGAAATGGTCGTGACCGGCTCGCACCAACTACTGACTGGTTGCGAAAATCAGCGTACCGCCGGAAGCCGCCGTCCGGGCCGGCTCTCCGCCGCCAACCCGGCTGCTGGAGCCGCCCCGTCAGGAGAAGCGGCAGGCCCGGCGGGCGCCAATGTGGGAGGAGCAATCGTCTCGAAGAGCGCCCGAAAGCTCAGGTTTTCTTTAGCACCAGGAGCCGGCCACGGGGGCCCGGCTGCGGCCCGGGGGGCCGGCCGGGGGGCTGGCCGGGGGGCCGCCCGGGGGGCCGCCCCACATGTACATAACGGGTGGGGAAATTACCAGCCTGGATCCTCGAGTAGGGCTTCGGGGACCTCGAAGAGGTTGCGTCCGAACAGGATGCGGACCGGCAGGGAATTCGCGCCTGGAATGATGGTCCCATTGGAGGTGAAGAAGCCGGCGATTTGCGACTGCGCCGCCTGCGCGATGGAGATACCGGCCGCGGAGCGAATGTCTACCAAGTAGGCGTGGGGGTTGAGGGCCAGGTCCTGGGACACCGCGCGGGCCAGGTCGTGGCGGTAGAGTTGCACGCTCAGGGGGTTGCCGGCGGCGCGGAGGAGGGCCGTGGTCTGGGGGTTGGGCACCGTGCGGTCGCCTCGGGCGAACTGCCAGAGGACCGGGGCCTTCAGTTGCCCGGCGTAGGCCAGGGGGTCGCCGGAGATCTGGAGCCACTCCACGGTCTCGAACAGGTTTTGGATCTCGACGGCGCCGGCCACGTCGTTCACTTTCGCCGGACGATTGCGGAGGACGTAGTTCTCGTTGTAGCCCTGGGGAAGGTTCAAGAGAGGCGGGGTGCGGGTCTCCAGGAACTCGCGCGGGAAGCCGCTAAAATCGGGGCTCCAGCGGGCAATGTCGATCACCGAGCCGCCCCCGACGTTTAACACGGCCGCCCGGATATCGGGCTCCACGCCGAGCAGGACGGTCCCGTAGATCGCCCCCAGCGACTGGCCGGCGTAGTAGATGCGGTTGGGATCGAGGTCGACCACCCCGTCGCCGTCGACGTCGAGGCCGGCCCGGAGGGCCCGCACCAGTTGCATCAGGTCCAGCGCGGTCTGGCGCAGGCAATCCCGCAGACCGACCGGGGCCGGTCCGACAATCAAGCAGCCTTCCGCCGACTCGATGACGCCGTCGCCGTTGCGGTCGATGCTGCGCCCCCCGGCGGGAATTTCGTAAGAGGCGCCGTTGGTCAGAGTGAGGCGCAGCACGCTGCGCGGCCCGGACCCATGTCCGACCGCGTTCATAGCCACGGTGGCGAAGCCGGAGCGGGCGAAGGTGGAGGCCACCAGGGTCGGCGCCCCGAAGCGGCTGTCGTCGAGTCCGTGGCCGAACAGGATGACCGGGTAGCCCGTGGCCGGCCGCGGCGAGCCCGGCAGCAGGACGTGAAACAGCACCTCGGTGGTGGCGGCCGGCAGGGTTACTGGTGCTCCGGTGGGGGTGGCGGGCAGCGTCCCATCGGCGCTGAGAAAATTCGGCGACCGGAACGACCCGAAAGCGATACGATCCACCCCGGCCAGCAAAACCTGTGGAGGCAGCGGCACCGTGAAATCGGTCCATTGCACGGGATTGTCGCGCTCCTGGAGCCGCAGCGTCAGGATCAGGATGTCGTTCACGTCGAACACCGCCCGCGGAGCCAGGCGGGTGAACCCGATCGAGGAGTTCTGGATTGCGGCGCGCGCCTTCTCGAGCCAGGTGGTGGCGCTGAGGGTGGTAAAGGTGGAGGCGGCCACCACGCGCTCGGGGGTCGCCCGGGCCCGGGGCAGGGCCCGAGCCATCAGGGGCGCCACCGCCAGGGTCAACCGTCCGCAGTAGCCGTCGGCAAAGGCGAGGCAGCGGAGGAACGCCGGGTCGGGCTCGACCGGATCGCCCGCGGGGTCCCGGACCGCCGTAGTCACGGCCAGGGTGTAGCGGGTATGGGGGGCGAGGGTCTGGTCCGCCTCGGCGTAGGCCGTATGGGTGGCGGGGTCCCAAACTACCTGGTTCACCCGCACGGTCTGGCCCTCGGGGCCCAGCAGGAAGATGCCCCGGCGGAGGGTGTCCGGGTTCACCGGACCGGAGAAACGCACCCGCACCCGGGGCTGGATGTTAAATCCGTCGAGTTGGTTGACCAACGCGGTTTCGCGATCCGGGGCGGGAAGGCTGACCCGCCGACCGGTGGCCTGGGCCGGGTCGGTTACGGTGAGGAAATCGGTGGGAAAGGGGCCTATTTCGGGGGTCGCGGGGTCAAACCGCGCCACCACTCCGGCCCCGCCCAGCAGCCGGGTCAGTACGAATACCGCTAGGACCCCAGGGCGCTTCAACCCTCCATAATACCAGCGCCCCGTTTTTTCACTTGATCTTTGCCTGCCGGGTGCGTCATCCTATACGGTTTTCCCCACCTGGGACCTGCATGCGAGTTCGCCTCTTCTTCCACGACCGCTGCTTTGACGGGGCGGCAACGGCGGCGGTGTTTACGGAGTTCTTTCGCCACACCTACGCCCCGGAGGCCGAATTCGTGACCACCGGCCTGGCCCACAAGGCCTCCCAACTGTTCGACGAGGCGCTTTTCGACGGGGACGAGAACGCCATTGTGGATTTCAAGTACTGCGCCTCGCCGCGCGTCACCTGGTGGTTCGACCACCACCAGAGCGCCTTCCTGAGCGCGGCCGACGCCGAGCATTTCCACCAGGACCGCAGCGGCAAGAAGTTCTACGACCCGACGTTCAAGTCGTGCACCAAGTTTCTGGCGACCGTGGCCCGCGAGCAGTTCGGCTTCGAGCGTCCTGCGCTGGCCGAGCTGATCCATTGGGCCGATATTATCGACGGCGCGCAGTACCCCGACGCCAAAACCGCCGTGGAATTGGGGGCCCCGGCCATGAAGCTCACCCTGGTGATCGAGGCCTCGCCCGACAACGTCTGCAGCCGCATGATCCGCTGGATGACCGCAAGGCCTTTGGCCGACATCGCCGTCCTGCCTGAAGTGGAAGCACTCTTCCAGCCGCTCTACCAGCACCACCTGGAGTCGATCGACGCGATCCGGGCCCGGGCCGGCCATGACCGCGGCGTGGTCTACTTCGACCTGGTGGGGGCCGGCCACGAAGGATATAATAAGTTCATACCCTACTACTTATTCCCGGAGAGCGTGTACACGGTCTCGGTGAGTCTCTCCAGTTTCCGGGCCAAGGTTTCGGTGGGGTCCAATCCCTGGGCGCCTCGGGAGCCGAAGCATAACCTGGCCACCATCTGCGAACGCTACGGCGGGGGGGGGCACGCCCGGGTGGGGGCCATCAGCTTCGAGCCCCGGGAGCTGGAGCGGGCGCGGCAGGTGGCGGCCGAGATCGCGGAGGAGCTGAAGGCTTAATAGGGCTTGAGATCGGTATCCACTTGACTCAAGTTTTTTTCGGAGGCGTCACTATGCCACTCCGTCGTTTCGCTGCCGCCCTGATTGGGATGGCCGGCGTAGTTCTGGCCCAGCCGGCCGTCACCGGGGTCGCCAACGTGGCCAGCTTTGCGCTGAGCCCGCTGCCCCACTCCGGCATCGCGCAGGGCTCCATGTTCACCGTGTTCGGCTCCGGGCTGGGGCCGGCGTCCATCCAGATTGTCGGCAGCTTTCCGCTGTCCGCGACCATGGGCGGGACCTCCCTTCGGGTGACCTCCGGAGGGACTACGGTGAACGCCTTGATGATCTTCACCGTGGCTTCCCAGGTGGCGGCCATCCTGCCCTCCAACACCCCCACCGGTGACGCCACCCTCACCGTAAGCTTCAACAACCAGACCAGCGCCGCCTTCCCCTTCCGGGTGGTGCGGAGCAGCTTCGGGATCTTCGCGCTCAACCAGGCGGGCAGCGGACCCGGCATCGTCACCGACCCCAACTTTGTTCCCAACACCCTGGTGCAGTCGGCCAACCCTCGGGACGTGATGATCCTGTGGGGCACCGGGCTGGGGCCGGTGGCCGGCGATGAAGCCTCCGGGCCGCTGCCGGGCGAGCTCGCCGTCGACGTCCGGGTCCTGGTGGGCGGCCGGGCCGCCGCGGTCACCTACCGGGGGCGGTCCGGCTGTTGCGCCGGCCTGGATCAGATTGTGTTTACAGTACCCGAGGACGTGGAGGGCTGCTACGTCCCGGTGGCCGTGGTGGCGGGGACGGTGACGAGCAACTTCACCTCGATGTCCATCGCCCCCAGCGGCCGGGTCTGCTCCGACCGCTTGGGCCTGGCGGCGTCGCACCTGCAACAGGCCCAGACGGCGGGGTCGTTGCGGGTGGGGTTTATCGATCTTACACGTACCCAGACCACCTTCGTGAATCCGCCCCCGATTCCGGCCGTGACGCTGCGGGCCGACGCCCTGTCCGCCACTTTTGGACGCTACACCGTGAGCCAGCTTCTGGCCTCCCTGTCCCTGGCGCGAATCCCGGCCGGGACGTGCGCGGTGGGCCAATTCCGAGGCGGGCAGCTCAACCTCATCGACCCCACGCGGCCCACTGCCCTGGACGCGGGTACGCTCGCCCTGAACGGACCGCGGGGGGCCAAGTCCATCC
>JBGOUV010000560.1:0-3349 GCA_041477815.1 Terriglobia bacterium | reverse complement strand
CGGAGCCGACATCCGCCGCGTCCGCTTCAACCAGATCGGCGCCGTGGTCCCACGCGGCCGCTTCACCTGGGACGGCCGCTACACCCAAAATCCGACCCTGCCCAACGCCGCCGCCACCACCGGCTACTCCCTGGCCGATTTCCTGCTCGGCCACATGAGCAATACCGAGGGTCAGGTCGGCGCGCCCATCGCCAACTTCCGCACCCACTACCTGGCGTTCTACCTGCAGGACACCTGGAAGATCACGCCCAAGCTCACCCTGAACTGGGGCCTGCGCTGGGAAGACGAGCCGCCTTACTACGACAAGTATGACGCCATCGTAAACATCGACTTCCGCTGGGACAACTCCATGGAGCCCACCTTCGTCCGGCTGGGCTCCGGCGATCCGCTGGCCGGCAATCCCCAGTTCCCGCCCGGCCCCGACATCAAGTACGTGCGCGACGGCCGCTTCGGACGCCGCGCCGGCGTCAACGACGCCAACGACTTCGGTCCGCGCGTCGGCATCGCCTACAGCCTCACGCCCAAGACCGTCATCCGCACCGGCGCCGGTATCTACTACGTGCGCGATATCGGCAATGCCGTGTTCGACGTGGTGCGCAACATCCCCTTCACCATCCGCCGCAACGAGCCGGCCAACCAGTTCCGTCCCAACCAGAGCTGGGAGCGGCCCTTCACCCAGCTCGGCGCCCCCACCTTCCTGCTCATCAACCAGCACGGCGAGCGCACCAGCTACGTCAACCAGTGGTCGTTCGGCGTGCAGCGGCAGCTCACCCCGGATATGTCCCTCGAAGCCACGTACCTGGGTTCGTCGGGCGTGAAGCTGCGCCGCCTCTTCGAGTACAACCGCGCCGAGCCCGGCGTCGGCGACCAGACCCCGCGCCGGCCCTACCCCAAGTTCGGCGTCTTCCAGGTGATGAACGCGCCCAGCCACTCCAACTACCACGCCCTCCAGCTTCGCCTGCAGCACCGCGCCAAGGCCGGACTCACCCTGGCCGGCTCCTACTCCTACGCCAAGTCCATCGACAACGGCAGCGGCATCCGCACCACCGACGGCGACACCCTCACGCCCTCCAACGCCTACGACCTGCGCCTCGACCGCGGCCTCTCCGCCTTCGATTTCCGCCAGCGGTTGACGATCTCCTCGATCTACGAGCTGCCCTTCGGCAAGGGCCGGCACTTCCTCAGCGACGCCCCCGGCGCCGTGAACGCCCTTCTGGGCGGCTGGCAGGTTAGCGGTATTCTCACCCTGCAGGACGGTTTTCCACTGACCGCCACCTGCGGCCCGGGCAATATCCAGAACGGCGGCGGGACCTGCTATCCGGACAATATCGGCGTCAGCCCCAATCTGGCGGAAGAGCAGCAGATCCGCACGCGGTTCTTCAATACCGAAGCGTTTATCGACCGCCTCCCCGGAGGCGCCCCGTTCCGCTACGGCAACTCCGCGCGCAACACCATCATCGGTCCGGGCATCGGCAGCTTCGACTTTTCGGCCATCAAGAATTTCCGGTTCACCGAGCGCACCGGCCTGGAGTTCCGCAGCGAGTTCTTCAACCTGCCCAACCACCCCATCTTCAACCCGCCGGGCACCTCGCTCCGTACTTCTACCTACGGCGTAATGACCACCACCCGGATCGACTCGCGGCAGATCCAGTTCGGCCTGAAATTCCACTTCTAGATGAGGACCCGAACCGGGCTGGTGATAGCGATCTTCGCAGCGCTGGTCCTGGCCTGGATGGCGTACTCCAGCCTGAGCCTCGGCCAATACTCCTGCGCGGCCTGCATGGAATTCCGCGGCCAGACGAAGTGCCGCACCGCCAAAGGGTCCACCCGCGAGGAGGCGCGCCGCACCGCCATCGACAACGCCTGCGCCTTCCTGTCGGGCGGGGTCACCGACAGCATCGCCTGTACCAACACGCCGCCCCAGAGCCTGAAGTGTGAACCGTAGACCTCGTGCTTCCTTGCAATGTTACGACCAAGCTGATACTACGAGAGCTTACCCTTAGTTTAGACCAGCTCCAGCTTTCTCAAATAGTATCTCCCAGCCCCACAAAGACTTACGAGATCCACCCCCCGCCACATCCACCCCTGCGTGTTATCATGGATACAGAGAGGAGTGGCGCCGTGGCTATCAATTCCCAAAATCTGTATCCCGAGCCGCCTCGGCCCCAGCGGCGCCCCCGAATTACACCACCAAACCCAATTTTCCCGCCCAGGGCCCAAAATGCACGTCCAAACCCAATTCCCAGAACTCTGGCCCCCGATTCTCATGCCCATCGCGTTCTAGCGAGCTCCAACCCGCCGAAACCCTCCCATCCTGGCCTCCATTCCCGTGATTACGAAACGAACTCTCCCCCTCCCCCCGCCCCCGCAAAGCCATGGCATCCCGACCCCCATCTGTGCTATAAAGACTACTTTTGGACTTCCTAACGAATTTCTATCCGACGCCAATCGAACTGTAACGAGGAGACTTACGAATGTCCGTATCCCTGCCGCCCGCGGTAGTCCTGCAGGCGGGTAACCTTGAAACCGGAGGCGACTACCTCTGGTTCGTGCTGGCTATCAGCCTCCTGTCCTTATTGGTCGCGGGCCTGTTTTCGCGGTACGTCCTGAGCCAGGACACCGGAACCCCGCAGATGCAAAAGATCTCCAACGCCATCAAAGAAGGCGCTGAAGCCTTCCTGCGCCGCCAAAACCGGACCATCATCGTCCTGGCCGTAGTCCTCGCCGTGGTCATCTTCCTGGGCTACTCGATGGGCAAGGGTGACACCGGCCTGGCCACCCGCATGACGATCTCGTTCATCCTCGGCGCCGCCTGCTCGCTGGTCGCCGGCTTTAGTGGTATGTGGGTATCGATTCGTGCCAACCTCCGCGTAGCTTCGGCGGCCCGCACCGATCTCAACCGCGCCTCCAGATCGCCCTTCGCGGCGGCGCCGTCACCGGTCTCAGCGTGGTGGCGCTTTCGCTGCTCGGCGTGGGCCTCCTGTTCTGGAGCTTCGGCGGTCTCGATCCCAGCCACACCCAGCACGTCCCCGACCAGATCGTCGCCTTTGGCTTCGGTGCCAGCTTCGTGGCCTTGTTCGCCCAGCTCGGCGGCGGTATCTATACCAAGGCCGCTGACGTCGGCGCCGACCTGGTCGGCAAGGTCGAGGCCGGCATCCCCGAAGACGATCCCCGCAACCCGGCCGTCATCGCCGACCTGGTCGGCGACAACGTCGGGGATTGCGCAGGCCGCGGCGCCGACTTGTTTGAATCCACGGCTGCAGAGAATATCGGCGCAATGATCCTAGGCGTGACGCTCTTCAAAGAATTTGGCCTTCTCGGTATTCTTTTTCCTCTCATGGCGCGCGCT
>JBGOUV010000531.1:0-3780 GCA_041477815.1 Terriglobia bacterium | reverse complement strand
GACAGCATATAAGCGTGAAGCCCTCCTCAAGATAAGATCTCCCAAGGGTTAAGTCCCTAACAAGGGTGCAGGAAGACTACCTGCTTGATAGGACGGAGGTGTAAGCGTGGCGACACGTTCAGCTTACCGTTACTAATCACCCGTTCGGCTTGACCATAAAATTTACTCAAGAGAAGCTGTTAGCTGATAGCTATTAGCTGTTAGCAAGCGGCTTGGAGATGACGCTGCGCAGGTTGTGGCCCTTACGACTTCGATATTGATTTTGGGTGACTGTAGCGAGGGGGTCACACCCGTTCCCATCCCGAACACGGAAGTTAAGCCCCTCAGCCCCGATGGTACTGCCCGCGCAAGTGGGTGGGAGAGTAGGACGTCGCCCAATTATTTCAGAAGGCCCCAGGGAAACCTGGGGCCTTTTGCTTATCGAGACAGCCTCGTCAGCACGCGGCTGAGAGGCTCATCGCCGGGGCCGGCGCGACCGCAGAGAGTCTCGTGGAGGGTCCACATTTGTGCCGCCAGCGAAGTATTGCTCTCGGCGAGGTCACCGTACGACGGTGGTCTTCTCCGGGGCGCCAGTACTTTGTGAGCCTGGTCTGATAATTTCCGAGCGGCGTCCTTTCCAAGAGCACAGACCACGAAGTGTCGGATCGAGGTCCGCGATCTGTTCGCACACCTGGAGCCGTTCTCGGCTTGTTTTATCGGCGGCGTTCCACTGCAGAGCACTGCGGAACGCTTGTTGGGCGGCGAGGTAGTTTCCTTCGGCGAATTCGGCTTGGCCCAACCCGGCGTATGCGTCTCCGTCCTGGGGGTCCTTCCGCAGCACCTCCCGAAATACCTCGGCGGATTCTCGCGGCGAACCAAACTCCAGCAATAAGAGCCCGACCTTCTTTCTCGGCGCCAGGTCGTGAGGAACCTCCTCCAGGAGCGATAACAATTCGGCCGAGGCCTGCTTCCGCGCGCCGCTCTTACCCAAGACGCCGGCGAGCTCGAAACGCACCTGGATGCGATTCTCATTCGGCTGGACGGGCCAGGATCCGTAGACAGCTCGATGATAGTAGGTAACCGCGTCTGAGACTCTGCCCTCTCCTGCGGCGATTCTGGCCATCCCCAGGCTGGCGGCGCCACCGGTGGGGTCAACCTTCAGCAGCTCCTGGAGGTAGATCGCGGCTTCGTTCAAGCGTCCCACCCTCACCAGCGCCAGGCCCAGAGCCAGCCGATGTTCGGAGCTATGGGACACCGACAACGCGTTTCGATATCTCTCAATCGCCTCCTGGTCGCGGCCCTGCCGGGCCAGCTCGTTGCCTGCTTGAAAGGACTCCTCCGCTCTGGTGCGACGTTCGGCACGGTAAGAGTAGGCGAGGAGGCCGGCAAGAATGAGAGCGCCGAGAACCACCCCGAGAATAGTCACGAGCGTGCCGGCAGCGCTGGTCTCCTGCGCGGCGGGTTGGGGGGGCTGGCTCTTCTCCTCTCCTACCCCATACGCCTCCAGCACGGACCTCAACGAAACAACGCCGACCAGCTCCCGGAGGTTGGCCCGGCTCACCACGGGAAGAATGTTCAGCCCTGTCTCGGCCATGCGACGCAAGACCGTGTCCAGAGGATGATCTGCATGGACATGAGGAGAGTGCTCCGCGGTAAGCGGGGCCTTAGGGTCGGCGACGGGTAAGAGGTCGGCCAGCGTCCGGTCGCCGCCTCCTTCCGCAACGGCCGTCTCCAGTTGAGCAACGGTTATCATGCCCAGCAGCCCGGCATTTCCCATCACGGGCCACGCGTTTTGCTCGCGGTCCGCCGGCGCCGCCCGGTGATCCGCTGCTTTGGCGTCTGCCGGGAGAACCTCGGTCGCGGCGCGCATGGCCTGGCTCACCAGCAACAGTTCCCGGCGGGAGCCGCCTCCTGGGGGCAGGTGGATGCCATCCTGGCGCTGCAGCGCTTCGTAGATCGGTTCCCGCTGGAGCCGCTGGGAAATGAAATAACTGACGAGGTTGGAGATCATCAGCGGCACAATGACGGAGTAGTCGCGGGTGATCTCGAAGATCATGATCACCGACGTCAAACGGACGCGGATAATGCCGGCGAACGCTGTCCCCATTCCCACCAGTGCATAGGCTCCCACGCTGCCGGTGTAGTCGGGCAGCAACTGGTGCGCCCCGCTGCCAATCGCGCCTCCCAGCATCGCCCCGATAAAGAGGCTGGGGCCAAAGATACCGCCCGCATTCCCGGAGGCGTAGCAGGTGGCTGTCGCCAGCAACTTTAGCACTACCAGCAGTACCATGACATGGACCGCTACCTGCCCATTGAGAGCCCGGCCGACGTGGCCATAACCCACCCCCAGGACCTCGGGCACGAACCAGCCCAGGAGTCCGACCAGCAGTCCGCCGGCGGCAGGCTGCAGCCATTCGCTGCACTGGGGCATTCTGAGAAACTGTCTACGGAGCCATAGCAGGAGCCTGACGAAGCAAACCGACACCAGCCCTCCCGCAACGCCGAGGAATGCATAGACGACGAGCTCCACCGGATGGACGAACTGATAGGCCGCGACGTGAAACAGAGGTTCGTCGCCCAGGAGCAGGCGTAGGACGATCCAGGAGGTGGCCGAGCTCAGCACGATCGAGCCGAGTACGGGGGTGTGAAGGTCTCCCATGACTTCTTCCAGAGTGAACAAGACGGCGGCAATAGGTGTGTTGAAGGCCGCCGCCAGGGCCGCCGACACTCCCACGGGGACCAGGGCCTGCACTCTGCTCGGGCCCAGTCCCAGCCGCCTGCCCAGCACCGAAGCAATCCCGGCGCCCAAGTGCACGGAGGGACCTTCCCGGCCGAGCGCAATCCCGCTGGCCAGGGAGACCGCCGAACAGCAGAACTTCCCCAGCACCGTGCGCAACCGAATGTAGCCACCGTGAATGAACAGGGCCGCCTTCGTTTGTGGAATTCCGCTGCCGCGGGCGTTCGGAAAGTACCGGCGAAGCAGGAAGCCAGTCACCATCGACCCGAGGACTGGAATGAGGACCCGCCGCCAGGCGGCGCTGCCGACCGGATACATCAGGGCGCCGAGGTCTTCCGTAAGCAGGATGAAGGCTACAATGACCAGCCCGACGGCGGCTCCGATGATGAGGGTCAGGGTGAGAAGTACTTTGTCCTCATGCTGGCGGAGCCACTCGGCGTCGGTCCAGGTCTTTAACCGACTGGTCCAGGTCATCTCCCGGAGGTGTCATCGACCAGGCATTAGGCTGCATACTTGGTCTGCCCAGTGCTAACGCATTCATGCGGCACTGGGCGCGCAAACCAGTTGTACAGCAACCCCAGCAGATAGCCTCCGATGGCGCCGTCCACCAGCCCGTACATTGGCGCCACCAACGCGTCTCGAAGGGTGTGGGTGGCGTGGAAGCCCGGATACACCGAGCTCATCACGTTCAGGAACTCCATGCCGTAGGCAGGAATCGCAACGTTAACCAGGCTAACGAACAACATGCCGCCGCCCCACAGGACACCACCAACTGTCGCCAACGCCTTCTCCGATAACCGCATAATCAACTCCTGGTCCTTCCCCTCCATGATGGCCCCGAAACACCAGCCCGGGAAAGTTTGTTTCCGTAAGTAACGTTTTCTCAACCCCCTCAACCGCGAGCAGGTCCCCTCAGAGCGGGTTGGACTTGCCCCCAAAATTGAGACAACCAGTTAAGACTCAAAACTCAGCGAAAAGGAGAATGGAGTCATGGGATTGTCTCGACGGATTTTCACACGGGAGTTCAAGCTGGCAGCGATCCAGCGGCTGGACAAGGGGGCTTC
>JBGOUV010000452.1:0-5031 GCA_041477815.1 Terriglobia bacterium | reverse complement strand
TCTTCGTTGATGATGACCACCGGCGGGGCCTCGCGGCCGTCGGAGTCGAGGAAGTCGCGTCCCCGGAGCACGGGAATGCGCATGGTTTCGAAGTAGCCGGCGCTCACCGTGCGGAGCTGGGCGCCCGGCAGCTCGTCGGTCCGCTGGGGGTCCATAAGCCGTCCCGCGATCCCGAACTTGACAGTCGCTTGCAGCCGCCCCAGCGGGAGAACCGTGATCAGCCCGGACGCCTCGACCCCGGGCAGCGTGCGCACGTGCTCGACGATGCGGCGGTAGCGCTCGACCTGCTGGGCTTCCCGCGGACCGCGGATCCGGGGGGACGGAATGCTGAGGGTGACGATCCTCTGGGGGCGGAATCCGGGGTCGACCCCCAGCAGGCGCACCAGGCTGCGCAGCAGCAGTCCGGCGCCCGCCAGCAGCACCAGGCAGATCGCCACTTGGGCCGTTACCAGGACCCCCGACGGAGACACCCGAAAACGCGCCACGGCGAGGCGGGAGGAGGTAGCCCGCAGCGCCGGCCAGGCGCCAAAAAGCACCGCCGTCAGCGCCGCCGCCAGAACGGCGAACACCAGCACGTGAGCGTCCAGGCGGGTGTCTTCAATCCGGGGAACCAGTTCCGCGAACGCTCCGGCCACAGCGCGGCCGGCCCAGAACGTAAGCAGGATTCCGCCTCCCGCTCCCAGCACCGCCAGCAGGAGGCTCTCCACCAGCATCTGCCGGAGCAGCCGGCCGCGCCCCGCTCCCAGGGCCGCTCGAATGGCGATCTCGCTCCGCCGCTCGGCTGCGCGGGCCAGCAACAGGTTGGCCACGTTCAGGCAAGCCATCAACAATAGGCATGCCACCGCGCCACCCAGCAGCAATACCCCGTCGCGCACCGGGGCGACCTGCTGCGCGCCCACCTGGGTGAGCACCGGACGCCAGTTGGTATTCGTATCCGGGTACTGGCGCGCCAGGTCGCGGGCCAATGTTTCGAGCTCGGCGCGCGCCTGTTCCGGAGTCGCTCCTCGCTTGAGCCGCACCAGCACCGACGCGTTGCGCTGCCGCCGATCCCGCAGATCCTCGGGGCCCGGCTGCCACGGCAGCCACATGTCGAAGAGGCGGTGGGGGTAGTGGAACCCCGGCGGCATGACCCCGATCACGGTGTGGCCTTCGCCATTAAGCAGGAGAGACCGGCCCAGGACGTGGGGGTCGCCGGCGAAGTTCTGCTGCCACAAACGATGGCTGATGAGGGCCACCCGCGGCGCGCCGGGCGCGCCTTCCTCGGCCGTGAAGTTGCGACCGAGCTCGGGCGGGACCCCGATGGTGGTCAGGAAGCGCGCGTCCACCGGCGGGGCGAAGACGGTGGCGGGCTCGGGCACGCCGGTCATCAGGTAAGTAACCAGGTAGTTGGGCAGCCGGGCCGAGACGGCCATTTGCTCCCAGCTCGCCGCCCGCTCCCGCAGTGACAGAAAGTCCGCCACCGAGACGGCCGTGGCGCGGCCGCTCGCGTCCACACCGGTCATCTCGTAGAGGCGGTGCGCTTCCGGATACGGCAGCGGCCGCAGCAGCACCGCCCGAATCACGCTGAACATCGTGGTGCTGGCCCCGATGCCGAGGGCCAGGGTCAGGACGGCGACGGCGGTGAACCCCGGCGCCCGCCGGAGCGTCCGCAGGGCGTAGCGGAGGTCCTGCCGCGCGCCGTCCAGAAGCGCCCCCGGCCGCATCTCCCACACCCGCTCCTGGGTCCGGGTCACGCTGCCGAACGACCGCAGCGCCGCCTGCCGCGCCTCCTCCGGCGACAGGCCGCGTTCGATATTCCGCTCGGTCTCCATCTCCAGGTGACTACGGACCTCCTCGTCCAGATCGTCCGGCTTCACGCCTGCTCCCGCGCCGGCTGCATAATGCGGGCAATGGCGCCCGTCAGACGCTGCCACTTCGAGCTCTCCGCCGCCAATTGCTTGCGGCCCTCGGCCGTCAGCCGGTAGTACTTAGCCTTGCGGTTGTGCTCGCTGGTCCCCCACTCGCCCATGATCCACTTGCGCCGCACCAGCCGGTGCAGGGCCGGGTACAAGGAGCCGTGATCCACCAGCAACACGTCATCGGAGGTGCGCTGGATGGAGTGGGCGATGCCGTGACCGTGCAGCGGGCCGAGCAGCAGCGTGCGCAGGATCAGCATGTCGAGGGTGCCTTGCAGAAGCTCCGTGCGTTCCATGGGCTTGTAGTAGATGCTCTACCTGAAGAAGAATACGTCCGCTCAGGTAGAATGTCAAGGGAAATGATCCGGCCCGAGGAGTTAAAGAAGAACGAACCCCTGAAGTGGTCCCCCGGCACGGGCGTCGACGTCTGGGATATGTTCTGCGCCGCCATCGCCGGCGACCTGGAAACGATCCGGCGGCTGGTGCACCAAGACCCGTCGCTGGTGCGCTGCCATTACACCTACCGCACGCCGTTGTACTTCGCCGTGCGGGAGAACCAGGTCGAAGTCGCTCGATTCCTGCTCGCGCACGGGGTCGATCCGCTGGTTCTGGCGGTGAACGACAGCTTTCTCGACATCACCAGCGATCGCGGGTACGGTGAGATGCAGAGACTGCTGGAGGCCCATCTCACCGGCGTGCAGGGCGCCTCACCCCGGGGAAACGCCGTCGCCGCGGCGATCCGCGAGCGTAATCCGGAAAAGGTCCGGAGCCTGCTCGACGCCTCGCCCGAGCTCCTGGACGCCGGCGACGAGCGATCGAGTCAGCCCATCCACTGGGCGACGATGACGCGGCAGATCGACCTCCTCGACGAGCTGCTGAGCCGCGGCGCGGATATCAACGCGCGGCGCGGCGACGGCGCGCGCCCGATCCATCTCAGCAACGGCGATTACTTCTACCGCGGCTGGCGCGATGTGCCCCAAGACGTCACCACCACTCCTGGCGAAGTGCTCGCGCACCTGCTTGCTCGCGGCGCGCACCTCGACATTTGGACGGCCGCGCACCTGGGCGACGAGAAGCGGGTGAGAGAGTTGCTCGATTCAGACCCCTCGCTGGCCAATCGCGTCTCCGACTACCACAGCTACTACCTGGGCTCCGGGTCGCCCCTGCGCAACGCCGCCGCCAGGGGGCATCTGGAGATCGTCAAGCTGCTCTTGGACCGTGGCGCCGACCCGAATCTGCCCGAGGAGGGCATCGCACCGCAGGGTCACGCGCTGTATTCGGCCGTCTACAACCAGCACTTCGACGTCGCCAAGCTCCTGCTGGAGAAAGGCGCCCATCCGAATCCGGAAGTCGAAAGCTCGGCGGACGCGCTGAGTATTGCCCTGATGAACTCGGACGAAAAGATGATCGAGCTGCTCGCCTCCTATGGCGCTGCCCGATCCGTGGGCCTGCTCGCCTACTACGGCGATGTCCGCACGGCGGCGGCCGTCTTCGCCGCCCATCCCGCGCTGGCCGGCGACCCTGAAGCGCTGGGGAGCGCCGCCGGAAATGGCCACGAGGCCTTCGTCCGCTTAATGCTCCGCTACCAGCCCGACCTGGCCCAGCGCGTCGCCGTCGCCGCCAAGACGCGCGAATTGACCGAGCTTCTGTTTGAGCACGGCATGAATCCGAGCCGCCCGGACTGGCTGCACATCACGCCGCTGCACGAGTTCGCCAGGAAAGGCGACCTGGAAAAGGCCGCCCTCTTCCTCGACCACGGAGCCGATCTCGAGGCGCGTGACGAGGACATCTGTTCGACCCCGCTGGCCTGGGCGGCCAAATTCGGGAAGGTCCTGATGGTCGAGCTGCTCCTCAGTCGCGGCGCCAAACCAAACCTGCCTGACGATCCACCGTGGGCCACCCCGCTGGCGTGGGCGACTCGGCGGGGGCAGGGGGAGGTGGTGGGATTGTTGCAGCGGCACGGGACCACACTCGCACCATTCGTTGAACATTCGCCCCATTTATAGCTATTCTATGCAATTGGCCCGGTCACCGGCATGAAAATATTGGTAATAGGAGGCGGCGGACGGGCTGGTGGACCGCGCCTGGTTAGCCCTAGGCCTCGATTTTTATGGTGTCCAGGGGCCGAGCGCCGTGGTGCACCGTTAGAAGGTGGACATCGTCTTGTCGAAGCCGATAGATGACGCGATAACTGGCCACGATGATCTCTCGAATGTGCTCGATTCCCAACTCGGGAACCATCCTCCCCAAACGGGGATAGCTTGCCAGCCGATCGGTGGCGCGGATTACCCGGTCGGCGAAGGTCGCCGCTATTTGCGGAGCGTCCCGAGCAATGAACAGGCAGATCGCCTCGAAGATCGTCGGCCGCCTGCGGTGTCCACCTTACTTCAGCCATTTCGCCAAGCGTTGGCGAACCTCTTCTTGACTGAGGAGTTCACCGCGATCCGCTTGACGAAGACCTTTCTCGACCTTGTAAAGCAGGTAAAACCGATCGAGGGCATCTTCGACGCCAGCGTCGTCGGGAAGCTCCTCAATTGCTTTCAACATCTGCTGCTTCGTCTCCACAGCAACTCTCCAGTCCCATACCGTATCCTAGCACCGACTGAGCGAGAGGGCTAGGTTGCTTCGCCACCCTCCTGCAGATCCATGCAACCGCCTCACTTGGGGATTCTGTTGATGAACTCGTCCACGCACGGGAGTCTCCTCTCAAGGATCTCCAGCAACGTCGTGCCGACCTGCGTGGTTAGCCTTTTGAGATCAAAGCACTCCAAGACCGCACGCAGATGCTCGTCGCTGCCCGATGAGAAGCCGTGCCGTTCCGCCAAGTACATTGCTACAACTTGCAGCTCGCTCGGTGGAATCTCCTCGAATGATCGCGGACCCCTGCTTCGCAATCGGATCGGTGGGCTCCCGTTCACTCTGACGACGGAGATCTCCTTGACCGGGGGCGAGTGCTCATTCCTTCGGTCAGATCGCGAGATGGCAGCCTGCCATTCAGCGATTACTCAGAGTATTCTGGGTCGCCTGCGAATGATCCTCGCAGCGTCAACACGATCGTGGTTTCCGAAGGCATCGTTCGGATCGTCGAGGCGGAAGGTCCCGTAGTTGCCAAGCGGGCCTACGACATTTACCTGCG
>JBGOUV010000329.1:0-7860 GCA_041477815.1 Terriglobia bacterium | reverse complement strand
GGATCTGCCCTCCGGCGTCACCCTGGACCAGCGCCGCGAGACCCTCCGTCTGATCAAGGGCCTGAATGAAGCCGGCCTCAAGCCCGAGGACGACGACTTCGCCGCCCGTATCAACTCCTACGACCTGGCATTCAAGATGCAGACCGAGGCCCCCGCCATCTTCGATCTCGCCAATGAGCCCGAGAAGACTCGCGAGATGTACGGCATAGGTAAGGAGCCGACCGACGACTACGGCCGCCGCTGCCTGATGGCCCGGCGCCTGGTGGAGAAGGGAGTGCGCTTTGTCTGCGTGGTCTCCGGCGGCGGCCCCGGCAACATGCAATGGGACGCCCACGAAGACATCGAGGAAAACCACAATCGGATGGCCCCCCAAACCGACCAGCCCATCGGCGCTCTGCTTCAGGATCTAAAGCGTCGCGGCCTGCTCGACTCGACGCTGGTCCTCTGGGGCGGCGAGTTCGGCCGCTCCCCCGAGTCCCAGGGAACCAAGGGCCGCGACCACCACAACTACGGCTTCAGCATGTGGATGGCGGGCGGCGGCATCAAAGGCGGTCAGGTCGTCGGCGCCACCGACGATATCGGACTCAAGGCCACGGTCAACCCCGTCCACTTCCGCGATATCCACACCACCGTGCTGCACCAGTTGGGCCTGGAGCAGGACGGCCTCAGCTACCTGCACCAGGGCCGCAAGGAGCGTCTCACCGAGGTCCACGGCAAGGTTGTCGACCAGATCGTGTAGATTAGAGCCGGCCAAGTCTGACCGTGTACAGCAGTCTCAACAACTCCCGACATGTTTCAATGGAGTCGCTGACTTCTTCCGGCAGCCGGAACACTCTGTCCTTATAATCGGCGTGGCGTCTCTTTCTCTTTAGCAAGTGGCCATACTCGCCGATGGCGAGGCGGTCGAGGCTTTCATCCTTCGCGTAGGTATCCCAGGCAAATTTGTGCGCGTAGCCGGTTTCCGGAATATTCACGCCCTCCTCACGAAGGCGCGCGGCCGCACAGCCAAACGCAGCGTAATACGCGCGACTCACAGCGGAACGCTGAGCCGCTTCGTCCCCGGTTCGCTTTGCCAACTCTTCGGCCAGTGTCAGGTAGGCGGCCCAGTCGAACACGCGAACCTACTCCACGTCGATGTGCAACCGGCCGCATGCGCGGCCGGAGTTCCTCAGCCACCAGTCCTCATACAACTGCGCCCGCTTCGTGCGAGCCTGATCTCCTGGAAGGCTGGTTTGAATCACCAAAAACAGCTCGGGCTCGTGTTCTGCTTCCGGGTCACGGAAAACTTCCAGTGCGGCCGGCGTCCCCACACCAAAATGGCTCTGGATCTGCTCGTACGCCTCGATCAGAATAGGGGAAAGATCGTCGTGCTCTTGGAGGAACGACTCGACGTCCTGCTGTTCGCTGAATCGGTAAATCTGGGCAAGCCTTTGTGGGTAAGTAACCATGCGAGTGCGCGGCGGACCTGATAGGAGTATAACGGAATGCAGGTCAGGGGTCAAACTACCGGGGCACGGTGACTCTCCTCACCACCGCCTCCATCCTGGCGTACAGGTCCACGGGCGCCCACCACAGGCCCGTACAAGCGGAACCCACCTTTTGCGGATGTTACAATGCCTGAGGGATGCAGCCCTCTAAGTGCGTGGCATGAACCGGCTAACCGTCTTCCCCTGTCACGCGCCTCAGGACCAGGCGGTGGCCGGCGAGTTGGCCGCCTTTCTCCAGCCCAACCTCGACCTGGACTGGTGCGCTCCGGAGGCGTCGGTCCAGCCGGGCGAGGACCTCATCGCCAAAATCGACTACGCGCTCCAAGGAGACGTGGTACTGGTCCTGCTCTCCCCCCACTCGTCGCCCGCCCGCTGGACGCGCGAGCGCTGGGAGCCGGTGCTGGTCGGAAAGGCCAAAGAGTTCGGCGTCAAACTCGCCTGCCTACTGGTCAGTGATTGCGGCTTCCCGCCCTTGCTCCGCAATCAGAATTTCTTTGATCTGACCCGAGACCGGCTGGAGGGCTTCCGGCAGCTCCAGCGCTGGCTGCTGCAACTGCGGCCACCGCCGCGACGCATCTATTTTGCGCCCTCACCCCCGGCCCCCTTCCGGGACCGCCCGGCGGAGCTGGAGTGGCTGCGCGCGCGGCTCGCGGACCGGCCCGGAGTGGTCGCCGTGGCCTCCGCCGCTCCGGGAGCCGGCAAGACCGCCCTGGCCGCGGAATTCGCACAACGGTATGAAAACGACTTCCACGGCGTTCTCTGGATTCCGTGCGGCCACCGCAGCGCGGCCCGGCTCGCCGGCGAGCTCGCCCTCCAGCTCGGTCTCCGCCTCGAGGGTGATACTCGGAGCAACCAGGAGGCGCTTCGGCGCGTCTGCTCCAACCGGCGCTGCCTGCTGGTGCTGGATGACGTCCAGACCGACGCCGGTTTCCCCGTGCTTCCCGGAAACCGCGCCTCCGTGCTGATGACCACCGAGCGCCAGGACCTCCCCGGCGAGCGGCTGGTCCTCGACCCGCTTCCGGGGTTCCCGCCCGGCCCGTCGCCGACTACGGCGTCGGAGCTGGACGAAGCCCTCCGCTCCCTGCAGGACCCGGTTGACTGGCCGCTGGCCTGTAGCCTCGCCCGGCGCGCCGTTCACTTCACCCGCGATCAGGGCCGCCTGGCCGAGGCCGACGAGCTGCTGCAAAGTTGGTTCGCCGGCGCCGAGCAGAGGGAAGACCGGCAGGTCCTCGAGGAATGCGCCCGGGAGCGCCTCTGGATTCTGGAACAGTGGGGCTGCGAGGACGAAGCCCGCCGCCTGGACCAGTACCGGCGGTTCGCGCTCCAGGATCAGATGTCGTTCGATTTTACTTCTGCTTAGGCCGGCGCCCTACCCGTTTCATCGCCGCCTGAATCGTGGTGAAGATCCGCTCCTCGACGTCCTCGGCATAGGGTCCCGGCTGGCCGTAGTAGATCATACTGCCGTCGGCCTCGTAGCCCCCCTCTTTCAGCACCCGCAGCGAGGGGATGTAGGACATCACATCGTTGGTGTAGCCGGCCACCACGATCCCCTGGTCGCCGTACTCCTTCTTCACCCGCAGTACGTAGTCCACCACGACCTCGCCGCCCAGCGCCAGCAGCGTCAGACCGCGCCCGAAACTCACCGCCTGCACCGGATAGCCGGCATACTGCCGGATGGGCCGGCGCTCGTCATAGAGTTGCAGCATCGCCCTGGCGTGCCGCACCCGCCAGACATTCGATTCCGCCAGCCGCGGCTCGAAAGTCTCCCGCGTGTGGCTGGCGAAATTCAGGTCCACCAACTGATAGGCCGCCCGGATCGTCCCCCGCACCCGCTGTAAACCGGCGCCGAGCACCCGATTCACCTCCGCCGCCAGCGCCGCGCCGTGCTGCGGCGGCAGCTCGGGCTTCCCGCGCGGGTACGGGTTTTGATCCGCCCCGCATAGCATCAGGAACATCGCCGTCGCCCCGGGATGCGCCTTCTCCACCTCGATCTGCGCGTGCCCGGCGTAGTCGCCGCTGATCTGGTAGAAGTCGCCTCCCAGCGTGGTGTTGTGGCAGGCGTAGCCGAACAGCACAGCCCGCAGCTTCCCATCGGCGCCGGTCACCCGCAGCACCGGAACATCGTGATCGCTCGGCCCGCCCCGGTTCACCCCCAGGCGCATCCCCTTAGCATTCATCTCCCGCCGGTTGATGGCGAAGCGCCCCTGCCCGTTGCCGAAGCTCAGGCGCGCCGGCGCCAGGTCCTTTAACGCCGCCCCCACCAGTGACACCACCGTCTCCGCCAGCTTCTGCGCATACTCCTCGACAACCTGCTGCTCCTCCGGCTTCAGTTCGAACATAAGGCTCAGGTTGCGGTGGATCAGCGGTCCGGTATGGGTGTGCGAGGCGTTCAGCACCAGCCGCGATCGGTCCAGTCCATGTTCCTTCTCCACCCGCACCCCGATCAGATCCGACAGCCACCGCGGGTAGCCCACGATGTCGGTAGTGACAATCACTACGCGCGAACCCCGGGAGTCCTCCAGGGCCAGGGCCTTGGCCCACAAATCATGCAGTACGCCCTGGGAGGGATGGTTCCGGTTGGCGTAGCCCGACTGGTAAATCGGTTTCTGCGGTGTGATCGCCACGCGCGCCACCCCGGCCTTGTAATCGGCGGCCAGGAGTGCCGAAACGAAACACCACCCGCTGAGCAACCGTCGCATAGCGTCCAGTTTAGATCAGTCTCTCCCTCTCCCGCGCGTTCTCCACCCCCAGAGCTTGACGCCACCAGCGGCGGAATCCCAACTCCAGGGGCGGCGACCCCCACGAGCGACGCCGCCACCACTGTCAGGACCTTCTTCACGCTCCGGTCATCCCGCGCGGATCGAGCAGCCGGTCCAGCTCCTCGGGCTTCAGGTCGGTCATCTCGGCGGCTACTTCTTTCAGCGGCCTTCCCTCGGCGTTGGCCCGCTTGACAATCTTGGCCGCGAGATCATATCCAATCACCGGATTCAGGGCCGTGGCCAGAATCGCGTTGCGCCCCACCAGGTGGGTGATCCGCGTCTCGTTCACCGTAAACCCGGCAATGGCCCTTTCCCCCAGCAGCGCCGCCCCGCGCGCCAGCAGGGTGATGCTCTGCAGCAGGTTGTAGGCGATCACCGGCAGCATGACATTGAGCTGGAAGTTACCCGCCTGTCCCCCCACCGTGATGGTCACGTCGTTGCCGAATACCTGCGCGCAGATCATAGTCATCGCTTCGGGAATCACCGGGTTCACCTTGCCCGGCATGATGCTCGACCCCGGCTGCAGGTCCAGGAGCGCGATCTCGGCCAGCCCCGCCACCGGCCCGCTGTTCATCCAGCGCAGGTCGTTCGAGATCTTCATCAGCGCCGCCGCCAGCGCCTTGAGCTGCCCGCTCAGCTCCACGGCCGTGTCCTGGCTGGCCATGACCGCAAAGTAGTTGCGCGCGGACACCAGCGGCAACCCGGTTCTCTCGGCCAGTTTGCGGGAGATCCGCGGCCCGAACTCCGGGTGCGCGTTCACGCCGGTGCCGATCGCCGTCCCGCCCAGCGCCAATTCCGCCAACCGCGGCAGCGTGGACCGCAGGCCCTCCGCAGCATGCTCGATTTGCGCCGCCCAGCCGCTCATCTCCTGGCTCAACCGCAGCGGCAGTGCGTCCATCAGGTGCGTTCTGCCGGTCTTGACCACGTGATCGTGCATCCTCCCCTTGGCCAGAGTCCGCTCTCGCAACTGCTCCAGCGCCGGCAGCAGGTGCGTGGCCACCTCCACATAGGCGCTCAGGTGGATCGCCCCCGGGATCACGTCGTTCGAGCTCTGCCCCATGTTCACGTGATCGTTCGGATGCACCTTCTTGCCCAGCTTCGCGGACGCCAGGGTGGCTATCACTTCGTTGGCGTTCATGTTGGTCGAGGTGCCCGATCCGGTCTGGAAAATGTCCAGCGGGAAATGGTCGTCGTGCAGACCCTCCTCCACTTCCTTGGTCGCCGCCTGGATGGCCGCGGCCATCTCCTGGTCCATGCGCCCCAGGTCCACGTTGACCGCCGCCGCCGCCCCCTTAATCATTCCGAGCGCGCGAATGAAGGCCCGCGGGAAGCGCAGCCCGCTGATCGGAAAATTCTCCACGGCCCGCTGGGTGCTGGCGCCATAGAGGGCGTCGGCCGGCACCCGCACCTCTCCCATACTGTCCTTCTCAATCCGATAGGCCCGCTCGCTCATGGCAGCTCCTTAATGCTGACGTTCCGGTAATGGACCTCCCAGCCCTCCGATTGCAAACAGATGTTCCCGTGCGCCGGCTCGGCCCCGTATCCCTCATTCACCAGCTTCCCGTTGAGCACCACGGTTACCCGCCCGTCCTGGGAAGTAATCTCGTAGCGGTCCCAGTCGCCGAACGGCACCCGGTCTTTCACAAACGGCCCGCGCTGCGCCCCCAGGATCTTCCCCCCGCGCACGCCGAACAGGCTCCCCGCTTCGCCATAGTGTCCCTGCACCTCGTGCGAGATAGGCCAGGTATTGTTCGTCGGCCCCGCGTGGATAAAGAACCCGGCGTTGGGCCAGTCGTCCGGCTGGCGCTGCTGCCATCCTTCCTTGCGAAAGCGCCACTCCGCCCGGAAGATGTAGTTCTTATAGACCTTCTTGCTCCGCAAGAATCCATTGGGCTTGCCCGCGCACCAGATCATCCCGTCCTTCACCACCCAGGCCTCCGGCGGGGTTCCCTCGATGGTCCAATACTCGGTAACGTCCTTCACGGGCATGAGCGAGACAAAGCCGTCGGACTGGGCCCACGCCGCCGCCATGGCGCAAAAAGCCATTGCAAACATTCGCATAGTTTTAGTGTACCCTAACGGGGCTTGGCCCCAGCCCGACGAGCATGTAGAGTGGCTCCGCTGGCGTGCATGATCTGGAGAGTGCAAAATCACCTCCCTGAACGGGACCGCCGGAAGGCGATCGCCCGGCCGTAAAGGCGCCCCCCAAATGGAGCCGATACCCCAGACCGCTGCCCGAGGTGTGGGGCACGCACGTCGTCCTGGAGGTCGAATCGAATGGACCGCATGTATCGGAAGGTCATCGTCCCGCGGCTGCAGATTGTCGACGGAGCGTGACGCCTCATCCGGCGGCGAAGAAAGGCCCAGGTCGCTTCCAGCAACGCGGTGGAGCCGATAACGCGGAACCTCTTCGACCGGCGCACCCGACAAATCCACGCTTTCCTGGATCAGGCTACAACGGCTGCATGAAACTTGACTCAACCACAACAACTTTCTTGGCTTAAGGAGTCTGAGGCTGGACCGCCCCCACTGCCTGCCGTACCTCCGGCGTTCTAAGATACCCCGTCTCCGAGTGCGGCCCCGCTCGATACCATGTCCCACGGTCCGGGTTGACCACCTCCGCATCCTCGAAACCCAGCTTCTTCCCCAGCGCGATCGGGTCGATCGGATCCAGGAAGTTCCGCCACCGCCGCACCCCCGGGGGCAGGCTCAGCGGCTTGGTGAGCAGGTTCTGAATCGGCTTCAACCCCAGCGGCGACCCGCACGTACAGAACAGCGCCACCTCCACCCCCAGCCCCTCCTGCAGCACGTCGTACGCGATCACCGACCCCAGACTGTGCGCGACCACGATGAAGGGCCCCGGCTGCCGCCGCAGCTCGGAGCGAAAGATCTCCTGCATCTCCCGCCGTTCCCCTTCCCGAAAGAAGTACGCCGCCGCATCCTGTACGAATGCCGCCAAAAGAAACCGGACCAACCGTTCGGGCGCGGCCACGCCCAACTCCCCGCGCAGCGCCTGCAGCCAGACCCGTCCGGCTTCGGTAAGCCAGGCCGGCGGCACGTCGCGCGCCAGTAAACCCTGCTTCACCGCCTGCAACGCGGCCAGCGCCTCGAAGTCCGATACCGGCTCGGCGTAGCGCACCCCGCTCCAGCGCGCCATGCGAGTCAGCTGGTGTTTCTGGGGGTCGTTTTCAAACAGAGCCTGGTCCCAACGCTCTTTGAGGACAGACAGCCGGGGATGATTCCAAACCCCGTGAATGTACACGACCGCCATTCGGCCGCGATTGTATCACGCCTTTACCGGATGGTTACTCCCGCGAAGTTGCTGGTCCAGCCGTCGATGTTGAACAGGAGCTGGGTCTCCCCTTCGGGCGCCCCCTCGGGCACGATCAGGTTGACCTGCAACACCCCCACCAGCCCCGGCGCCATGCCCACGAACTGGAGCGGCGCCACCGCCCCGCCGATCCAGGCCTTGGCCGGCAGCGGACACCGCACCAGCGGACGCGACGTCGCCGCCGCGCCGCTCGACAACGACGGAGTGATGACGCCTTGTCCGGTGAGGTACACGGTCAAGGCGCTTGCCCGCCCCGCCGGGTTCTCGGCCGCGTTGACCGAGC
>JBGOUV010000327.1:0-7871 GCA_041477815.1 Terriglobia bacterium | reverse complement strand
GGCCAGCCAATAGTCGAACCAGCGCAGGGCCAGGGCGTGCTGGTCGATGTTGGCCTCCTTGCCGAAGTCGAGGTCGCCGATTTTCTGTGACGGCCCATGCCCCCACGGTCCCATGATCATGTGACTCTTGTTCTTGGCCGTCCCCATGTAGCCGTGCAGGCTCCCCTGGCTGAAGATATCGAACCAGCCGCCCAGCGTGTGGGCCGGGGTCTTGATCTTGTCGAACACCTCTTCGGCGTTCAGCTTCTTCCAGTAGTCGTCGTAGTCGGGATGCTTGATCCAGTCGGCGTAGAACTCGGCGTTGCGTCCTACCAGTTTCTGCATGTCGTTGAGAGGCAGGTGCCACTGCACCTTGTCGAAGCTGATGGCGTCCACGCCGGGTATGGTGTGGGGCCCGGTGGTCTGCATGATCCGGGACTCCTGCCGCACCGGTCCCCAGCCGAAATTGAAGGACAGGCGCCAGGCGCCGTTCAGGGTGATCCAGTCGTGATAAAGGCTGGTCGCGGCCACGCTGGGGAACATGGCCACCAGGTGCGGCGGCTGGGAAATGGCCGCGCGCCACTGCACGTGTCCGAGGTAGGAGCCGCCCTCCATCCCCACCTTGCCGTTCGACCACGGCTGCACGGCTGCCCACTCGATGGTGTCGTAGCCGTCCTCGATGTCGTTGCGGAACGGCTCCCACTTGCCGTCCGACTCGTGCCGTCCGCGCACGTCCTGATAGACGAACACGTACCCGCGCCGGGAGAAGAATACCGCCTGTTCATAGGCGCTGGGCGCCCGCTCCGTGCTGTACGGCGTACGGGACACCAGGACCGGGTACTTACCGTCCTTCACCGGCCGGTAGACATCGGCATACAGGACCACGCCGTCCCGCATCCGAATGGGGACTCTGTTCTCCAGGCGGATCTCATGATTCGGCGGCCGCGCCGCCGGAAACTTCACCTCCGCCGGCAACGCCAGCGCTATTAAGACTCCGAGTGCCATACGCATGCGATAATCCTACCAGATGCGGAAGCTCTGGCCGGCGCTGTTTGCGATAGCAGCGGCGGGCGCCGCGCCTCGAAATATCGATTTCGATCGCGAAGTGCGGCCCCTGCTGGCGGCCCGTTGCGGCTCGTGTCACGGGGGCGATAAGCCTCAGGCCGGGCTGGCGATGGGCGCGCTCGCCGACCTCCTGAAGGGCGGCCAAAACGGCCCCGCCATCGTCCTGGGCGACAGCCGCGGGAGCCTCCTCATCCAGCGCATCACGGGCTTCAAAGCCCCGATCATGCCGTTCGGCGGAGAGCCCCTCTCCGACAGCCAGATCGACCTGCTCCGCGCCTGGATTGACCAGGAGCCGGCGCACCCTATCGATCGCCTCCTCCACCTCACCGCCGCCCCGGTCTCCGACGCCCTCTTCGCCCGCCGCGCCTATCTGGACCTCTGGGGCCTTCCCCCCACCCCCGAGCAGTTGACCGACTTCCCCTCGCGCGAGGCTCTCCTCGACCGCCTCCTGGCCGACCGCAAGAACTACGCCGAGCACTGGATCAGCTTCTGGAACGACCTCCTCCGCAACGACGAGGGTGTGGTCTACCACGGCACCCGCCAGTCCATCTCCACCTGGCTTCTCCAGGCCCTTGAGGACAACCTTCCCTACGACCGCTTCGTCCAGGCCCTGCTCAACCCCACTGCCCCCACCGATCCCGCCGGATTCCTCATCGGTGTCAACTGGCGCGGGGACATCAACGCCAGCCAGACCCCGGTCATGCAGGCGGCGCAGAACTCCGCCCAGGTCTTCCTCGGCGTGAATCTGAAGTGCAACTCCTGCCACGACAGCTTCATCAGCCGCTGGAAACTGAAGGACGCCTACGGCCTGGCCAGCTTTTTCGCCGAGACCGAGCTCTCTATCTACCGGTGCGACATGCCCACCGGCGAAAAGTCCCAGCCCCGGTTCCTGTTCCCGGAGCTGGGCGGCGTCGCCCCCGACGCCTCTCCCGCCGAGCGCCGCGCCGCGGCCGCCCGCCTGTTCACCACGCCCGAAAACACCCGCTTCGCCCGCACCGCGGTCAACCGCATCTGGAAGCGTCTGCTCGGATCGGGCCTGGTCGAGCCCATCGACGAGATGGACAGACCGCCGCAGAACCCCGAGCTGCTCGACTGGCTGGCCTCCGACTTCGTAGCCCATCACTACGACCTGAAGTTCCTGATCCGCCGCATCATGACGTCGCGCGCCTACCAGGCGCCCACCGTCCGGCGCCTCACCGCCGAGCAATTCGCCGACTCGATTTCCGCCATCACCGGCGAGTGGCGTCTTCTCGAGCCTTCGAAGCCCGGCGTCGCCACCCCCAGCCGCGAGTGGCGCCTGAAGTCCACTCCGCTCACCCGCGCCCTGGGCCGCCCCATACGCGACCAGGTCTTCACCGACCGCAACCACGAAGCCACCACCCTGCAGGCCCTGGAACTGGCCAACGGCGCCACCCTGTCGGCGCTTCTCCACCGGGGAGCCCGACGCCTGCTCGGCGAGCTGCCGCCTTCGCCCCAGAACCTGTTCGACAGCGGCATCGTCCGCAACGAGAAGGTCCCGGTCGACGTGGACATCTCCGGCGCGCCCGAGCTGCGCCTGCTGGTGGTGGATGCCGACTCCTACGATCGGTCCCGCGTAATCGCAGGCTGGACCGAGGCCAAGCTGGTGGGTCCTGGCGGCGCCACGACGCTACCTGACACGACCAACCTCCGCGTCCCCTCGGAGCTGGTCTTCCCCCTGACCGGCAAAGGCTACACGCGGTTTCAAGGGACCATTGTGGTCGATAAGGCCTCCCAGCAAAGCGACATCAACCCCCGCGTCCGTTTCTTTGTGTTCGACCAGGCTCCCGACCCCGAGCATCTTGTACGATTTGGCGACCGTAAGGAAGCGGATTCCTCGCTGCTCCCACCATCCGCTCCCTTGCGGTCGCGGTTCGGTGCTGGACAGGCCGGAGGTCTGTCCTACCTCTACCAACACACCTACGCCCGCAACCCCACCCCGCAGGAGCTCAGCATCGCCCAAGAATTTCTGAGCAGCGGCCCCGAAGGCCTGGAAGACCTCCTATGGACCCTTTTCCTCTCCCCCGAATTCCTGTACCTGCACTAACCCGCCGCGCTTTCTTAAGCGCCCTGGCCGCCTCCGCTCCCCGCCTGCTCGCCTCCCCCACCGCCCCCCGGCCCCGCGCCGATACCCTCATCCTGCTCTGGATGGCCGGCGGCATGGCCCAGACCGAGACGTTCGACCCCAAGCGCTACACCCCCTTCGAGCCGGGCCTCGACCCCAACCGCGTCCTCAGTACCTTCCGCCCGATCGACACCGCCGTCGATAACATCAAGATCTCGGAAGGCCTGGAGCGCCTCGCCCGCGTGATGGACCGCGCCACGCTGATCCGCACGAACCGAGTCGCCGACATCGGCTTCATCCTGCACTCCCGCAACCAGTCGAACTGGCACACAGGCTACGCGCCGCCCCAAACCGTCGCCTGCCCGCACCTGGGCTCGGTCATGGCCAAGACCCTGGGTCCCAAGAATCCCGACCTCCCGGCCTTCGTCGACATCGGCCAGAACCTGGAGATCGGCGCCGAGAGCGACGCCATCAAGGCTTTCCACACGGCCGGCTTCCTCGGAAGCGAGTACGGCCCGTTCCTCATCTACGACCCCAACGAGGCCGCGGCCGCCGTCCGCCCCGCCCATCTCTCGGAGGACCGCTTCCGCCAGCGCTACGAGCGCTACAGCCGCCTCCTCGAAGCCCAGGGCAGCGCCTATCAGCAGGAGTCCCTCGCCCGCTCGCTAAACAACGCCCACCGCCTGCTCAGCTCCCCCGCCGCCCAGGCCTTCGACCTGTCTCTGGAACCGAAGGAGATCTACGATACCTACAACACCAGCCGCTTCGGCCTGGGGTGCCTGCTGGCCCGCCGCCTGACCGAGGCCGGCACCCGTTTCATCGAGGTGACCACGGAGTACATCCCCTTCCGGTACTGGGACACCCACGAGAACGGCCACGAGCGCACCATCGCCCTGAAGCGGACCATCGACGCCCCCATCTCGCAACTGGTCCTGGACCTCGAAGAGCGCGGCCTCCTCGACCGCACCCTGATCGTCGTAGCCACCGAATTCGGCCGTGACCTGATTGTGGAAGGCAAGCCCGAAAAGCGCGTGAAGGATCAGGTCACCGTTCCCGACCGCATCCTCGAGCCCAAGCACTACGGCATGCACCGCCACTTCACCGAGGCCTGCTCGGTCTTGCTGTTCGGCGGCGGCGTCAAGAAGGGCTTCCTCTACGGCCAAACCGCCGACGAGCGTCCGTGCAAGATCGTCGACAAGCCGGTCTCGATCGAGGACCTGCACGCCACCCTGTACTACGCCATGGGTATCCCGCCCGACCTGGCCTACGAAGTGGAGAAGCGGCCCTTCCACGTCACCAAGGACGGCAAGGGGAAGCCGATCCTGGACCTATTCGCGCAGGTGTGACACGGTAAGGGTATGGCTGAAACGAAGGTCGCCGATCCGCTGGTTTCCACGGAAGAGGCCATCGCAGTGGACGCGGAAACCGCCGCCGCCATCGAGCGGGGAATTCGAGATGCCGATGCGGGCCGCGTAGTCACCAGTGAGGAAGCGCGAAAGCTCGCGGCTCAATGGTATTCCAAGTTCTCTACACGGAGTTCGCGCTAGAGGAGTTGAGAGCGCTTTTCTTCCAGTCACTCCTGGTCCCGACGCTCTTCCAGGATAGCTTCCAGCTCGGCGATGGCATCCAGGTCTTTGGGCCGGCCGGCGGCGCGCTTGACGTGGATCAGGCGCTCCAAACCCAGACAGAAGCACGGAATGCCGAACGGCTCCAGCGTGACCGCATAGGGTAGGAGGTCTTCATAGGCCCCCCCGCCGGTGATCTCCCCCAGCAGGTCCACCTCCCCCCAGCCCGTCGTCAAAGTGAAATTGAGGCCGCGGTGAGCAGTGTCCTCGTCCCATAAAAAGGGCAAACCCGGCGGCGCTCCCCGCAGATAGGGCTGCTGCGGCCGCAGCGCCGAGACGAGGCGGCCGATATTCTCCGGCGTCCGCTGGTAGACCAGGTCCAGGTCCACCGTCAGCCGGGCGGAGCCATGTGCGGTCGCCGCGGCGCCGCCGACCACGATGAACCGCACGTGGGCCCGGGCGAGAGCCTCGAGCAACGCCCGGAAGTCGGTCATTCTCTTCGCCGAGCGGCGCGTCCCGCGCGCTGCATCTCTTCGTGAAACTGTTGGAGCGCCATCAACTTTTCGAACCGTTGTGTCACCGTGAGCTTGAGATTCTCGCGGATCAACGTCCGGTCAATATCTTTCTTGTAGGCTTCGATGACCGGGTCGGGCTCGATGGCGTCAGTATTCTGGGGGCCCATGACTGAACCCATTGTAGACCATGTGGCTCGGCAAATCGGGGATCCGCTCCCTAACCCGGACGAGCCGGAACCAAACAGGACCAATTTGGGAAAGTTGGGGTCGCTGCCGAAGTGCTCCACAGGCCTGTGAACATTGGCGCAAGTGTCCATGGTGAAAAATATTCTGCCTGTTTCAACACGAATCTGACGAGGTAGGTACTTACGGTCGCGGTTCGGTGCATCACTCCGGGAAAAACAGATCGTCTTCTGCGATGTCGGGGATGCCCACCACCAGCACCCGCATCCGCCCCTGGGCCCCATGCACCACTCCGGGCGGGATATGCACGATCGACCCCTTTCGCACCGGATGCTCGTCGCCGTCGAGCGACACCGTTCCCTCGCCCTCCAGCACGTAATACAGTTCGGTGGACCGCTTGTGGTAGTGGAGCTTGGCCCCGTCGATGTCCACGGCGTGGACCCAGGCGGCCACGGCGCCGGCGTCCTGCCGGCTGATCAGCAGGTCGCGCCAGCCGCACGTCGAGCGCTCCCGGGGCGTCTCGCCCTCGTGGCGCAGCAGCAGGGATTCGGTTTTGGTCATGGCTGTCCCCCCATTGTAAAAGGCTGGTAAGGACTTTACAAGACCTGTAACCGAAGTCCCTCGTCGGGAATCTCACACTACGGGGCGAAAAGAGCCATGAATCGACGGATCTGGGTGTTTTTGTTGGTAGCCGCGGTGGCGCTGGCCAAGAAGCCCAAGGACGATGTCAACGCCATCGGCGAGCGCGATGTAAGCAGAGGGGTTAACCTCTACTCGCTGGAGAAGGAGATAGCCCTCGGACGCCAGCTTGCCCAGGAGGTGGAGCGCCAGGCCAAGCTGATCGAGGAGCCTGTCATCGGCGAGTACATCAACCGCCTCGGCCAAAACCTGGTGCGCAACTCGGACGCCAAGGTTCCTTTTACCATCAAGGTTGTCGACAACGACGAGGTGAACGCCTTCGCCCTGCCCGGCGGGTACTTCTTTGTCAACTCCGGCCTGATCCGCTTGGCCGAGAACGAGGCCGAACTGGCCGGCGTGATGGCCCACGAGATCGCCCACGTCACCGCCCGCCATGGGACCCGCCAGGCCAGCCGCGCTCAGATCACCAATTGGGCCTCCATCCCGCTCATCTTCGTCGGCGGCGGCATCGGCTACGGGGTGCGCCAGGCCGCCAGCCTCGCCCTGCCCCTCACCTTCTTGAAGTTCTCCCGCGGCTTCGAGAAGGAGGCCGACTTTCTGGGTGTCCAGTACCTGTACAAGACCGGCTACGACCCCAACGCCATGGTCACCTTCTTTGAGCGCCTACAGGCCAAGGATAAGAAGAAGCCCGGAACGCTAGCCAAGGCCTTTGGCAGCCATCCCCCCACCGGCGACCGCATCAAGGAGGTCCAGAAGGCCATCACCGACTTCCTGCCCATGCGCGCCGAGTACGCGGTCACCACCAGCGAATTCGACCAGGTGAAGCAGCGCCTGGCCCGCCTGCAAGGGCATTCGAAGACCGAGCAGCAGGACCCCAGCAAGCCCACGCTGCGGCGCAAACCATCCTCCGGCGATACCATCCCGGTCGACGACAAGGCCGAGGACGATAAGCCCAGCCTAAAACGCCGCTGAAGTGCGAGTGAGTAGTCGGGAGTCATCAGAGGCGCGTGATTCCCGGCCAGCGGTCGAAATCCGAGTCGAAGCTCATGATTCGGGTGATACGGTGGCGCTCCATGACGGCCAAGTGCACCGCATCGCGTGCCGACAGCCCCGCGGAACCCTGCACGATTTCGCTGGCCCGCATCACGATGTTTCGGTCGATGGGGAGCACATCGTCTACGAGGTTGAGAAGGACCTTTAACGCCGGCCCGATCGCCTCTTTCCGGCCGATCGAGCTATAGATTTAGGCTGCGGTGACTTCCACGAACTCACTGTCCGAGCTTGGTCGGGGCAAGGGGACACCATCCTGCTTGAGCCCATCGATGTGGAAGTCTATGGCCTCGCCGATCAATTGCAGTACTTCTTCTCTTGTGTCCCCTACGGCGACGCAGCCAGGGAGGTCCGGGACATGCGCTCCCCAGCTGTTCTCCCCGCGCTCGATTACCGCCATGTATCGCATTTGCACTACACCTCAGTTTTTCAGGCCGGCCTGCTTCAAAACGGCGTTGAGCGTTCCTGGCGGGATATCAACACCTGGCTTCCCAGCCACGGTCAGGGCCCCTGGTTTGCTCGGGTTCGTTGAACTGCCGGTGGCTGCCTCGCGTTCGCGCCAGTCGCCACCCGTCCAGATCCAGTATACGAATCAGTTCCCTGACCTTCAAGCCGTCTCCAGTTTCGCATATCCGGCAGCCTCACCACTCAGGCGTTCAGGCGCGGCCTGCCTTTGGCTGTCGCCTGCAACGCCCGGTTAGACGGACGTCGCCGTTCCGGGGAAGACCTCTGCTTCGCTTGTCGAGAGGCCAGCCACTTTTTCAGAGACTGCGGAGTCTCCCCGGATCGCTG
>JBGOUV010000074.1:0-20274 GCA_041477815.1 Terriglobia bacterium | reverse complement strand
GTCCGCGGCTCGCCGGATCAGCCGTCTGGCCGTCGGCGACACCCAGATGAAGCCCGCCGACGAGCAGTTCCAGCCCCTCCGGGATCCGCCCAGCTCCTTCCGGCGCGGTCAGCGAAACGAGCGGGTCAGTCCCGATCTGCCGTTTGATTCCCGCGGCGGCCTGTCGTTCCCCTACTATTTCCCGCTCGATGCCGAGTACGTGATCCGCATCAAGTTGCCGGCCAACTTCACCCTGGGCCTGGAGAATCCGCCGAATTATGAATTGCGGCTACCCGTCAAGGCGGGCCTGCGGACCGTGGGGGTGACCTTTTTGAGGGAGTCCGCGAAGGTGGAAGCCGAGGCCCCGCCCAACCGCGCCGCCGCCCCGGCTGTGACCGGCCCTCCCCCGCCCGACCCTCCACCCGCCCAGATGGACCTCCGGCTCGACGGCGCCAGGCTCAAACTGTTCGAGGTGCCGCGGCGAGGAGGCGGAAATAATCCCGACGTCGGTACCGTGATCATCGGCGGTCCCTACAACGTAGCCGGCCGCGGAGAGACCCCCAGCCGCGCCAGGATCTTCGTGTCCCGCCCAACTACACCTAGGGACGAGGAGCCGGCGGCGCGGACCATCCTGTCGACCCTGACCCGCCGGGCCTTCCGCCGTCCCGTCACCGGCGCAGACATCCAGCCCCTGCTCGCTTTCTACTGGCGCGGACGCGCCGAACGCGACTTCGACCACGGCATCGAAAAGGCCCTCACCGCCCTGCTGATGTCCCCCGACTTTCTGTTCCGTGTGGAGCCGGACCCGCCCGGGGCTCCTCCGGGAACCGTCTATCGCCTCGGCGACCACGAGCTGGCCTCCCGGCTTTCGTTCTTCCTGTGGAGCAGCATTCCCGACGACGAATTGCTGCAGTTGGCCGATCGGGGCAAACTCCAGGACCCCGCCGTGCTCGCGCGCCAGGTCCGCCGCATGCTGGACGACTCCCGCTCGCAAGCCTTGGTCTCCAATTTCGTCGGGCAGTGGCTGCAGTTACGGAATCTGGCCACCGTGAAGCCCGATCCGGAGACCTTCTCCGAGTTCGACGAGAGCCTGCGCCGGTCGTTCCAGCAGGAGACCGAGATGTTCTTCGAGAGCATCCTGCGCGAGGACCGCAGCGTGCTCGATCTGGTGGATACCAACTATACCTACCTCAACCAGCGCCTGGCCGAGCACTATGGCGCGCCCAAGATTTACGGCTCGCAGTTCCGCCGGGTGGCGGTCACCGATCCCAACCGCGGCGGCCTGCTGGGACAGGGCAGTATTCTGACCGTGACCTCCTACCCCAACCGCACCTCCGTGGTGCAGCGCGGCCGCTGGATCATGGACAATCTGCTCGGCACGCCCCCGCCCCCGCCACCGGCCGTCGTTCCGGAGCTGATGCCGCACGGACAGGATGGAAAGCTGCTCACGATGCGCCAGCAGATGGAGCAACACCGGGTGAATCCGACCTGCTCCGCCTGCCACTCCCGCATGGATCCGATCGGATTTGCGCTCGAGAACTACGACGCCATCGGCAAATGGCGCGCCCAGGACGCCGGCTCCCTCATCGACGCCACCGGAAAGCTCCCCGACGGGACCCAGTTCGAGGGCCCGGCCGGCCTCAAGAAGCTGCTCCTCTCCCGCTACCGGGAGGACTTCGCTTCCACTGTGACCGAAAAACTTCTTACCTACGCCCTGGGCCGTGGGTTAGAATACTATGACAAGCCGGCTGTACGAGCCATCGCCAAAAAAGCGGCCGGGAACGACTACCGTATGTCGGCGCTGATCACAGCTATCGTGGAAAGCACGCCGTTTCAGATGAGGAGAACCCCCGAGCCATGATCATCACTAAGCAATGCCTGCCTCGCCGCACCTTCCTGCGCGGTCTCGGTACTAGTTTGGCCCTGCCCCTGCTGGACTCGATGGTTCCGGCCTTCGGGGCCACGACGAAGTCCGGCAAGGCGCCGGTCCGGCTGGGCTTTGTCTACCATCCTACCGGCGCGATCATGAGCCGCTGGACACCGGCGGCGGATGGCAAGGGGTTTGAGTTCGGTCCCACGCTGAAGGCCCTGGAGCCTTTCCGCGAGCGGCTGCTGGTGCTGAGCGGACTGGCCCAGGTCAACGGCCGGGCCCTGGGCGATGGCCCCGGCGACCACGCCCGCGAAGGCGCTACCTGGCTCACCGGCGTCCACCCCAAGAAGACCGAAGGCGCGGGCATCCGCTGCGGCATCTCGGCGGACCAGATCGCCGCCCTGGAGCTGCGCAAGCATACGCAACTGGCTTCGCTGGAGCTCGGTCTCGAAAGCCCCAGCCTGGCCGGGGGCTGCGACTCGGGATATAGCTGCGCCTACACGAATACGGTTTCCTGGCGCAATGAGACCACCCCCCTGCCCGTGGAATTCAATCCCCGCGCCGTGTTCGAGCGTCTCTTCGGCGAAGGCGACAGCACCGATCCCGCCGCCCGCCGCAAAGGGCTCGAGGAGCAACGCAGCATCCTCGACTACGTGGCCGGCAGCATCGACCGCCTGGAAACGAAACTCGGCGCCCGCGACCGCACCAAGCTTACTCAATACCTCGAAGCCATCCGTGACATCGAGCGGCGCATCCAGAAGGCGGAGCAGCAAAACGCCTCGCTGCAACTGCCGGCGCTGGAGCGTCCCAGCTCCGTACCGGACGCCTTCGACGACCATGCCCGGCTGATGATGGACCTGCAGGTGGTGGCGTTCCAGACCGATATGACGCGCGTCATTACGTTCATGCTGGGCCGCGCCGGCAGCAACCGGAGCTATCCGAACATCGCCGTCTCGGACGGACACCATTCCATCACCCATCACCAGAACGATCCGGTGAAGGTGGACAACGTAGCCAAAATCGACGCCCATTTGGTAAAGACCTTCGCCTACTTTCTGGAGAGGCTGAAATCCACCCCCGACGGCGACGGCAGCCTCCTGGACCACTCTTTGATTCTGTACGGCAGCAGCCTCGCCGACGCCAACCGGCACACGCACCACGACCTCCCGATCGTGCTGGCGGGCGGCGCCGCCGGCCAGGTTCAAGGCGGGCGTCACCTCCGCTTCCCGCAGGAGACCCCCCTGAACAACCTCCTGCTGAACATGCTCGACCGCGCCGGCGTCCCGTCCGAGAAGTTCGGCGACAGCACCGGCCAACTAACCTATCTCTCAGATGTATAGCCAATCGAGTGGGGCGGCCCCCCCGGGCCGCAGCCGGCCCTCCGGCCGGCTCTCGTGTGTCCTCCTCCTCGCCGCCTCTACTCTGGCCGCCACCCCCGACCTCCGCCTCCTGGAAGCAGTAAAGCGCCGCGACCCCAAAACCATCGCGACCCTCATGCGCCAGCGCCCCGATGTCAACGCCGCCCAGCCCGACGGCGCGACCGCCCTGTTCTGGGCCGTCCATCTGGAGGACCGCGAGACCGCGGAGCTCCTCCTCCGCGCCGGCGCCAACGTCAACACGGCCGATGAGTACGGCGAAACGCCCCTGACCCTCGCCGCCGCCAACGGCAACGCCGCATTAGTCGAAAAACTCCTCCACGCCGGCGCCGACGCCAAGGCCGCCCGCTGGAACGGCGAAACGGCCCTGACGATCGCCGCCGGCGCCGGCAGCGCCCCTGCCGTAAAGCTCCTGGCCGCCCAGGGCGCCAACGCGAACGCGGTCGAGCCGCGCAAAGGGCAAACCCCGCTGATGTGGGCGGCGGCGGAAGGACACTCCGACGTAGTCGAGGCCCTGATCCAACTCGGCGCCGACGTGAAGGCGGCCTCCCAGAGCGGCTTCACGGCCCTGATCTTCGCCGCCACCAAGAACGACGTAACCTCCATCCGCAGTCTCCTGGCCGCGGGCGCCGACCCCAATTACGCTCTCCCCTCTGGCGCCAAAGCGCTGGTGGTGGCGACCTCCTATGGCAGCACGGCGGCAGCCGGCGCCCTGGTCGACGGCGGCGCCGACCCCAACGTGGCGGACCGCGGCGGCAATACGCCGCTGCACACCGCCGCCCAGTTGGGCGACCTCAACCTCGTGAAGAAGCTGCTCGCCAAAGGAGCCAATCCCAACACGCGCAATGCCAAGGCCACCGGATTCGCGGGCGGCGGCTTCCGCCGCATCATCGGCGAGGTGACCCCTCTGCACGTAGCCGCCAAGGCCAATCATCTCGACGTCATGCGGGCGCTGGTGGTAGCGGGGGCCGATCCATCGCTCCAGGGCCAGGGCCGGACCACGCTGCTCATGTCGGCGGCCGGAAGTGGTCATGCCGGAATAGTGAAGTACGCCTACGAGCTGGCGCCTCAAATCGACGCCGTCAGCGACACCGGCTCCACCGTCATGCATGCCGCGGTCACCGGAACTCTAGGTATCTCTTCGCAGGCGGAGATCTGCCAGGTCATACGGTTCCTGGCCGAAAAGGGCGCCAAACTGGACGAAAAGGACGGCCGCGGCAGAACCCCCATCGACATTGCGGATATCCTACCCATTGATAAAGCCGTAGAATTACTGACCGAGCTGATCCTTAAGTCCGGCGCCACGCCCAAGGTCACTACCCGGCGCTGATGGTCAGCGAAAGATTTCGGAGGCGGCCAACTCGACCCCGTGCTCGGGAAGCCGAAAGGCGGAGGTTTCACTGAGCCCGGCCGTGTAGACGTAGAGCTTGCGGCTGATCGGATCCACAAACCAGACGTGAGCGACTCCCCAGGTGCGGTATTCCTCCAGTTTCGCCAGGACCCCGGCGAAACGGTCGTCGGGAGAAAGGATCTCAATGGCAACTAGCGGCGGCGACGAAGGAACGTCTTCAGCCGGCTCGCCTTGGAACACGGCCAGGTCTGCCACACGATAACGCCTCTCGCTGATACGCAAACGGAGATTCGGAAAACAATGAAGGGATAGCGTCTCCTCCATCCCGACAAACCACAGGATCAGCCGCTTCTGAGCCTTGCTATGCGGCAGATTCGGCAGGCCCCTCTCCACAATCTCCCCGTCCAGATACTCGCGATCCGGACCGTCGAAACTGGTCCGAAGATACTCTTCCACCGAGATCTGGGTGTGGGCAGCCATGTGCTTCGAGTCTGCCACCTAATCGCCTCTGCTACACTGGCGGACATCCCGGTAACACCGCGATGAGCAGTGATCCCCACTGGCTGGTGCTGAAAGAGATCGTGGATGCCGCCGGCGCGTTGACCGGCGAGCAGCGGTCGCGCTACCTCGACCAGCATTGCCCGGACCAGGCCATGCGCGCGGAAGCGGAGCGGCTGCTCGCAATCCCGTTGAAGCGCGAGGCCTCCGGACTTTCCCCCGGCGCCCTCCTCGGTCACTACCGGATTCAGAGCAAGCTGGGACAAGGGGGGATGGGCTGGGTCTATGAAGGGATCGACGAGAAGCTTCACCGCACCGTGGCTATCAAGGTGCTGCCGCCGGGCGTCATTGATGAAGACCAGCGCAAGCGCTTCACCCGGGAAGCGCAATCGGCCTCGGCGCTGAATCATCCCAACATCGTTACCGTCCACGAGGTCGGCCGCCAGGGCGACATCGATTTCATTGTCATGGAGCGCGTCATGGGCGAGACCCTCCGCGAGGAGATCGTGGTAAAGGGCCTCGACCCCCGCACCGCTCTCCGGTACGCCGTGCAGATCGCCGATGCCCTCGCCGCCGCCCATGACGCCGGCATCGTGCATCGCGACCTCAAGCCGAGCAACGTGATGATCACCGAGCGAGGCCTGGTGAAGGTGCTCGATTTCGGGATCGCCAAGCAAACCGTGAAGCAGTTCAAGCCCGCGGCCGTGGACGACCCCACCGCCGATGACTCGCTGACCGGCCTCGGTCAGGTGGTCGGCACCATTTCTTACATGTCCCCGGAGCAGGCGCAAGGGAAGCCCGTCGACCCGCGCTCCGACATCTTTTCGTTCGGCTCCGTGCTCTTCGAGATGCTGACCGGCCAGGTAGCCTTCCACGACTCCCACATCGGGACGCGGGCGGCGGTGGTGCTGAACGAGCCGTCCTTCGCCCCCTTGCCGCCGTCGCTTCCGCGGGGCGTGAGCCGGGTCCTCGCGAAATGCCTGGAGAAGAGACCGGCCGATCGCTGGCAGCACATTTCCGACGTCAAGCTTCTCCTCGAGGATGTGCTGAAAGAAATGGAGTCGCCGTCCGGCTCCACCGCCGACGCCCTCCCGCCCGGCCCGCTGCGGCGGCGGTTCGGATGGCCTGTCGTAGCGGCGGCGTGCCTGGTTGGCGCCCTCGTTGGCGCCGGGATCTTCCGCTTGCTGCGCGGCTCGGCCCCGTCCACGGCTCCCGAGCCCCTCCTGCGCATGTTGACGGCCGACAACGGCCTGAGCTCGTTTCCCGCCCTCTCGCGCGACGGCAAGCTGCTGGCCTTCGCGTCCGACCGGGGCAACGAAGGCAATCTCGATATCTGGCTGCAGCAGATCGGCGGGCGCGATCCCATGCGGCTGACCAAGGACCCGGCCGACGAGACCGATCCCACCTTCTCGCCCGACGGCGCCCTGGTCGCCTACCGGTCGGAGGCGGGTGGCGGCGGCATTTACATGGTTCCGGCCATCGGGGCCGGCGAACCGGTGCTGGTGGCGCCGGGTGGCCGCAATCCCCGATTTTCGCCCGACGGGCAGTGGATCGCCTACTGGACGGGCCGCGAGGGTTCGTTCGTCGCCGGCTCAGCGCGGCTGTTCGTGGTGGAAGCCGGCGGCGGACAGCCCCGTCCGGTGCATCCTGAAATGGCCGCGGCCATGTACCCGGCCTGGTCGCCCCGTGGCGACGCGTTGATCGTTTTGGGCCGGAAGGAAGGCGCCCAACTGGCCACCCTCGACTGGTGGATCCTGCCCGTGGACAAGGGCAAGGGCAGCCCGCAAGCAACCGGCGCGCTGCGTCAACTAAGAGCGCAAGGCCTGCTCCGGACGCAGCTGGGGCTCGGTGTTCTCCCCACCGTATTCGACTGGACCGGCGGCTCGGCCGATCGGTTACTGTTCGCCGCGACCTTCGGCGACTCCGCCAATCTGTGGGAACTCGAGCTCTCCACGGAACGCCAGGTGCGCGGGCTCGCCAAGCGAGTGATCCAAGCGCCCGGCCGCCAAGTGCATGCAGTGCGGGCCTGGCTGGACGATGTCGAACGGATCGCGTTTTCCGACGAGGTGCTGAACTTTGATATCTGGACGATTGCCGTGGACGCCGACACCGGGGTGACGCGCGGTGAGCCCCGGCGCCTCACCACGGAAGCATCGCCGGAATGGGCTCCTTCCATTACCTGGGACGGCAGGAAGCTCGCCTATCTTACCCGCCACGCGGGTGTCTGGTCGCTCCGCTCCCGGGACCTCACCAGTGGCGCGGACCAGGCCCTACTCTTCAGTCCGGGGCTGCTGGTGGCCGCGAAGTATGCCGGTGATGGAAGCTGGATAGCGTATTCCAGCGAGGATTACAGCGTTTACGCCGTGCCCGGCAACGGTGGCGCGGCGAAGAAGTTCTGCGATCGCTGCGGTACCGTATCCGGAGTCTCTACCGATGGCTCCGGCATCCTCTACCAGCCGACCGCGAGCAATGAAGTCGCGGTTTTGGACGTGGCCGGAGGAAAAGGTGTAAGGCTGGCGGTGCGGTCGCAAGACGGTGAGATCGTCTCCGGCGGGCGATTCTCGCCAGACGGCAGGTGGGTCGCGTTCCACTCCCTAGACAACCCGAAGGCCAGCTCTCGAATATGGATCGTGCCGGTGAAAGGCGAGACCGTTCCTCCCACCGGCTGGATCGCCGTGACCGATGGAACCGCCCTGGAGAGAGACCCCTGCTGGGCGCCGGGCGGCGGGGTGATCTACTTTGTTTCCGAGCGCGATGGCTTCGGCTGCATCTGGGCGCGACGTGTGGACCCCGCGACGAAGAAACCCTCCGGCGCGCCCTTCGCCGTCCAGCACTTTCATTCCTCCCGCCAGTCGCTTCGGCGGGTGGGCGCCGCCAGCCGTCTGACCGGCTTGTCGGTAGGGGGCAATCAGATGGTGTTCGCGCTGAGCGATCTCACCGGCAACATCTGGCTCGCGGAGACGCCTCGCACCCGCTGACAGCCCGTGGCAAAAGTGCCCTGGAGTCACGTGGTGCAAATTTGCACCACGGCAAGTCGTTGATTCTGCGGGGTCGAGAATCCGGGGCCGCCTTACTCCACGCGCAAAGTCACCCCCGCCTGCGTCTCCAGCCCGCCTACCGTGAGGACAATAGGCAGATCGCCGGACCCCAGGCCGGCCGGGACCCGCAGGTTGAACTGCTGCAATCCGGCGAACCCGGGGGCGGCCCCGGCATAGAGAATGTCCGCCGAGGCCAGGGCCAGGCCGCCGATCCGGGCGCTCACCGTGGCCGTCAGGGAGGCCGCTCCCGCGGCCAGCGTGCCCGGCTCCACCGGCGGCGCGGTCAGGCCGAACCCGGTCCCGAATACCAGGATCACGTCCCCCACCCGCGCCGGCCGCGAGTTTGGAAACAGTCCCGCCCGCCCCACCGGCGCGCCGGCCGGCACCGCCGAGTGCACCGCCGCCACGCTCCGCCCGTCGGAGAAGGTGAACAGCGCCGGCACGGCCGGCAGCACCGTGACCGCCACTCGGTTCCCCCGCACCTCGTTGGCTCCCCGGCCGCGGTTGAAGACGGGCTGCACGTCCAGCCGGCCGTTGAACCCGGCGGGCAGCGCCGGAACCTGGATATTCATCTGCCGCTCGCCCACAAACAGGACATAAACGGGGAGGGCATCGGCGTTGGGGATCAGGAAGTCGGCGCCGATGCGGTTCAGCTCGGTGGGCAGGCGTCCGTCGGCGGTCAGGTCGTCACGCGTCACCTCGCGGGAGAACCCCGGGGGCGCCAGTTTGTCGCCGAACAGGCTCACCAGGGCGCCCTGGGCGATCGACCCGCCGGGCGCAAGAAAGCTGGCCGCGCTCACCACGCCCCCCTCGCGCAACGAGGGCTGGTTGCTGGGGGCGTAAAGCGAACTCACCTGGGTCGTATAACTGCGGTCCCCGTTGGTACCCCGGTCGCCGTCGGCGCCCACCGCTGCGACCGTGAACACCACTTCGCCCACGTCGCTCGCCGGCGCCGTCCAACTGGCGGCAAAGGTGAATTCCTGGGGCCTCGCCGAGGTATGCGTCACATACTCCAACCCCGAGCTGCACGGGGCGGCGCTCCCATTGGCGCACCGCACCCTCACATTGTTGTCGTCCGCGATCGGTTGGAACGTTCCCGCCTGCTGCTGGGGGTTCCGCCTCTCCCGCGCCGCCATCTGGAACCCATACACTCTCGCGTTGGTGTCCAGGATCCGCACCTGGACCCGCTGGGTCTGTCCGGGCACGTAGGGTCCGACGTCCACCACCACCCGCCCGCTGCCCGGCGGCAAGGGCTCGTTGCGGTGGCACCCCAAACCGTCGCAACCAGGCTCGCCAAAGGCGCCGGTGCGGCCGAGCGGTGTGCCGTTGATGTTGGCCAGCAGCAGCAGGGGCGTAATCAGCAGCGTTGTAAAGAACAGGAACCAAGCGGCACGTCGAACCGGATGCATGAGGAACCTCCGTCCTGTCGACTGTTGCAATCGAGCTACCACACCAAGTCCGACCCAGTGATTACAAGGAGTTACCGGCGAGAGGGTCTGACCTGGTATGCAAATGTTACGTGACCTGGGAGGTCATGTCGGCCGCCCAGGAGATGGCCTGGAGATAGCTGTTTTGAATGGCCGACGGGTCCAGACCGCAAGCGGCTACCGTATCCCAGTCGCCCCGCTCGAAGGCCAGGGCACAGTCCAGCACCTGCCCCAGAATGCCTTCCCGGGCCAGCAGGGCCGCCCGGACCTTCTCGGTCAAGGGCAACTGGTTCAAGGCCGATTCGAGTGAAACGCCCAAGATGGCGTCCAGAGTGGAGAACAGACCCACCAGGAAGAAGGCCTCCGGGGCCTCCCCGCCGGCCACCGCCCCCAACAGCTCGCACATGCGGGCCCGCGTGATGGCGGTGGTGATCAGTTCCCGGGGCTGGCCCTCCATCCTGGCCAGAATCACCAGGCCGGCCAGCTTGGCGACGAATTGCGTACCTAGCAATAGGATCGCCTGGCTGATGGATTCGACCTTCTGGGCGAGAAACATCTCCGCCGAGTTGATCACGCGCAGCATCCGGTGGGCCAGCGACAGGTCGTGGCTGATAATCTCGCCCAACTCCCGCAGATCGACCGCGGCGTCCTGGAGCCGGGCCAGCAGCCGCAATGTCGCTACCTTGTTGGGCGCCATCTGGCGGCCCTTGACGACCTCCGGCCGGCACAGAAAATAGCCCTGGAAATACTCAAACCCCAGGGCCAGGCACCGGCGGAACTGCTCGTGGGTCTCGACCTTCTCGGCCAGCAGCTTGAGCGGGTAGGGTCGCAGCCGCTCCACGTGCTGGGCCACCTGGGCGGTGTCCAACTGCAGCAAGTCGATCTTGATGATATCGGCCAGCTCCACCAGCGGTTGCATGTGCGGGTGGTAGATGAAATCGTCCAAGCCGATCTGGTAGCCTTGGGCCCGCAGCCGGCGCACCGCGCGGATTAACCGGTCGTCAATCTCGACGTCCTCCAGGATTTCGAGTACCGTGCGACGGGGCGGTATGACCGCGGTGTAGTCGGAAAGCAGGAAGTCGCGGGTGACATTGATGAAGGCCGTCCGCTTGCCCACCAGTTTGTCCAAGCCGATCTCCAGGAAGGCGTTATAAACCACCTGCGAGGTGGCCTGGTCGCCGTCGGCGACGCCCGCGTGGTCGGCGTCACCGGCCCGGTAGAGCAACTCATAGGCGAAGCATTCCAGGTGACGGTCGTAAATCGGCTGCCGCCCGACAAAGATGTCTTGTAGAACCATCCGGCGCTGCAAGAATCCTAATCGACCAAAGGGATCGTAGATCGTAGATCGTGGATCAACCTCCCGGCCCAGCAGCGTATAATACGGACCGCGGAGGGTTCCATGGCGTCCCATATCCGAGTGGTGGCCTGGCTTCACATCGTATTCGGGGCTTTGGGCTTGTGCGCGGCGGTGGTGGCCCTGCTGTTCTTCGGCGGCCTGGCCGGCCTGGTGGGCGTGACCGACCACTCCAGCGACGCGCGCGTGGCGGTCCCGATTCTCAGTGTCATCGGGGGCCTCGCCTTCGTGGTCCTGGCCGCCTTGTCCGCCCCCGGCTTGGCCGCCGGCATCGGGTTACTCCGCTACCGTTCCTGGGCGCGAATTCTCGCCATCATTCTTTCCGCCCTGCACCTGTTCAACGTGCCCCTGGGCACCGCGCTGGGAATCTACAGCCTGTGGGCCCTGCTCTCGGTGGAGGGCGCGCGGCTGTTTGACCAACCGCCGCGGTGAAGTAGGGCTGCAGCCCGCCCTACGGGGGAACCGCTACTTCCAATGGTCGTCGAACAGGCCGGCGGCCACCACCTGATCCCCTCTCAGCACGGCCCAGTCCCCCAGCCGCGGGTAGAGCAGCGCGTTGGTCCCCCGAAACTCGGACTCGTGGAAGGTATGACCGCTATTCAGCACCACGTAGCGCTTCGGATTGAGGGGGTTGGGATAGATTAGGGCCGGCACATGCTCCGCCGCCGGGAAGCTCTTCGACCCGATCGTAATGGTCTCCCGCGTCCACTGCAGCGGCAAGCGTCCCACCACTCTTTCGATCATCCGGTTGTTCCCGGGATTTCCGAACAGGATCAGGTGCCTGTTGGCGATATCCTCGGCTGTCACCGCCGCCGCGTCCTTCACCGGCAGTTCCCCGCGCATCCACTTGGCCCACTCCGTGGCGAACAGGTCCAGCGGCGCGGAACTCCCCTGGGGACGGACGCACAAGAAGGAGTCGCGGAAGGCGTCGTCGATCGGCCCCTGCAGGCCGTGGATCTTGCGGAGCCCCGGAAGCGGCGCGGCGGCCCCCCAGCGGCCATTTTTCTTCTCGAAGACGGAGCCTCGCACCTTCTGCCCGTCCAGGGTGACCTCGCCGGCCGCGCCCTCCAGCTTCAACCGCGCGACATTCCTGGTCCGTACTTCCCGGCCCCGCGCGTCCACCTCCGCCCGGTCGTAGTGTTTCTCCAGCGCCTCCACCGTCCAGCCGAAGCAGCGGTTGTACTCGGTCGTATAAGTGACAAAGCGGAGGCGCTCCGGCGCCCGCCGCCTGGCCGCCACCATGCGGTTCAGGAAGGCGTCGGACTCCTTCTTGCTGTCGGGATGAAAGCGGTGCCCCGTCTTCGGCCCTACCAGGAACAGCGCCCGCAGATCGGGCAGCGCCAGTCCTTCCCGGGCCAACTGCTCCTGGATGTTGAGGGAGGCCTGCAACTGCGCGTCGTCCTCGCCGCCGTAGCCCACCATCGGGACATTCCACATGTTGAGGGTATAGTCCACCGCGTCGTAGATGTGCAGTACCGCCTCTTGATAGGAGGGTAGGTCCGCTAGCTTGGCATAGCGCTTCGTTTCGGTATACCCGGCCCCGGACTCGACCGCCACCCAACGGTCGGGGTGGTGCAACCCCAGGTGCCAGCCCCCGGCGCCGCCCATCGAGAATCCCCGCAGCACGATGCGGTCCGGATCGATCTTGTATTGCTTCTCGACCGCGGCCAGGGCCTCGAACACGTCGGTCTCGCCGGCCCAGCGGTAGGAGTTGTTGGTGCGGCCGTAGACTTCGAGCTGGATAAAGTCCTGCCCCGGCGGGATCGGTTTCGGCGCGTCTTGCGCGGCCAGGAAGCTGGCCTCGGTCAGGGTGGCGTTGCGCCCGTGCAGCACCAGGTCCAGGCGCACCGGACGTGCGCCGTCGTAGGAATCGGGAATGACCAGCCCGTAAGGCTGCACGCTCCCATCCACCCGCGACCGATAGGCCCGGCTGAGCCTTCCCTTCTGGCGGCTCCAGCTCGGCCGCCCCGCCGCCAGCTCTTTGGCCCGGGCGATGCCCCGGTCCAGGCTGGTGAGCGTATGCCCCACGTACTCGGGCCGGAAGAACTCCTCCGCCTCGTGGCGGAGTATCCATTGCGCGGCCTTGTGATAGATCTCGACGTCTTCCACCAGCGGCTTCCCGCGCAGTCCCTCCAGCAGACGGCCCAGCTCGGCCATCTTCGCGCGGATCTGCCGCTTCTCCTGGTCAGTGGGGTGGTAGGAGGGGTTGGACTGCGCCGCTGCCGTGGCGGCCAGCCCCAGCAAGGCGAGTGCGAGGCGCAGACGGTTTTTCACGGTCGCCCCCCTCCGTGCGCCGTCTTCTGGTAGTGCTTCTTCAGCAGATCCTCGCCAAAGTCGTTCCCAGGCACGCGCAATACCGAGTGGATGTGGTTCAGATCGTTGCGGTCCGTCCCCGGGCGCACCGAGTTGTCGTACTCGATCAAGATCGAGGGTCCGTGAACGCGGTAGTAGATGGGCTGGCCTTTTTCGACCGGCCCCATCCAGGCGAAATGTACCCGGCCCCACCCGTCGGCGCGAATCCGCCGCCAGTAGGCTTGGGCCACCGCCGCGGTATGGTTGCCCAGGTACTCGTCCATCAGAGACCCCAGCAGCGCGGTTTGCGCCGCGTTCATCTTGGCCGCCGGCAGCCCCGCCGGCGTCTTCAAGGCGTCGTCGCGGCCCGGACCGGTGAAGATGTCCGGCGGCAATTTGGCCGCCAGAATCGCTTCCTTCCGCTGGCTCTCGGACAAGGACCTCACCAGCGCCAGCCCCTTGTCCGTCTCCGCTCCCAGAATCCTCCAGCCGGCATATTTTCCGGCCGCCGCCTCGGATGGCTCCGTTCCCAGAAACGCCGGCGTCGTCGCCAGGGCTCCATTCACCACCGTCCAATGCACCGCCAGATGGTGGCCGTCCACCTGCACGCCCCAGCGCGCGTCCTCACCCGGCTTCCCGAATACATCTAAGAAGTACATGCCGGAGCCGAACCGGTCCTTACGGTCGGAAATCTCCGCCAGCAGATCGTCCAGGCGCATGATACTGGACGCCTTGAGATAGCCCTGGCTGCTCAAACCGGCCTGGAGCAGCCGGTGCGCGGCGATGCGCTCGGAGTCGGTCAGATCCCCCCACCGGGCGCCTACGCGCGGGTGAGCGAAGTGGGGCACGTTGCTCCAATCCTTCCGCTCCGCATGATCGAAGGCAAAGGTGGCTTGCTGCCGGACCTCCGGCCGCAGCGCCAGCAGGAACCCTTGGGCGGCCTCCGCCAGACCGGCGGCTCCCCCGGCGGTGTCATCCGCCGCGGCGGCGCCCAACAACATGGTAAATACGATGACCAACGAACTCCGTCCGTTCCAGCGCATACACATCCTTTCACCAGCCTGTCAGTTTAGTATGATCGGAGCCGGTGCGCCTATGAAATTCCTTGCTCCTCTCCTGCTGCTGACCTCCACGCTCTGCCTCGCCCAAAAGCCGGACCCGGTCGAGATCGAACTCCTGACCCATGCCGAAATCCACGACGCCATCCACAAACAGGGCAAGACCACGGTGCTGGTCTACAACGGCGGCACCGAGCAGCGCGGCCCGCACGCCGTGCTGGGCGGCCATACCTTCATGGCCCGCCGCACCGCCGAGGCCATCGCCCGCCGCCTGGGCAACGCCCTGGTCGCCCCGGTGCTGGCCTTCTCCCCGGCCGGCTCGCACCTCAACCCCCAGTGGCCCGGATCGGTCGACCTGCCCCCGGACCTCTACGCCAAGGTGAACGAAGCGGTCGTCGCCAGCATGGTCACCAACGGCTTCAAGAATATCGTACTGCTGGGCGACCACGGCGGCGGCCAGGCGGAACTCGAGAAGCTGGCCGAGGCCCTGGACGCCAAATACACCCCGCAAGGCGTGCACGTCTACTTCTGCGGCTCCGTTTACAAGAAGGCCCGCGACGACTTCAACGCCTGGCTGAAGCAGCAGAACCTTCCGGTGGGCACCCACGCCAGCATCCCCGATACCTCGGAGCTGATGTATCTGGGCGGCGATGCTTACGTCCGCAAAGACCGCATCGTCCTCGGCCGCCCGGATAACGGCATCGTCGGCGACCCGCGGCGGGCGTCGGCGGAGCTGGGCAAGCGGGTGTTCGATATGAAGGTGGATTACGGCATGGAGGAGATCCGCCGGCTGGTCGCGAGTCCTTAGAGACCGTCCTGGGCCTGCCTGCCCCTAGGAAGCCGTCCAGTTCTCGAGTCGCAGGTGATCCACAAACGAGTAGTGGGCGTCGGCGCTAACCAAGACGGTCCCCTTCACCACGCTAAGGGCGGCCACCCACACGTCGTTGACGGGTATGGGCCGGCCCTTCTTGCGCAGGGCCACGTCAATCTGGGCGAATCTTTCGGCGACGGCGCGGTCCAGCGGCAAGACTTCATCCATACTCGCGATGACTTGGCCGTACAGGTCCAGCAACTCGCGCCGCCGGCGGCCCCTGGGAAGCACCGACCCCGCGGAGCAACTCCGCCACCGCCACGACCGAGGTCAGCACCCGGTCTCCGGGATGAAGTGCGCCCAAACGAGCTATGACCCCGGGATGTCGTTCTTGCAGATAGGAGAGATGGTCGGTGTCCAGCAGGTATGTTGCCACCTCAGTCCCCGTCCTCCACCTTTTCAAAATCGTTCGCGAGCTCCCTCAGCCGGGCTGCTTCCCGGGGAGTCAAAGTCCCGATGAGCGGCAGCCAGCGCTGGATCGTGCCGACTTCGGACACAGCGCCGGGTCCACTGGAGAGAATGGCAGCGCATTTTTCCTTAGGCACCAGCACCTTGCGGCGGGAAAGTCGCACCGCCGCCAGCTTGCCCGAACGCGCCCAGCGGGCCGCTGTCTCGTAGTGCACACCCAAGACTCGGGCGGCCTGGGACAAGGAATAGTATCCCGCTGTTCCAGTTCCCTTCTGCTGTATCCGAGTGACCATTGTTGTCTATGGTAGCATGCCTTCCGCCGGCCGCTGTGCCTTGGTGAAGGCGTATAATATCGAAGTGCTCACGATGCGGAGCCTTGCGCTCTTCCTGCTGGCCGCTCTGGCCGCCAGGGGCCAGCCCGCCGCCGAACAGTTCTTCGAAGCCCGCGTCCGCCCGCTGTTCGCCGCCAAGTGTCAGGAGTGCCACGGAGCCAAACTCCAGCTCGGCGGCTTCGATCTGCTCTCCGCCGAGGGCTTCCGCAAGAGTCCGGGACCGCAGCGTCTTCTCGCCGCCATCGAGTACAACGGCAAAATCAAGATGCCGCCCGGCGCCAAGCTCCCGCCTGCTGAGATCGCCGCGCTCCAGGAATGGGTCCGCCTGGGATCGCCCTGGCCCGCCGGCTCTTCGGTGGAAAAGGCGCCGTCTCCCGGCTGGTGGTCCTTTCAGCCGCTGCACGCTCCGGCCTCGGCCACCATCGATTCTCTCCTCGCCGCGCGCCGCCAGGAGCAAGGACTGGAGGCCGCGCCGCGCGCCGATAAGCTCACCCTGATCCGCCGGGCGACCTTTGACCTCACCGGCCTCCCCCCCACCGAAGAGGAAATCCGCGCCTTCGTCGGCGACACTTCGCGGGATGCCTTCGCCAAAGTAGTGGATCGTCTCCTCGCCTCTCCCCGCTACGGCGAGCGCTGGGGCCGCCATTGGCTCGATGTCGCCCGGTACGCCGACTCCACCGGCGTCGACGAGGATCACCGCTACCCCCACGCCTGGCGCTATCGCGACTACGTGATCGAGGCCTTCAACCGCGATCTCCCCTACGACCAGTTCGTGCGCGAGCAGATCGCCGGCGACCTCCTGCCGCCTCCGCCCGGGGAGTCCGTCAACCAGCGCGGCATCGTCGCCACCGGCTTCCTCGCTCTCGGTCCCAAACTCATCGCCGAACAGGACAAGGTGAAAATGTTCTACGACGCGGTGGACGAGCAGATCGACGTAACCGGCAAGGCCTTCCTCGGCCTCACCATCGCCTGCGCCCGCTGCCACGACCACAAGTTCGATCCCATCTCCACCAAGGACTACTACGCGCTCGCCTCCATCTTTGCCAATACCCGCCAGTGGTCCAAGCTCGAAGGCACTGTGTCGCAGCTCTACTTTGTGCCCCTGGTTGATCGAGCCGCCGCCGGCCGGTGGGAAGCCCACAAAAAACTAGTCGAGGCCAAGCAAAAGGAGATCGACGCCGTCCTGGCGAAAGAACAGGCCCGCTACGCCGACTCGCTCGCCCCCCGTCTCGCCGATTACCTGCTGGCCGCCTACGATGTCTATCACGGCTCGCTGACTCCCGAACAGGCCGCCTCTCAGCGAAGCTTGCAGGCCGAAGTCGTCCGCCGCTGGGCCGAATATCTGAAGCCCATCGAAGAGCGCCGGCCGCAGCTTGAAGACTTCTACCAGGCCGAGGACAAGGCCGCCGCCGCCCGCCGCTATCAGGCCGACTTTATCGCCCACACCGAGGAGCGCCGCCAGAACCAGGAGCGCAAATACCTCGCCGGGGACAACCGCTTCTACACCGAAGTCACCGCCGCCAAGGGCCCTTTTGGGCTGCCGGAAAAGGAACGCGACACCTTGCTCGCCGAGCGCCACGCGGAGAGGAAGGCTCTCCAGGCCGCCGCGCCACCCGAGCCTCCGCTGGCCTGCGCGGTCTCGGAGGGCGAGGCCCCCTATCCCGACCGAGACGGCCACGTCTTTCTCCGAGGCAATGCCGATACACTCGGCGACCAGGTGGGCAAGCGCTTTCCCCTGGTCCTCGCCGGCGGCCAACAGTCCGAAATCACGCGCGGCAGCGGGCGCCTGGAGATGGCCCACTGGATCTCCTCCCCGGACAACCCGCTTACCGCCCGCGTGATGGCCAATCGCATCTGGCAGTGGCATTTCGGCGAAGGCGTGGTGCGCACGCCGTCGAACTTCGGCAAACTCGGCGACAGACCTACGCCTCCCGACCTCCTCGACTGGCTGGCCCGCAAGTTCATTGACAGCGGCTGGTCCGTCAAAGCCATGCACCGTGTCATCCTGCTCTCGGATGCCTATCAGATGAGCGCTCTCGCGCCCGTCCGATCCCTCCAGCAGGATTCCGATAACCGCCTGTGGACCCGCTTTCCGCAGCGCCGCCTCACCGTCGAAGAGATTCGCGACTCCATGCTCTTTATCGATGGCACGCTGGACCTGGCCATGGGTGGCACCTTCCAGGAAGGCGCCGGCACCGATAAAGAGTTCGCCGAAGGCCGCAAGAGCATCAGCCCGGACACGGTGCCGCGCCGCCTGGTCTATCTTCCGCTCCGCCGCTCGAACCTCTCGTCTCTCCTCAACCTGTTCGACTTCGGCGACGCCTCCACCTCCGGCGACGGCCGCACCCAGACCAACAACGCCCCGCAAGCTCTCTACATGATGAACAGCCCCTCGGTCGAGCAGCGCGCCAAAAATATCGCCGCTAAGTTCGGCGACGATGTAGAGCGCGCTTGGTGGCGGATACTCAATCGTCCCCCCGCCTCCACCGAACTCGCTCAGGCGCGCGAATACATCGCCCGCTTCCCCGGCGACCATACCCTCGCCCTCACCAGTTACTACCGGACCCTGCTCGCTTCCAACGACTTCCTCTATGTCCACTAGGCGCCACTTCCTGCGCTACTCCGCCGCCGGCTTCGGCTTTGCCGGTCTGACGGCGCTCCTCGCCGAACAGGCCGCCGACCCGCTCGCTCCCAAGAAGCCCCATCACACCCCGCGGGCCAAGCGCGTGATCTTTGTCTTCATGCACGGCGGCCCCTCTCACGTGGACACGTTCGACCCCAAGCCGGCCCTCGATCGCGACCACGGTAAGCCGCTCCCCTTCAAGCGCCCCCTCACCTTCGCCGAGGGCCAAACCGGAAACCTGTTCAAGTCGCCCTGGAAGTTCCACCCGCACGGCCAGTCCGGTCTCCCCGTCAGCGAGCTTTTCCCCCACCTGGCCCGCTGCGTGGACGACCTATGTATTGTCCGCTCCATGGTAGGCGACAGTGTCGCGCACGGCGGCGCGGTCATGCAGCTCAACACCGGGTCCAATACGTTCGTACGTCCCAGCATGGGCGCCTGGGTCATCTACGGACTCGGCACGGAAAACCGCAACCTCCCCGCGTTTATCACCGTTAAGCCCGGTCTCTCGCACGGCGGCGCCAAGAACTGGAGCTCGGCATTTCTCCCTGCCGTCTACCAAGGCACCGCGGTAGCCCACGGCGGCGTGCTGGTGGACGATCTAAAGGAACCGATCGAGTACCTCCACAACTTCCGCCTCACTCCCGAACAGCAGCGCTACGAGCTCGACATGCTGCAGAAAATGAATCGCGCCTCCGCCGAACGCTGGCAGCACGATACCGAGCTCGACGCCCGCATCCAAGCCTTCGAGCTCGCCTTCCGCATGCAGACCGAAGCCCCCGAAGCCTTCGATATCACCAAGGAAACCGCCGCCACCAGAAGCCTCTACGGCATGGACCAGCCCGCCTCCAAGGACTTCGGCTGGCAATGCCTCATCGCCCGCCGCCTCGCCGAGCGCAACGTCCGCTTCATCCAGATCAATCACGAGTACGGTCCGGGAAACGAAGTCGGCTGGGACGCCCATAGCGAGCTGATCCGGCTCCATACCAAGACCGCGCGCATGGTCGACCAGCCCCTCGCCGGCCTGCTCACCGACCTCAAGTCGCGCGGGCTGCTTAAGGATACCCTCGTCATCTGGGGCGGCGAGTTCGGCCGCACCCCCATCTCACAAGCCGGCGACGGCCGCGATCACAACCCCTACGGCTACTCCATGTGGATGGCGGGCGGCGGCGTCAAAGGCGGCATCACCTACGGCTCTACTGATGAGTATGGCTACTACGCGGTCGAGAACCGCATGCACATCCACGACCTGCATGCCACCATGCTCTACCTGCTCGGCCTGGACCACGAAAAGCTAACCTGGTTTCACGGCGGCCGCCACCACCGCCTCACCGACGTCCACGGCCAGGTAGCCTACCCGATTTTCGCCTGAGCCCGCCAAGACCTCTGTCCCCGGTGGGAAGGGTTAGCCGCCTCGTCCACTCGACTTCAAGAGCAGCCGGATCATGGCGAACATCCCTTGGAACAGGTAATCGACCTGAGCAGACTGGGCTACCCTGCGTCGCTCGCGGTTGAGCGCCCCAGTCGTTAGCCATCACGGTGAGAAGACCTGGGAAAGTGGCAGCGAGGTATACTTGTTTCGTGGGAACGGTAGATATTAACAGCCTCAGCTCCGAGGAACGCACCTAACAAGGCGTTGCAGCGGGCGGCGCAAAAGCGGCCGCCGCTGAACGCCATCACGTTAGGCATCGGCCGGCCTGAACCAGGGGATTCAAACGGATGGCTGAACAGAATCCGGGCTCTCCGCGGAGGGCCACGCCATGAAGGTCGCCTTCGGCCTGAAGGCTCACTCCGGCTGGG
>JBGOUV010000039.1:0-26711 GCA_041477815.1 Terriglobia bacterium | reverse complement strand
GATCACCGTATCGATGATCTTCAGATTGTTGGCCCGGAGCGACGAGCCGGTCTCGGTCACCTCGACGATGGCGTCGGCGAGGACCGGCGGCTTCACCTCGGTCGCCCCCCAACTGAACTCGACTTTGGCCTGGACCCCGTTCTGCGCCAGGTACCGCTCCGTGGTCCGGACCAGCTCCGTGGCAATGATCTTGCCCTCCAGGTCCCGCACCGAGGCGAGGCCCGAGGCTTCGGGCACTGCCAGAACCCACCGGACCTTCCCAAAGCTCTGCTTGGCATAGACCAGGTCGGCCACGGCCACGACGTCGGCTTCGTTCTCCTGGACCCAGTCGCGGCCGGTGAGGCCGGCGTCGAGAATGCCGTCCTCGACGTAGCGGGCCATCTCCTGAGCACGGATCAGCATGCACTCGATCTCGGGATCGTCGATGGCGGGGAAGTAGGACCGGCTGGAGGTGGTGATGTTATAACCGGCCCGCCGGAACAGATCGACGGTGGCGTTTTCGAGCGAGCCCTTGGGGATGCCCAGCTTCAGCTTCATGCGCCGCCTCCATAGACCACGGCCGGGTCAAAGGCGCGCGACTCCTTCTCGCGCCACTCCCCCGCTTCGAGGCGCCGGTAGAAGCAACTCTGGTACCCGTTGTGGCAGACGCCCGGCCCATGCGCCTCGGCCTGGATCAGGACGGTGTCCTGGTCGCAGTCGGTGGCGATCTCCCGGACCGCCAGAGTGTGGCCCGAAGTCTCGCCCTTGGTCCACAGCTTGTTCCGCGAGCGACTGAAGAAGGTCACCAGTCCGGTCGAGACCGTCTTCTCAAACGCCGCCTGATTCATATAACCGACCATCAGCACACGGCCGCTCGTGGCGTCCTGCACCACCGCGCTGACCAGTCCGTCCAGTTTCGTGAAGTCAAGTTGCATAGCAGTCAACAAAAAAGCCCGCAGGAGCCATTCTCCGGCGGGCAGGGAATCTCGTTCGTTGCTCAGATTACCGTGGCCGCCGGCCCACACGGAGGGTGTGGGGATGGTGATGATGCCGTCCGGGGAGCACGGTGCACATGAAGCTATTAGTATACGCGAGGTGGGGAGGAGTCGTCAATCTTGCTTCATGCAGGATATAATACAGACGTGGACCCGAGGAATCGAAGCAAGGTCAGCCGCGGGGTAATGGAAGGGGAGCCTGAGCCCAGCCATAAGCTGGGGATCACCCGCGAGCAGTTGTTGGAAGACGCCGAGAGCGACCATCCCGGCGCGGAGGAGTTTGTCGCCCTTCTTCACGAGCTACGCCGCCAGAGAGCAGCCGCATCGCAGGATCACCCTGATTGATTCTCGTCGATACAGATGTTGTCTGCCACATATTCAAGCTTCATCCCCTCGCAGATCCATTCATTCCCGCTTTAGAAGGCCATCCTCTCTTCATCGCATTCATGACGCTCGCCGAGATCGAGCACGGTATGGCGGCTGCCAAGTGGGGAGAGAGATTACAGCATCGCATGCGCCGGCACCTCAACAAGTACGAGGTCGTGAACTCCACGCGAGAATTGTGCCGGCTCTGGGGCGCTGTTATGGAGGAGTCAACATCCAAAGGGTCGCCGGATTTCCCAGGAAGACGCGTGGATTGCAGCCACTGCCCTGCACCTTAACCTCCCGTTGGCAACCAACAACCGGAAAGACTTCGATCACCTGGACCGTTTGAGGTTCGTGGTGGCCCTGATTTGACTCGTGCGTGACCGGACTGTGAAGGGCCCCATTCAGTCCCGAGGGGGAGCCTGGGCCAGCCGGCGACGGGCTTCCGATCGGATCGCATCCATATCCATAGGAGCAATCTCGCCGCGATCAGCCTGATCCAGACCGATCGCAATGTCTCTTCGAAGGTCCTCCAGCCGCCGCTGGTCGCGATCCCGCAGCAGTTGGAGGGCGTCGCAGATCACCTCGCTCGCCGACTGGTACCCGCCGCTGTCGACTTTCTCGGCAACCAGCCGCTCGAGTTCCGGGGGCAGAGAGACGTTCATCCTGATCCCCCTGTAGCGGATTTGCCTGGGCGGGGCAAGCTTCCTCGCGAGCTACCGGACCACGGAAAGACTGACCTGGGAGGGGTATTGCCGGGAATGGTGGACCACGTTGCGCGCGACGACGCTCTCTACCTCGTCGTAGTTATTGCCACCCGTGTTCATATTCCGGTCGAAGCGAGGGAAATTGCTGCTCGACACTTCGATCCGAATGCGATGGCCGGCGGCGAAGTAGTTGCTCGTGGTCAGGGGTTGCAGCGTCACCTGGTACACCTTCCCCGGCTCCATCCACGCGGGCGGCTTGTCGTAGCCGTTGCGATAGCGAACCCGTTGGATCGTCTCGTCGAGATTATAGGCCGTCCCGTCGGGATAGACATCGAGCAGCTTCACGGTGAAATCGGTATCCTTGGCGCTCGACGACACGTAGAGGGTCACGTCGATGGGACCGCTCACTTCGAGTCCCTCCGGCAACGGCTCGGTGCTGTACACCAGGACGTCGGCGCGCGCCTCCAACTGGCGCTGGTCGAAAGCCCCGCCGGTGACGGCGTTGCCGGTGCAGCAGACATTACCGCCGTGGGACGGCGCCGGATTCTGGGGATCATAGACGAACTCGTCCGGGGTGTCGGCGCTCGGCGCGGTCGCCGCCAGCACCCCGTCTCCGTGGAGGCTGTTGGCTTTCCCGCCGCTGGCGAGAAACCACGTCGTCGGCTGGGCGCCCTTGGGCGGCCACGTGTCCGACGTCTGCCATTTGTTGCTCCCCATCGTAAAGTAGCGGACCTTGGGCGTCTTCTGGAGGAGGCCGTGGTCCTCCCCCTTGAGGAAAAAGTCGAACCAGCCGTAGGTCAGCGCGTCGTAGTCCAGGCGGGCGTCGCCCATGCTGCGCTCGCCCACCACGGTGTCCTCGGTGGCTCGCTTGAAGGAGCAGTGCAGCGTCGGCGCGATCACCGCGTACTGCTGGTTGGCGACTTCCGGCCGGGCCGTCTTCCGCACGTGGTTGTAGGCGGCCAGGTTCGGCCCCACCGAGACGTCGTACCAGGACATGAGCCACAACCCGGGAATGTTGATCGGCTGGTCGTCGTGCCAGAGACCGCCGCGATACCAGGCGGGATCGTTGGGCGCTCGCCGGATCATCGCGCCGCCGGTGGCGACCTCCATGCGGTCCGCGTAAATTCCCGTGGGACCGTTCACGGCTTGGATGATGTCCATTACCGGCAGATGACGGAGCGCCTTCGACCAGTCGACCGGCGGCATCTGCGGCGCCAGATCGTAGAGGCGGGAGGCGCGGATCAGATCTTCGCGCGAGGTGTTCGGAGGGAACATCGGCCGCACCTGGTTCTGTTGCCCATAGATCCAGGCGGCGAAGAGCATTTGAAACGCCCCGCCGCGGTACCAGTTCCCCTGTTCGTAGTACGGGCCGACGCGCCCGACCCCGGCGCCGAATCCTTGCGGGATCATCGCCGCCAGTCCCGGCGTTCCCTTCGCCGCCACGGCCAGTTGCCATTCGGCGGTGGAGGAGCAGCCGATCGTGCCGACCTTGCCGTTCGACCAGGGCTGCGAGGTCATCCAGGGGATGGCGTCCGCGCCGTCCGTCAGCGGCGGGCCGAGGATGTCGTAATTGCCTTCGGAAAAGAAATGGCCCCGCTCGTTCATCTCGACGTAGGCGTAGCCGCGCCGCACGGCCTCCAGGGCATTGGTCATGTCGCGGGGAATGCCGTTGCGCACATCCCAGAAGTTGAAGTTGTACGGCGTGCGGACGAAGATCGCGGGGTATCGCTTCGAGGTGTCCTTGGGGCGGTAGACGTCCGTCGCCATGCGCTTGCCGTCGCGCATGGGGACCAGGAGCTTGCGCTCCAGGATGGCGACGGCAGCGAGCTTTTCCTCGGTGGCGTTGCGGGTGCGGACGAGCTGCGGGTCCGGACCGGTTCGCTGCTGGGCGATGAGGCCCGTCGAAAGAACGAGAAAGAGGGCGGTGGCTCTCGTGCGCATCGTATGCCTAGTTTACTAAATCAAGATTCCGGCTCGATAAGAGTTTCGCTTCCGCAGCCTGCCGGCGACGTTTCATCGGCGCGCTTTCGGGTAGTGCGCTATAAGCCCGTGGCAGAAGTCATCGAGCGCCAATTGGCGCTCCATAACGTCTGCCGAATCAAGGGTTTGCCGAACCCGAATAGAGGCGTGTGGGGTTTTGCCAGGGACTGCCAAGAGTGCGAGGACCGTCAGCGCGCCTCTAGCGCGCTACCGCTCTCGTGCTACGACGCCAGGTTGACATTCTGGTGAGGTGAGCTCTCGCATCACCATCGAGCCCGGCAAACGCTCCGGACAGCCCTGCATGCGGGGACTCGCATTACGGTGTGGGAGGTTCTGAACTGACTCGCGGCTGGGATGACCGAGGCCGAGATTATCTCGGACTGTCTCGAGCTTGAGCGCGACGACTTCCGGGCCGTCTACGAGTATGCGGCGCGGCTCGGCAAACGCCTGGCGCTGTGAAACTGCTCTGCGACGAGAACCTCTCGCGCAAACTGGTTACGCGGCTGGGGACCTGTACCCTGGATGGCTTCCTGCGGCCGAAGCCGGACTTCTGGAAAGCCCCGACGCTGCGGTTGGGAACTACGCCAAGGCGAGGGACTTCGCGATCGTAAGCGCCGATTCCGACTTTTTCGAATTGGCCACGACGCTGGGTCCGCCACCCAACGTCATGTCGCTCCGCAGATGGATTCATCGAACGAAAGACGTCGAAGCGGTCCTGCGGAGAGAAGCCATCCGGATTGCGGGGTTCACCAGCGATCCGGAGCTGGACCTTCTGGTTCTCGACAAGGGGTGAAAGCCGCAGTACACTGGGGGCGCACCAACAAGGAGTCTCCATGGCCACCCCCGCCCCTGCCGCCTCCGGCGAGCCGGAATCCAGGACCAATTCCATCCTGGGCGCCCTCTTTTCTCCCGGGTCCACGATGGAAGACCTCTGCCGCCGCCCACGTTTCCTGCCCGCCTTCCTGCTGGTGATCATCATCGGCGTGGGGGTCATGGCCCTAGCGATGCAGCGCGGCGTCATCGAACAATTCATGCGCCACAAGATGGAGAACAACCCGCGCATGGAGCAGATTCCCGCCGAGCGCCGCGAGCAGGCCATCGAGATGTCGGTGAAGGTCAGCTCTTATCTGTTCGTGGGAGGCGCGGTGGTTGTCCCGACTCTGATACTGCTCGGGACCAGCGGCTTCTTCTTGCTCATCTCGAACGTGGTATTCGGCGCCAAGGCCCGGTTCAAGCAGTTGCTGGCCATCGTATCCCATGCCTGGGTGCCCCACGCCATCGTCGGTCTGCTCAGCATCCCCATCCTCCTGGCCAAGGAGCCCGACACGATCGACATGCAGAACATCGTCGCCCTTTCGAACCTCAGCTTCTTGTTCGACTCGGCGGAGCAGCCCAAACTGTATGCCGCGGCCTCCGGCTTCGACCTGTTTTCATTCTGGGTGATCGGACTGCTGGCGATCGGTCTCTCTCGTCTCACCGGGAAAAGCAAGGTGGCGGTGCTGCCGGCCATCGTGGCGCCCTGGCTGCTCTGGGTGCTCGTCGTCAAGCCGCTGCAGGCATGACGGAACGCGGGGTTCGCTTCGAGGTTCTGCGGGAGTGTCCCCACACCCGGGCCCGCGCCGGACTCCTCCATACCGCTCATGGCGTGGTGGAGACGCCCGTCTTCATGCCGGTGGGAACCCAAGGGTCGGTCAAGGGCCTTCCCCAGGACATGCTGGAGCGCGACCTCGGCGTCCGTATCCTCCTGGCCAACACGTATCATCTGTTGATCCGGCCCGGACACGAGCTCATCGCCCAGCTCGGTGGCTTGCACCGCTTCATGAGCTGGCCGCGGGCCATCCTTACCGACTCCGGCGGCTTCCAGGTCTTCAGCCTCAGCACCCTGCGTCAGATTACCGAGGACGGCGTGGTGTTTCGCTCCCACCTGGACGGGGCCGAGCACCGCCTGACCCCGGAATCGGCCCTTGACGTCCAGGAGGCCCTGGGTTCGGACATCCGCATGGTGCTGGACGAATGTACCGCCTACCCGGCGACCCAGGAGCACGCCCGCCAGTCGATGGAGCGGACCGTACGGTGGGCCGTCCGCAGCTTTGCTCACCGCCAGGCCGGCGTGTTTCCGGTTGTGCAGGGTTCCATGTTCGCCGCTTTGCGCCAGGACTGCGCCCGCCGCCTGCGGGACCTCGACGCCGACGGCTACGCCCTGGGCGGTCTTTCGGTCGGCGAGCCCCGGACGGTAAGCCTGGAGATGGTGGAGTCCACCGAAGACCTCCTCCCGCGCGACCGGCCCCGTTACTGCATGGGCGTCGGGATGCTGGAGGAGCTGGGCGAGTACGTCGCCCGGGGGGTGGACATGATGGACTGCGTGCTCCCCACCCGCAACGCCCGCAACGGGTATTTGTTTACAAATAGTGGCCGGCTGGTCATCAAGCACCGCCAGTACCGGGACGATTCGCGGCCTATCGACGAAAGATGTCTGTGCCCCACCTGCGCCCGGTACTCCCGGTCCTATCTGCGCCACCTATTCCTGACCGGCGAGATCCTGTTTTCCACGCTGGCCACGTGTCACAATGTATGGATCTACCTTGACAGAATGCGGCGGATCAGGGATGCTATAATGCTTGACAACCTCCCGAACCTCCTGAAATCTTTCCTCTTGCAGAGGGTGGACGAAGAGTAGTCGAATGGTGATGAACGCTCCAATGGCCGTTTTGTTGCAAGCGCCCGCGCCGCCGGGAATAGCCCAGTTCCTGCCGTTCATCCTCATTTTCGTCATCTTTTACTTTGTGCTCTTCATGCCCATGCAGCGCCGGCAGAAGAAGCAGAAGGAGATGCTGAACAACCTGCAGAACGGCGACCAGGTGGTGACCAACGGCGGCATCGTCGGCACCATCGTGGGCCTCAACGAGGACAGCACCATCGTCTTGCGGGTCAAGCCGGATAACGTCAAGCTCATGTTCGCCCGCAGCGCGGTGGCCAGCGTGGTCGGCGCCGAGGAGAAAAAGTAGCGCATGCCCCGACCTATCCTATATAAGTTCATCTTTATCCTAATCGTGGTGCTGGGGTGCGTCTACGGCATCATCGAGCTCCCCCGCTCCAGGGCCGAGCTGGCGGCGAACATCCAGAAGCGGATCCGCCTGGGTCTGGACCTGAAGGGCGGCTCGCACCTGGTGTTGCAGGTACAGGTGCAGGACGCCGTACGGGCCCACGCCGACCAGGCCATGGACCGCCTGCGCACCGAGTTCAGCAAGCAGAACATCACCGTCGCCTCCGTGGACCGCAACAACCCCCAGAAGATAGAGGAAACCGACACCATCCAGATCAACGTGAAGGGTCTGCCGCCGGAGCGCTCCAGCGACTTTAAAGGGATCATCGACGACCGCTTCCAGGAATGGACCTACCAGCCGGTGGACGCCTCCACCTGGCGCGTGGTGCTGCGGCCCGCGTTTCTGGCGCAGATGAAGCGCGACACCGTGGCCCAGACCATTCAGACGCTGTCGAACCGGATCAGCGGGTTGGGGCTGGCCGAGGAGTCGATCCAGCAGCGGGGCCGCGCCGACGCCGAGTACGAGATCCAGGTGCAGCTTCCGGGCGTGGATGACCCGGCCCGGGTCCGCGAAATCCTCCAGACCACGGCTTTGCTGGAGATCCGCGAGGAAAAGGCCGGACCCTACCCCTCGGTAGAGGGCGCTCTGGCCGCCCACGGCGGCGTCTTGCCCGAGAATAGCGAGGTGCTGCGGTACCTGGAGCGCGGCGCCTCCCAGCCCGAGGAGCGCTGGTACATCGTCTCGCGCAGCTCGGTCATTACCGGCCGCGACCTGCGCAACGCCCGCGAGTCCCAGAGCTCGACCAGCCGGGGCTGGGCCACTGAATTCTCCCTCTCGGTCGAGGCCGGCCAGCGCTTTGGCCGCTTCACCGAAGCCAATGTCGGCAACAATCTGGCCATCGTGCTCGACCGCAAGATCCGCAGCGTGGCCGTCATCAAGAGCCGGATCGAAGACCAGGGCAGCATCGACAACCTCCGCAACCAGCAGGAGGCCAGCGACCTGGCCCTGGTGCTGCGGGCCGGTTCGCTGCCCGCCAGCGTCCTGCCGATGGAGGAGCGGACGGTGGGAGCGTCGCTGGGGGCGGATTCCATCCGCCAGGGCATCATCAGCGGCATCGCCGGGCTGGCCGCCGTCGTCGTGTTCATGCTGGTTTATTATCGGCGGGCCGGCATCAATGCCGTTTTGGCCCTGGTCCTCAACGTTATTATTCTGATGGCGGCGCTGGGGTATTTCGGCGCCACCCTGACCCTGCCGGGCATTGCCGGGGTGATCCTGACCATCGGCATGGCGGTGGACTCCAACGTGCTGATCTTCGAGCGCATTCGGGAAGAGTTGCGGGGCGGCAAGACCGTGGTCGCCGCCGTGGATGCCGGCTTCAACAAGGCATTTTTGACCATCATCGACACCCACGTGACCACCATCGTGTCCTGCGCCTTCCTGTTCATGTTCGGGACCGGTCCGGTGCGGGGGTTTGCCGTGACCCTGGTGATTGGTCTGCTGGCCAACTTGTTCACCGCGGTCTTTGTCAGCCGGGTGATCTTTGACTGGGAGCTCAGCGGCCGGCAGCAAGTCACCGAGTTGAGTATCTAGAGAGAAGGGAGCGGGAACTTATCGGGACTCGGCGGTGTCCACCCTATCGGCGCCCACGAGTCGTGTGTTTCGAATGCAACTGTTTGCCAACACGAATTTCGATTTCTTAAGCAAGAAGCTTTACTTCATCGGCGCCTCGGTGGTGTTGAGCCTGGCCGGGATTGTGAGCCTCGCCATCAAGGGGCCGCTATACGGGATCGACTTCCGCGGCGGCACCGTAGTGCAGGTGAAGTTCCAGACCACGCCGCCCCTGGACAAGGTCCGGGCGGCCCTGCATGCCAAGGGTCTCACCGGCAGCACCCTGCAGCCCTACGACCGCCCGGAGACCAACCAGGTGTTGATCGGGCTGTCTTTGGCGGAGGAGGAGTCCCTGCAGAAGGGGCGGGTGGCCATTGTCCAGGCGCTGGAGTCGGCCCTGGGCTCGGACCCCAATAAGGTGGACTTCAACAACGCCGGCGCCAGCGCCCTGGCCGAACGCCTGCGTAACGGAGCGGCGGCCGCCAAGATCACCCCCTACCAGTCCGAGAAGCTGGCCCAGGAGATGGTCGAGTTCCGCAACTCCTCCCCGCGTTCGGGCCTGATTAAAAATTTTGACGAATTAGCCTCCCTACCGGGGGTGAATCCTGATATCCTATCCGCTCTCAAGAACGACACGTATCTTGGGCAGTTCACGATCAAGCACGTGGCCATCGTGGGCCCCAAGGTGGGTAAGGAGTTGCAGCGCCAGGCGATCAGCGCCACCCTGCTGGCTCTCGGCGGAATGCTGGTATACATCTGGTTCCGTTTCGAGATGATCTACGGGGTGGCGGCGGTACTGGCGGTCTTTCACGACGTGATCATCACGGTGGGCCTGTTCTCCCTGCTGAACAAGGAGATCTCGCTGACCGTCATAGCCGCTCTGCTGACGCTGGTCGGCTACTCGATGAACGACACGATCGTGATTTTCGACCGCATCCGCGAGAACCTGAAGCTGATGCGGCGAACGGAATTGGAAACGCTGATCAATACGAGCGTCAACCAGACGCTGAGCCGGACGGTGTTGACCTCCGGGCTGACGTTTCTGACGGTGCTGTCGTTGTGGCTGTTCGGCGGGGAAGTGTTGAACGGGTTCTCTTTCGCCATGGTGGCGGGCGTGATCGTGGGGACGTACTCTTCGATCTTCGTGGCCAGCCCGGTGTTGGTCTGGTGGCAGGGAGTAACGGCGCGGCGCAAGGCGGCCAGGGCGCCAGTGGTGGTGGACAAAGCGGCCAACCGGAGGAAAGTGGCCGGGAGATAAATTGGGAGGGCATCCATATGTTTGAACAGAGCCTGCTCGACTTGCAAGGGACCAAGACGAAGACGAAATACACGGTGCTGATCTCGTTCGTCCTGGAATGCTTCGGGATCACGATTCTGATCCTGATTCCGCTGATCTATACGAACACCCTGCCGGCGACGCAATTGATGTCGTACCTGGTGGCGCCTCCGCCGCCGCCCCCTCCACCGCCTCCGCCCGCCGTGGTGAAGATCCAGAAGGTGGTGCCTCGGGAATTCGATGCCGGCAAGCTGCTGCAGCCCAAGGCTATTCCCAAGAACGTGGCCATCATTAGGGAAGACGACACCCCGCCGGCGGCGATTTCGGGCGTGGTGGGTGGCGTGCCGGGCGGCGTACCGGGCGGCTCGGTGGGTGGTGTGATCGGCGGCATTATCTCGGCCGCCCCGGTGGCTCCTCCGCCGCCTCCCAAGGTCGAGGCTCCCAAGCCGGCCGCGCCCCAGCGTATCCGCGTGGGCGGCAACGTCCAGAAGGCCATGCAGTTGTTCACGCCCAGCCCGGTGTACCCGCCGCTAGCCAAGCAGGCGCGTATTCAGGGCGTGGTGAAGCTGAACGCCGTCATCAGCAAAGAAGGCAACATCGAGCAGCTCACTGTGGTCAGCGGCCACCCGCTGCTGATCCCGGCGGCCCTCGAGGCGGTGAAGAAGTGGCGGTACAAGCCGACTCTGCTTAACGGCGAGCCGGTGGAGGTTATTACACAGATCGACGTCAACTTCACGTTGACGCAGTAATCCAACACAGATCGGGAAGAGGAGGGTAGGATTTCCATGATTTCGCAACTATCGGCGTGGGGCATGCTCCTGTTGCAAGAGGCGGGCCAACCCATGGGTTGGGACCCTATTTCCATGTGGAACCAGATGAACTGGCCGGCGCGTTTTGTAGTCATTACGCTGTTCATCATGTCGGCCTGGTCGATCGGGGTGATGATTGACCGCTGGCTGGCTTTCTCGGCGGCGCGCAAGCAGTCGCGGGCTTTTGCTCCGGCGGTGGCCGGCGCTCTGCGCGAGGGCAAACTGGATGAGGCCATCAAAATCGCGGAGCGTCACAAGAAGAGCCATTTGGCCAAGGTGGTGACGGCCGGGCTGCAGGAGTTTTCGGCCCACGAAGCCAGCCCCGACATCTCGGGTGAACAGATCGAGGCTTCCAAACGGGCCCTGGAGCGCGCGGAAGCGATCGTGAACGCCGAATTCCGGCGCGGTTTGGGCGGCTTGGCTACCATCGGCTCCACCGCTCCCTTCGTCGGATTGTTCGGCACCGTGATCGGGATCATCAACGCGTTCAAGGGCATCGCCAGCGAAAAGTCGGCCGGCTTGGGCGCCGTGTCGGCCGGTATTTCGGAGGCCCTGGTCACCACCGCGGTCGGTCTGTTCGTGGCCGTCCCGGCGGTGTGGATGTACAACCTGTTCTCTACCCGCGTGGATGCTTTCTCGGTGGAGATGGGTAACTCCAGCTCCGAGCTGATCGACTACTTCATCAAGCGGTCGGGCCGGAGCCGCAAGTAACGCCGCCGGCGCCCCGGGACCGCGCAGGGTCCCCGGGGCCGGCCCAGGGAGCTCACTATGGCTATGCAAAGCGGCAGCAGGAAGGGCGCCATCGCCGACATCAACGTGACGCCGATGGTGGACATCATGCTGGTTCTGCTCATCATTTTCATCGTCATCACCCCGATGTTGACCAAGGGCATCAGCGTCGACAAGTTCAAGGCCCGCAACCCGTCCAGTATGGCCCCCGCCGACAAAGATGACGCGGTGGTGGTGGCGGTTTCCCGGGACGGCAAGGTCTTCCTGGGCAAGGTCCAGATGAAACCGGACGAGCTCGGGCCCAAGGTGAAGGATGCGATTTCCAACCGGCTGGACAAGACCGTCTACGTCAACAGCGACCAGAGGGCGAAATACGGACTGGTGGTGGAAGTGGTGGACAACATCCGCACGGCAGGGGTGGACCAGATCGGCCTGCTGACGGATAAGCTGGAAGAAGGCAGCCGGGCGGCTACGGCCACGCCATAGCCCGGTTTAAACTTAAGGAGAATCCGGTATGTCATTAGCAGTCGGCAAAAAGGGCCCTAACTCCGACATCAACATGACGCCGCTGATCGACGTCTTGCTGGTGCTTCTGATCATCTTCATGATCGTGGCGCCCGCCAAACCGAAGGGGTTGGAAGCGCTGGTGCCGCAACCCAACCCCAACCAGCAGAAGGTCGAGGACAACATCCGCACGGTGGTGATTTCGGTCAATCCGGGCAACACCATCATGATCAACCAGGAACTCGTCACCAAGGCCAACCTGAGCGAGCGGCTCATCGATATCTTCAAGACGCGGGCCGAGCGGATCGTGTTCGTGCGCGGCGATGCCGGTCTTAACTTCGTGGAGATCGCCGACGTCATCGACATCGCCAAGGGCGCGGGCATCGACAAGATCGGCCTGATGACGGCCAAGATTGAAGCGGGTCAATAGGAGAGGCGAGATGAAGCACTATTACACGATCCTCTCCACTATCGCTCTGCTGGGGCTGGTGGTCGCGGGGGCCGGCTGCGGCAACGCTCTCCAACAGCTCCGGGCCCGCGATCAGCTCAACAAGGGCGTCAACGCGTTCAAGAACGCCAATTACGCCGTCGCCGTCGAGTACTTCAAGCGCGCCGTGGATCTGGATCCCACCTTCATGAACGCGCGCCTGTACTTGGCCACCGCCTACATGAGCCAGTACGTTCCCGGCGCGCCCTCGGAAGAAAACAAGCGTAACGCCGAGGCCGCCGAGAAGGGCTTCCTGGACGTGCTGCAACGCGAGCCCAACAGCGTTCTGGCCATGGGCTACCTGGGCTCGCTCGCTTTCAACCAGCAAAAGCTCGACGAGGCCAAGAAATGGTACCTGAAGCTCATCGAGATGGACAGTAAGCAGAAGACCGCCTACTATACGATCGGCGTGATCGACTGGACCAAGTGCTTCCAGCCTCAGACCGAGGCCTGGGCCAAGCTCGGCATGAGACCCGAGGACCCCGGCCCCATCAAAGATAAGAAGGCGCGCGAAGAGCTCCGGACCAAGAACGAAGCGGTGGCGCAAGAGGGGATTACCATGCTGGAGAAGGCCCTGCAAATCGATCCCGACTACGACGATGCCATGGCCTACATGAACCTCCTCTATCGGCAGAAGGCTTTCATCGCCGAGTCGGTCGAGGACAACAAGAAGCTGCAGGACGACGCGCAGCAGTGGATGCTGAAGGCCCTGGCCACCCGCAAGAAGAAGGCGGAAACGCCGGCGGGACAGCCGAAGGCGAGCTGAGAGAAAAGAAGCTGCTGGCTATTAGCTGTTAGCTATCAGCGGGCCGGCTCCGAGCCACCACGAGCCGCGACCGTAAGGAAGGGGTTTTCACTCTCGAAGAAACAACCGCTCCCCTCCGGTCGCGGCTCGCAAGGTTATAATAGCTGCTAGCAGTTAGCGAAGATGTCGGCAACCCGGACCTCCGGGTTGCTAATAGCTGACAGCTAACAGCTTCTTTTTTTCCATGATTGCCGAGCCGCCTGCCGCTCCCGACTCCATCCTCGGCCGCTTCCGCGAGCTGGAGGAGAAGCTGCAGCACAACCGGCCCAAGGACGATCTGACCCTGGTCCGGCGAGCCTATGACTTCGCCGCCGAGCGCCACGGCGCCCAGAAGCGGAAGTCCGGCGAGCCTTTCCTGGCGCATCCGGTCGAAGTGGCCCATACCTTGGCGGACATGCGCATGGACACCGTCAGCGTGGCCACCGGCTTGCTTCACGACGTGGTTGAGGACACCTCCGCCACTCTCTCCGAGGTCGAAAAACAGTTCGGCAAGGATGTTTCCCAGCTCGTCGACGGCGTGACCAAGCTGTCGAAGCTGGATTTCTACTCCCCCGAGGCGCGGCAGGCCGAGAGCTTCCGCAAGATGCTTCTGGCCATGGTCAGCGACATCCGGGTCATGGTGGTGAAGCTCGCCGACCGGCTCCACAACATGCGCACCCTGGAGCATCTGCCCGCCGAAAAGCGCGAGCGCATCGCGCGGGAGACCCTGGAAATCTACGCCCCCATCGCCCTGCGCCTGGGCATGGGCAAAATCCGCGGCGAGCTGGAGGACTTGGCCTTCAGCTACCTGGATCCGACCGCCTTCCGGGAACTCAGCGCCCAGATGGAGTCCAAGCGGCACACCAACGAGGAGCTGCTGGAGGAGATCAAGCGGGAGGTCATCGCCAAGCTGGCCGAGGCGGAGGTGCCGGCCCGCGTGGAGGGGCGCATCAAGCGGTACTACTCCATCTACCAGAAGCTCAAACGCCAGCACTGCACCCTGGATGAGGTTTACGACCTGCTGGCCCTGCGGATCATCAGCGACTCGGTTAAGAACTGCTACGCCGCCCTGGGCGTGATGCACAACCACTGGCGCCCCGTTCCCGGCCGGATCAAGGACTTCATCGCCATGCCCCGGCCCAACCTCTACCAGTCGCTCCACACCTCGGTCATCGGACCCCAGGGCCAGCCCTTCGAGGTCCAGATCCGCACCGAAGAGATGCACCGCGTGGCCGAAGAAGGCATCGCCGCCCACTGGAAATACAAGGAGGGCCACCGGGGACCCATGGTCGACGAGCAGCGCATGGCCTGGCTGCGCCAACTGGTGGAGTGGCAGCGGGATATGGAGGACTCCTCCGACTTCCTCTCCACCTTGAAGATCGATCTGTACCCGGAGGAGGTCTATACCTTCACCCCCAAGGGCCGGGTGATCATTCTGCCGCGCGACGCCACCGCCATCGACTTCGCCTACGCCATCCATACGGAGGTTGGGCAGACCTGCGTGGGGGCCAAGGTCAACGGCCGCCTGGTTCCCCTCAAGAACCGGCTGCGCAACGGCGACATTGTCGAGATTCTCACCCAGGCCGGCCACCACCCCAGCCGGGACTGGCTGGCCCTGGTCAAGACCTCCCGCGCCCGCCAGAAAATCAAGCATTGGATCAACATCAACCAGCGCGGGCGCGCCCTGGAAATCGGGTCCAAGCTGCTGGAGAAGGAGGCCCGCCGCATCGGCTTCAGCCTGGGCAAGGCGCCCGAGGAGGACACCGAGCGCGTGGCCCGCGAGTACGGCTGCGACCGGTGGGAAGACCTGCTGGCCGCGCTGGGCTACGGTAAGTACTCGGCCCGGCAGGTGGCCGGCAAGCTCGCCTCTACGGAACCGGCTGCCGCGGGGACCCCGGACGCCGCCCGGCCCACCGGCGGCGCCCCGGCCCCGCCGGCGGACGGCGACGCCGTCCTGCGCGTGAAGGGCATCGACGACTTGCTGGTCTACCGCGCCAAGTGCTGCAACCCCATCCGCGGCGAAGCCATCGTCGGCTATGTTACCCGGGGCAAGGGAGTCGCGGTCCACGCCAAGACCTGCCCCAACGTGGAGGCCCTGATGTACGAGGCCGAACGCCGCATCGAGGTCGAGTGGGGCAAGACCGCCGACGCCACCTACCCGGTCCGGCTGACCATCCACACCGACGACCGGCCGGGGATGCTCAACGAGCTGACCAGCATCCTGACCGGCGACAAGACCAATATCTCGAGCCTCGAAGCCCGCGCCGACGGCGGCCGCGACGCCGTCATCGAGATGACCATCGAGATCCAGAACATGAAGCACCTGGAGCGCATCCTAGTGGCCATGCGGCGCATCCCCGGCGTCCGCGACGTCGAGCGCATTCATAAACTTTAGGAACACAAGATGCAGAGGACACAGAGTAAGACAAATTGCTTTCCCTCTGCGTCCTTTGCGGTAAATTGTCCATCCAGTGCCCCTCGCCACCGAGCCTAAGAACATCGAAGTCTCTCTCTCCCAGGGCGTCCAGATCGACTGGAAGGACGGCCACCGCAGCGACTACACCCTGGAGTACCTCCGCCAGCAGTGCCCTTGCGCCGGCTGCCGCGGCCACGGCAACGAGAAGCCTCCGGCCCCGCTCGAAGTATTCCAGATGTACAAGAAGACGCTCAAGATGGACGGCGTCGAGCCGGTCGGCCGCTATGCCCTGCGCTTCCTCTGGAACGACGGCCACACCACCGGCATCTATTCCTGGGAACACCTCCGCGAAATCTGCCCCTGCGAATCATGCCGTTCCGGAAAATCCTGATCGCCAATCGCGGTGAGATCGCCGTCCGGGTCATTCGCGCCTGCCGCGAGCTGCGTATCGGAAGCGTGGCCGTCTACTCCGAGGTGGACCGCGCCGCCCTGCACGTCCGGATGGCCGACGAAGCCCGCCTGATCGGTCCGGCACCTGCCGCCGAAAGCTATCTCTCGATTCCCGGAATCATCGACGCCGCCCGTTCCTCCAGGGCCGAAGCGATCCATCCGGGCTACGGCTTCCTGAGCGAAAACCCCGCTTTGGCCCGCGCCTGTGAGGACGCCGGTCTGGTGTTCATCGGGCCCAGCGCGTCATCCATTGAACTAATGGGCTCCAAGACTCGGGCCCGCGAAGCCATGATCGCCGCCGGCGTGCCCGTGGTGCCCGGCGCGAGCCGGCCCGTCGAAAGCGTCGAGGAGGCCCTAGCCCTGGCCGGCGTTTTCGGCTACCCCGTGCTGGTCAAGGCGGCGGCCGGAGGCGGCGGAAAAGGCATGCGGATGGTGGAGCGCGAGGCCGATCTCCCGGCTGCGCTCCGGGAGGCCGCGAGCGAAGCCGAACGTGCCTTCGCTGACTCCAGCGTGTATATCGAGAAGTACCTCCTGCGCCCCCGTCACATCGAGATCCAGGTCCTGGGAGATCGCCACGGGAACCTGATCCACCTCGGGGAGCGCGAATGCTCCGTGCAGCGCCGCCATCAGAAGGTAGTCGAGGAGTGCCCCTCGCCGCTGGTCGCCCGCCACCCGGAGCTGCGGCAAGCGATGGGTGAGACCGCGGTCGGGGTGGCCCGCGCCGCCGGATACTATAACGCCGGCACCGTCGAATTCCTGGTCGATCAGGACCGCCGCTTCTACTTCCTCGAGATGAACACGCGCCTCCAGGTGGAGCACCCCACCACCGAAATGGTCACCGGCCTGGACCTGGTTCACGAGCAGATCCGCATCGCCGCCGGCGAGCCGCTGGGACGCCGCCAGGACCAGATCGACTGGCGCGGCTGGGCCCTGGAGTGCCGCGTGTATGCCGAGGATCCCGATAACAACTTCTTCCCATCGCCCGGCAAGATCCTGGCCCTCGACCGTCCCGCCGGCCCTGGCGTCCGCGTGGATTCAGGCGCCTATCCGGGCTGGACGGTCCCGCTCGAATACGACCCCCTCCTCGCCAAGCTGGTAGTCTGGGCCGCCACCCGCGACACCACCCTGGCTCGCCTCGCCCGGGCCCTCGACGAATACTACATCTCCGGCATCAAAACCAACCTGAGCTTCTTCCGCCGCCTGACCGACAGCCCCGAGTTCCGCTCCGGCGACATCGACACCGGCTTCCTGGACCGCTGGATGGCCTCACCCCCGCCGCCCCACGCCAGCCACCCCGGCCAAGAGCAGGCCGCCGCCCTAGCCGCCGCCCTGGAAGCGATGAGGTCCCCCTCCGGGAATCCGCTTCCTGACGGTCGCGGTGCGGGGCGCTGGAAGGCCGAGGGCCGCCGAAACCTCCTGAGATGAAGCTGGAAATCCTAATCAACAACCACCCCTACCCTCTTGACTTCGATCCTGCCTCTGTCGACGCCATAGAAGTAGAGCCCGGCATCTACTCGATCCTGCTGGACGGCCACAGCTACGAAGTCAAGCTGGAACCCTCCGAAGAGGGGGTTTACGCTACTGTGGACGGCCACCGTTACCAGGTCCAGGTCCGCGACCCCCGGCGTCTCCCCCGCGCCCGGGCGGTACTTTCCACCGCCGGCCGCCAGAAAATCTCCTCCCCCATGCCTGGCAAGGTAGTCCGTGTGCTGGTGGCCGAGGGCGCCGAGGTCGAAATCGGCCAGGGCCTCCTGGTTGTCGAGGCCATGAAGATGCAGAACGAGATCCGGTCACCGAAGGCGGGCCGTGTAGTTGCTTTGCGTGCCAAGGAGGGGGCCGCCGTCTCGGGCGGGGAGACATTGGCCGAGGTGGAGTGACTGCCTCCGCAAATTTGCGGAGGCCCCCACTATTGACTTGCCCCTACTCGCCTGTTATTCCTGGAGCATGCAGGGGATCAGGCACTTATCTCTTGTTTTCCTTCTCACCTTCGTCGCCTCGGGCGCGGAGCTCCAAAACGGGATCCCCACCGGGTTTGCGCCTTCCGGCGCCGGCTTGCTGAGAGGAGGCAGCGGCTACCAGATCACGGCGCCGTCGCAGCCCACCCGCCTGGAACTGCGGGTGGCCACCAACAGCCCCGACGTCCAGATCGACTTGTTCATCCGGTTCGACACTGACGTCGACCCAGGCGGCTTGTCCGATTGCCAGGTTTCCGGCAGCGGCACCATCACCCTGCTCTACGGTGTGCAGCCCATTTGTCAGGGGCTGCCGCTTCGCGCCGGCACCTACTACATTGCCATCCGGGTTGCTGCGGCGGTGCGAGGCACCCTGATGGCCGTGATCGATACCACCCCGCAGAACGCGGACCCGCGTCGGCAGGCGCGCCAGATCGCTTCCGGCGTCCCCGCCGCTTTCAATTTCGGGTCGTTGGATAACCCCCCGCGCCTGTTCAACGGCCCGTACAGCTACGTCGTCGAGGTTCCGCCTAGCGGCACCAACCTGGTCATTAACCTGACCACCGACCAGCTCGACGCCGACGTCGACCTCCACGTGCGGCGGGGCGCGGACGTCACCTCCATCAATGTCGCCGACTACAACGCCACCACTTCCTCCGGCAACGAGAGTCTCACCATCGGCCCCTCCAGCTCTCCGCCGCTGGCGCCTGGTATCTATTTCATATCCCTGCGCGTCAAGTCCAACGCCGTCTCCGTCACCGGGACAGTCACCGCCTCCGTCAGCACTCCTGCGCCGCCCACCATCACGCCCCTGACTTCCGGGGTGGCGGCTCCCTTCTCGTTCCCCGCCGTCCCCAGCCCGACCCTGGTGGGCAATTTCCGGCTTAACGTCCCCGCCGGCGTGGGCACCCTGCGGTTTCAGCTCGTCACCTCGACGCCTGGGGCCAACGTCGATTTGTACGTGCGCTTCGGCCAGCCGGTGGGCGATACCAGCCTGGCCACCTCCAAGTCTGAAGGACCCGCCGGCGACGAAGCGATCACGCTCAACGGCACCCCCTTCCAACCCATCCAGCCCGGCGACTACTATGTCTCATTACGTATTGTGACGACCGGCATTGCCGTAACCGGGACCATCACCGGCACCTGGTCCACCGGACCTCTGGGGCCGGCCATCGACGCCACGCCCACCTCTCTGGACTTCGGCAGCGTCCCCGCCAGCCAGACCCGCGACCTGCAGTTCACCATTCGCAACGTCGGCAGCGGAACCCTCACCGTCAACTCCCTCACCAGCAGCAACCCGAACTTTGCCGTGGTGGGGCTGGCCCTGCCCCTGAACCTGGCCTCCAGCGGCCAGCAGGCCGTGCTGGTTCGCTTCACTGCGCCTGGCCTCGGCTCCCAGAGCGGCGCCCTGACCATTACGAGCAACGACCTGAACCGGCCCAGTATCGCCGTCTCGGTCACGGGCACCGGCTCGACCAACGACCGGCCCAGTCTCAGCGTCTCCCCCAGCCTCAGCTTCGGCACGGTCAACGTCAGCCAGTCCCGCGACCTGCCCCTCACCATCCGCAACATCGGAAACCAAACCCTCGTCATCAGCTCCATCACTTCCTCCAACTCACAGTTCACGGTGGTCCCTCCCGGGCCGCCGCTCAACGTTGCGGCCAACGGCCAGCAGGACGTGACCATCCGGTTCAACCCGACCACCGCCGGCGCCCAGTCCGGCGCCCTCACCATCGCCAGCAATGATCCCGGCAACCCCAGCGCGATCATAACCGTTACCGGCAACGGGCAAGCCGGCGGTGTCATCATCACCCTCAGCACCACTTCCCTCGCCTTCAACGCCCAGCAGGGAACTAACCCGGTGGCCCAGCGCCTGACCGTCCGCAACTCCGGCGGCGGGACCCTGAACTTCCGCGTGACCTCCAATCAGCCCTGGCTTACCCCGTCGCCGGCGTCCGGCACCTCCACCGGCAACGAAGTTGCCATCAACGTCAATGTGAATGTCATCGGCCTTAACGCCGGAACGGTTAACGGAGAGTTGCGTATCAGCGAAGACGGCGGGTCCGGCGTGGCCACCGTCGCGGTGCAGTTGACGATCACGGCCGCCACCCAGTGCCCGCCCGGTCCCGGCGGAACACCGGCGGTCACCCGCGGCGCTATCGTCAATGCCGCCAGCTTCACCAGCTCGGCTCTCCCCAACGGCTCCATTGCCCGGGGGGCGATCTTCTCCATCTTCGGGAACAATATCGGGCCCACCGCGCTCCAGCAGCCCGCGCGGTTTCCGCTCGAGACTACCCTCGGCTGCGTCTCGGTCCGGATCACTCAGGGGAGCAGTTCGGTCGATGGCATCCCGTTGGCCGCCATCGCCGGCCAAGTCAACGCTATTATGCCCTCGAACGCCCCTCTCGGCGAGGGGACCATTACGGTGACCTTCAACGGCCGCACCAGCGCCGCCGTGCCGGTCAAGATCGTCGCCGCCAGCTTCGGCGCGTTCACCGTCAACCAGAACGGCATGGGGCCGGCCATCATCCAGAACTTCGTCTCTCCGACCGAGCAGCCCATCAACTCGCCCCAGCGCCCCGCCCGGCCGCTCCAGGTGGTGATTTTGTGGGGTACCGGCCTGGGGGCCATCAGCGCCCCGGACAACGTCGCCCCGCCCGCCGGGGATCTCCCCACCGCGGTCGAGATTCTGGTCGGCGGCAAGATCGCCAACAAGCTCTACAGCGGCCGCGGACCCTGCTGCGCCGGACTGGACCAAGTCGTCTTTGAAGTTCCGCCCGACGCGCCCCTGGGCTGCTACGTGCCCGTGCTGGTGCGGGCCGGCGGCATCACCAGCAATACCGTGACCATGGCCATCTCGAGCGACCCCAGCCGCTGCACGGACGCGGCTAACCCGCTGAGCCGTTTCTCCAGCGGCGGTAAGGTCGGCGCGGTGCAACTGGTTCGCGTCAACGCGCGCCTGCAGCTCGACGCCACCAGCGGCTTCACCAACCTCGACGCGGACCTCGGCGCCGCCGCTTTCACCGAAACACGCGGGGGTGAGTTTTCCTACAACCCCCTCACCTCGCTGCCGCCGGTCGGAACCTGCGCCGTCTTCTCGGCCGGCGGGGTCGATCTCTCCGGATTGCTCCGCGGCCAGCTTCCCAATGTCTCCGGGGAGGCCCGCATCCTGAACGCCGGCACCCCTCTTCAGGTCAGTGGCCCCCGAGGCGCCAAGCTCATCCCTCGCTCCACCGACTTCAACGGACTCTACTTCAACATCATCGGCGGCGCTGTGCCACTCCTGGGTCCTCCGCAGCCGCCCTACCTCGAGCCCGGCGACTACACGGTGACCGGCCCCGGGGGACCCGATGTCGGGGCTTTCACCGCCAGCCTCCGCGTCCCAGCCGCGCTGACCTGGACCAATCGGGACCAGCTCGTCCAGGTCACCCGCTCGGGCGGCGTCACCCTCAACTGGTCCGGCGGCGACGCCGCCTCCCAGGGCATCACCATCCTGGGCGGGAACCTGGACAACCAGTCCAGCGCCGGCGCGGTCTTCGTCTGCTTCGCCGACCTCCGCAGCGGCAGCTTCAACGTGCCCACCTCCATCTTGAGCTCGCTGCCCCCCAGCAACCTGGTGCAGCCCGATCAGACCGTCGGCTTCCTGGCTATCGGGGCCGGCCCCTCCGGCGAAGTCTCCACCTTCACGGCCACGGGTCTCGACGCCGGCTACGCCCTGTTCGGGCAGTTTAGCGTGCTCTCGGTAATCTACCGATGAACCGCAGTGCACGCAGGGCCGGCTTGGGGCAATTCGGCAGGCCGGGTCAGGAGGCCCGGCGCGGCCCGCCCCACATTTGCTGCGGTTGAACTATGTTCCTTCTGGCCCTCTCGGTGGTCTTCACCCACGGAGTCGCCTCCGGCGATGTCACCGCCACCAGTGCTGTCCTGTGGACCCGCGTCGACCGCGAGGCTTCCCTCCAGGTCGAGGTATCCACCGACCCCAACTTCCGAGCCGCCACCCTCACCCGCACCGCCGCCGCCACGGCCGCTACCGACTTCACCGTCAGGGTCGTCGCGGAGCCCCTCGATTCCGCCCGCCTCTACTACTACCGCTTCACCGGCGGCGAAACCACCAGCGACACCGGATCCTTCCGTACCGCTCCTCCCCCCAACATGCCGGCGGCAGCTCGCTTCGTCTTCACCGGCGACTCCGACGGGACCCGCGTCAACGGCCAGCCTGCCTACAACGAGTTCGAAGTCCTCGACGCCGCCCGGCGCGAAAACCCGGATTTCTTTATCTATCTCGGCGATACTATCTACGCCGACTCGGACCGGCGCCCCGCCCCAGCCCGCACCCTCGACGAGTACCGGGCCCTCTACCAGGAAAATCGCGGGTATCCCGCGCTGCGAGGCCTTTTGCAGGCCGTCTCCACCTACGCCATCTGGGACGACCACGAGGTGTATAACGACTTCGACGGCCAGACCGTCGATCGCGCCCTTTACGCCGCCGGCAGGCAGGCCTTTCTGGAATACATGCCCCTGCACGACCTTCCTTTCCCCGACCGCGCCTCCTGCGCCGCCGACCCGCTGTTCCGGCTGTTCCACTGGGGCTCGGACATCGATCTGATCGTCCTGGACGAGCGTTCCTGTCGCAGCGCCGACGTCGAATACGCCTGCTCGGGCGATCCGGCGCCCGCCCTCTCCCCGCTGTTGCGCCTCGCCGTGAATGTCCCGCCGTCGCCTCCCCCCGGCTGTCTCGACGCCCTCCGCGACCCCTCCCGCACCCTCCTCGGCGGCTTTCAAAAACTCGTCTTTAAGTCCGCCCTGCTCTATTCCAGGGCCAAATTCAAGTTCGTCATCAACGAAGTGCCCATCCAGCAGATCTACGGCTTCCCCTACGACCGCTGGGAAGGCTACGCCGCCGAGCGCGATGAAATTCTCCGTTTCATTCGCGACCACAACATCGCCAACGTCATTTTCCTCACCACCGACCTCCACGCCAACTTCGTCGGGAAGGTCGTCCTCGACCGCCTCGCCAACCCCGTCCCGGTGGCCGATGAATTCGTCGCCGGCCCGATCGCCACCCGCACCTTTCAAAGAGAACTGCAGGGGATCTTCCCCGTCTCTCCGGACGACTACCGCCGCATCTTGGAAATCGTCGGCGTGGAGTGCGCCGATCTGGATGCCTACGGCTACGGTCTGGTGGAGGTCCAGGGAGGGACTGCAACCATCTCGTTGAAGAACGACCGTGGCGAAGTCCTCTGCCGCAAGATCATCGGACCGTGAGTTGGAAGACTCTGTAAACTTTGCCGTCTCGCCTTGCCGCGCTTTGTCCGGGCTGGGTATCCTGCTCTTTAGGGCTGTTTCATGCGCTTGCTGATCCTGCTCCTCGCTCTCGCCCCACTGGCGGCCCCACAGCCCTCCGGGCCCGGCTATGCCGGTGACGCCCGCTGCCAGATCTGCCATCCCGACAAATGGGAAAACTTCCCGCGCAACGCCCACTTCAAGATCATCGTTTCTCCGAAATCGGTTCCGGCCACTTTCGGGTGCGAGTCCTGTCATGGACCCGGCGCGGCCCACGCCGAGAAGGCGGACATCACCAAGATCAACCGCATCGGCGGCCGCCCGGCCGGGCAGGTTCTCAACACCTGTCTCGGCTGCCATTCCAAGGACTTCCCCCGCTCCAACCTTCGCCGCTCCGCCCACTCCACTCACGACGTGGCCTGCACCAACTGCCACTCCATCCACAGTTCGACCGCCCCCAAGTACCTCCTGGCCCGCACCCAGCAGCGCGACCTCTGTTATTCCTGCCACCTCGACATCCGGGCCCAGTTCGACATGCCCTTCCGGCACCGGGTCAACGAAGGCGCCATCCAATGTACCGACTGCCACAATCCCCACGGCAGCTTCAACCCCACCTGGCGGGGAGCCCTGCGGCCCCGTCTGGCGGCCGACTCCTTCGGTAACGATCAGTCCTGCGTGAAGTGTCATACCGACAAGCGCGGGCCCTTCGTCTATGAGCACGCGCCCGTGCGACTGGAAGGCTGCGAGGCCTGCCACACCCCGCACGGCAGCACCAACGCGCGCCTGCTCAAGCGTCCGGCCATGTTCACGCTGTGTCCCGAGTGCCACACCGGCGTGGCCGGCTTCGGCAAGACCGGATTCGGCGATCCCGCTCCGGTCACCTCCTTCCACCGCCTGGAGCAGCCGCAATTTCAGAACTGCACCACCTGCCACGCCCGCATCCACGGCTCCAATGTCGACCGGAGGTTCCAGCGATGAAGCGGCTCGCGTTCCTCCTGGCGCTCCCCGCTCTAGCGCAGGAAGTCGAGCACCGCATCGGCACCTACAAGGTGCGGACCTCCTACGAGTTCGGCTACCGCTCGACGTTCGTCAACGGCAATCTTGATACCTACCGCTCCGCCCTAAACTACAACAACGGCCTCCGGCTGTTCGACGGAACCGTGCGGCTGAATTCGGGCGACGGTCACGGCCGTTTCGCCGACGAGATCGTCCTCACCACCTTCGGCGCCGGAGGCGACCCCTACCAGGCCAACTCGCTGCGCCTCGAAAAGGACCGCTTCTACCGGTTCGACATGAGCTACCGCATCGTCAACTACCACAACCAGCTCCTGTCGATCGCCGGCGGCGAGCACGGCTTCAACACCGAGCGCATCTTTCAGAACTACGATCTGACCCTGTTTCCCCAGCGCCGGGTCCAACTCCTGTTCGGATTCGACCGCAACAACCAGAACGGCCCGGCCCTTTCTTCCGAAAATATCGATGTCCGGGGCGAGAACGCCTTCCCCCGCGACCGCTTCTTCGTTTTTACCGATAACGTCCGCCGTCTGAACAATACCTGGCGCGGCGGCGCCAACGCCACCCTGGGCGCCGTAAAGCTCTCTTTCCTCCAGGGCTGGGACTTCTACAAGGAGGACACCACCCACTCCGCCCCGGACCATCGCCGCAGCGACCCCGTTCACGGCCTGACCCCCTTCAGCCGCCTGGGTATCCACACCGACGCCAACCGCCGTCTGTCCCTCAACGGCCGCCTGGTCTACGCGGGCGGCGAGCGCAACTTCGTTCTCGACGAGAACATCGCCGCCCTTAACGCCTCCGCCGGCGTCCTGGTCACCCGCCAGGCTTATGTCCTGGGACGGGGCCAGCGCAGCCAGGGAACCGGCGACGTCACCATCGCCTTCCAGCCCGCCGAGACCCTCAGCGTCTCCAACACCACCTCGGTCAACCAGACCCGCATCACCGGCGACACCGCCTTCGTCGAGCTGCGCCAGCCGGCGAACCGCCTCGACCCCGGCCGCAACGACTACTACTTCGACTTCCTCGGCCTCCGCCACGTCGCCAACCTCACCGACATCAACTACCGTCCCACCAAGACCCTCGGGTTTTACGGCGGCTACCAGTATTCGATCCGCCGCCTCCAGAGCCGCGAGAACATCGAGGATAGCAGCGGCTCCCTTCCGGATTTCCCGCTCGATACCTTCGAGAACCGCACCCACGGCCTCCTCGCCGGTCTCCGCCTGCGCCCGCTCCAGGCGGTGACGCTCCTGTTCGACCTCGAGTACGGCCGCGCCGACCGCCCCTTCACGGCCATCTCCGACAAACGCTACCATGGCCAAACCGCTCGCGCCGAGTACAAGCACAAGGCCTGGCTCTTTACCGGCAGCTTCAAGGCCTACCGCAACCGCAATACCCCACCGGTCCTCGCCGCTCTCGAAGGCGCCGGGGACGCGTCGTCCCCTAACCGCCTGGACAGCCGCCAGTACGCCTTCAATCTAGGCTACACCCCCAAAGCCCGCTGGACCTTCGACGGCGGCTACACCAAGCTGCACCTCGACTCCGCGTCGGGGATCGTGAACTTTCCCCTAGCCACGGGCCCCCGCGTGACGGCCCGCCGCAGCCTGTACACCACCGACCTCCACAACGTCCACGCCACCCTGCGCGTCGAACTCCCCCGCCGGGCGACGCTGCTCCTCGGCTACTCCCTGGTAAAGGATACCGCCGAGCCCAGCCGTGGCTCCAGCTTCCTGTTCGCCTTCGGATCTTACCCCACCTTCGTCGCCACCGATACCGACCTTATTAATGCCTATCCCCTGAACTACCAGTCCCCCCAGGTCCGGTTGTCCTTCCCGGTCCACAAGAAGCTCTCCTGGAACGCCGCCTGGCAATATTACGGCTACAGTGAAAGGTACAGCGGCCTGCAAAACTACTTCGCCCACATCGCCACCACCAGCCTGCGTTGGGCCTTCTGACTCTCCACCACAAAGTCGCCAGGGCGCCAAGAAAACGAAGAATGTGAATTTCTTGGCGGCCCACCCAAACCGAGTCGTTAGCAGCCGCGGGTCTGTTACGCTCGTTTCGAGATGAAACTGCCCGGCGGGGAACATGCCATCGTGGACATCGTCAAGCTTCACGACTACTGCTTGAACCCGGCACTCGCGCGGGCGGCACAAGGCTCGCGTCTTTTTGTCTGCAGCGGCAGGCCCGTTGAGGGTCGGCTGTGGCTTCCTTAGTACACGCTTCCAGAAGTACGCTCACGTCTTCCGAGGACCTCGTGGCCATCGACATTCCGCGCGCCGGCCACTCGGCCGTATCACACCCTATCCGTAGCAGTAGATCCGGACGCGG
>JBGOUV010000493.1:0-4287 GCA_041477815.1 Terriglobia bacterium | reverse complement strand
ATGCTGCCCGCCGTGCTCTTGTACACCTGGAGAACGGCCTGATCGAGAATCATGAACCCCAAGTCGCCAAAGAAGAGGTTGCCCACGTAGTTGGGGCCGCGCATCCCGCCGAGGCCCTCGGGCGGCGTGGGGAGGTTGCGGACGTCGAAGGTCATCTGGGCGTCGCCGAAGTCGAACATCACCTGCTGGGTATTGGGAGTCTCCTGATCGTCCTTCCAGGCGAACTTGCCGCCGGTGGAGGTCACCGCCAGCGGCCATCCGGTCCGGCCCAGGCCCCACAAGGAAATGTCCATCTCGTGCACGCCCTGGTTGCCGATGTCACCGTTGCCGGTGTCCCAGAACCAGTGCCAGTTATAGGCGAATTTATTCTTGCTGTAGGGCTTCCACTGGGCGGGACCGAGGAAGCGGTCCCAGTCGAGACCGGGGGGCACCGCTTCGTCGGGCGCGTGGCCGATCGAAAAGCGCCGCCGGTAGCAGAGCGCGCGCGCGTGGTACACTCCGCCGATCACGCCGTCGTTGAGCAGTTTGACCGCCCGCATCATGTGCGGCATGGACCGGCTCTGCGACCCCACCTGCACCATGCGGTTGTATTTCCGGGCCGCCGCCACCATCTGCCGGCTTTCATAAATGTTGTGGCTCGCCGGCTTCTCGACGTACACGTCCTTGCCGGCCTGGCAGGCCCAGATGGCCGCCAGCGCGTGCCAATGGTTGGGCGTGGCGATGGACACGGCGTCGATGTCCTTGGATTCGAACATCGCCCGCATATCCTCGTAATCCTTGGGCGTATGGCCCTTGGCCTTCTGGATTCTGGCGACGGCGCGCTCCCGAGCCGTCTGGTTGACGTCGCAGACCGCGGCGATCCGGGACTCGGTATCGAGGGAACCGTAGTAGTCCATGTGGTTGGTGCCGCGGCCGCCGAGTCCGACGATGCCGACCTGAATGCGCTCATTGGCCCCGAGAATGGGAAACCGGGCGGTCGCAATCGCCGCGGCGGCGGCCTGGACAAATTGGCGTCTGGCTGGTTTGGAATCCATGGAAGCTCCTTCCGACATCGGGCACCAATTCTATCACAGCGCCGGAAGGACCGGACACCTGCCGGCAGGGACTGGCAGGGCCGTTCCGGTAAGGTCTTGGATTGATACCGCTAGGGGTTATGGCAGGTATTACACTCGTTTAGCGCCTTGGTCTCGTCATGGCAGGCCATGCAGGCGGACATGGTGATGGGTTTCTCCCGCGTCAGCACGTCCCGCTCGGCGACCGGACCGTGGCAGGTTTCGCAGGCGCCCTTCTTCATGTGAGCCTTATGGGAGAACCAGACGTACCCGGGGAGCTGGTAGACGCGCACCCAGGGCACCGGCTTCTTGTCTTTGGCGAATTCGGCCAGCTTCTGGATGTGGGGACTGTCCTTCTTGATGGCGGCGTGGCAGCTCATACAGAGGGACTCAGGGGGGAAGGTGGCCATCTCGCCGTCGCCGGGCAGGGTGTGGCAGCCGTTGCATTTCAGGCCCAGGGCGAGGTGGGTCTTGTGGCTGTAGGGGAGGGGCTGTCCGGCCCCGAACAGGCGCAGCGCCAGCACGGCGGCGGCGGTGAAACTAAGGCAGAGCAAACGCAACGTAGGCGTCCCCCGAAGCGACGCCCATCTTCCCGCCGCCGCCGGCTGCTATCACTACGTATTGTTTTCCGCTGACCGCGTAGGTGGAGGGTGTGGCGAAGCCGCCGTACTCCAGGCCGGTTTCCCACAGCGTCTCGCCGGTGCTGCTGTTGATGGCGTGGAATTTGAGGTCCTTGGTGGCTCCGATGAAGAGGAGTCCGCCGGCGGTGACGATCGAGCCCCCGTAGTTTTCCGTGCCGGTCTTGGGGATGCCGCGCGCGGTCAATTCGGGATGCTCGCCCAGCGGAACCTGCCAGGCGATGGTCCCTTCGTTCAGGTCGATGGCGGTCAGCAGGCCCCAGGGGGGCTTGACGCCCGGATAGCCGTCGGCGTCGCGCAATTTGGTGTAGCCGTCATGGCCGTAGGGATAGGTAGCGTTCTTGGGGGCGTCGATGATCTTCATGATAGAGGGCAGATTCTGGGCGCTGACGAAGAGGCGGCCGGAGCTCGGCTCGAAAGAGCCGCCGCCCCACAGCCCGCCGCCCAGCGTGCCGGGGGTGACGATGGTGCCCTGCCGGCTGGGCGGGGTATAGATGGCTCCGGCGCGCAGGTCCGACGTGAGCTTAGCTATATACGCGGTTGCCTCCGGAGAGATATTCGTCGGTTCGAAGCGCTGGGGGGCGAAGGGGGGCGGCTTCAGGGGGAAAGGCTGGGTAGCGGAGGCCTTCTCGCCCGGGATATCGGAGGCCGGCACGGGCCGCTCCTCGACCGGGAACAGCGGCTGGCCGGTTTCCCGGTCGAGCACGAAGGCGAATCCCTGCTTGGTGATTTGGACGACGGCGTCCTTGCCGCGCGCGCGCACGAGAATGGGCGCGGTCGGCATATCCCAATCCCACAGGTCGTGGTGAACGATTTGATAGTGCCAGCGGCGCTTGCCGGTGGCGGCGTCGAGGGCCACCACGGAGTTGGCGAACAGGTTCTGCCCCAGCCGCTGGCCGCCGTAAAAATCGAAGGTCGCCGATCCGGTGCCGGCGAAGACCAGGCCCCGCTTTTCATCGACGCTGAAACCGCCCCACACATTCGCGCTGCCGGCCGTCTTCCACGAATCGCCTTCCCAGGTGTTGTGACCGAGCTCGCCGGGGTGCGGAATGGTGTGGAAGATCCACTCCCGTTTGCCGGTGCGCACGTTGTAGGCGCGAATATGTCCTGGCGATGCCGGCCGGGGGCCTTCTCCGTTGCGCGAGCCGAGGACGATCAGGTCCTTGTAGATGGACCCGGGGGAGCTGGGCGCGCCGAGGTCGCCCAGAGGCTCGGCGTCCATTTCCTTGGTCAGATCGACGCTGCCGTTGACGCCGAAAGTGGGAATCGGCTTGCCGGTCTGGGCATTCAGGCAGTAGAGGCTCTTGCCGGCCGGGTAAAGGATGCGCCGGTCGGTTTTCTTGGCGTCCTCCCAATAAGAAACGCCGCGATTGACGCCGCCGGCGGCGCGCTCCGTCGTGCCTTCGAACGGATCGAAGCGCCAGATCTCCTGGCCCGTAGCCGCGTCCACGGCCATGACCTTCAGCAGGGGGGAAGTGAGATACATGACCCCGCCAATGACGATCGGCGAGCATTCGATGGTGGTGCGGCCGCGGTCACCTTTGTCTCCCGTGTGGTAGGTCCAGGCGAGCCGGAGTTTGGCGACGTTGGAGCGGCCGATGGTGGAGAGCGGGGAGTAGCGCGTGGCGGCCTGATCGCCGGCCCAGTAGCGCCATTCGGCGGGCAGGACGGAGGTCAGCAGGAGTGCGGTGGTGACATAGATGCGGGAGTGCGACATAGGTTTTCGTGGGCGCGTCCATCCGCGCGCCCACTGACTATAATAGACGACTGGACGCCCCGATGGAAAAGCATTGCGTCGCTCTGCTCCTGCTGTTCTCGGTCCGGGCCGCCGCCCAGGCGCCTCCGCCGCCCGCTACGGAGGCCCAGGCGGAGGCGCTGCGCGCCCTGATCCGCAGCTCGCCGCGCCTGCCGCTGCGCGAGACTCCGCTGGCGGTCCAGATCCCCGCGCCCGACTGGACCACCGATTACGTCTCGTCCACCGCCGCCGGCAGCGACGGCACGATCTACCTCCTGCACCGCAATCCCAAGCTCGATCCAATCGTCGCGATCGACAGTAAGGGACGCCTCCTGCGCTCGTGGGGCCGCGGCCTTTACACGAACCCGCACAGCCTCCGCATCGACTCCGACGGCAACCTTTGGACGGTGGACTCCGGCAGCTCGGTGGTGCTCAAGTTTTCACCGCAGGGGGAGCAGCTCCTCCGGTTCGAGATCGGCGAGCTCCCCACCCCGGCCCGGGGATCCCGCGGCGCGGCGGATATCGCGTTCGCTCCCGGCGGGCGTATCTTTCTCGCCGACGGGTACGGCAACGCGCGCGTCCTCGAATATACCGCCCAGGGACGCCGTGTCCGCGAGTGGGGCAGCGCCGGCGCCGGACCCGGCCAATTCCACCTGCCGCACGGCCTGACGGCGCGCGACGGCGTCCTCTACGTGGCCGACCGCCAGAACGGGCGCATCCAGCGTTTCGACCTGCAGGGGCGCTATCTGGGGGAGTGGACCCATCTCGGCAAAACGTTCTCCATTACCACGGGGCCGGACGGCAACCTCTGGATCGGCACCCATCCCCGCAACGTGGCCAACGAGGCGGAGGGCTGGCTGGT
>JBGOUV010000486.1:0-4399 GCA_041477815.1 Terriglobia bacterium | reverse complement strand
TCGCGACGCGGAGGGGCGGGAGAAGACCGTTCGGGTGGAAACGCCGTTGGGGCGCTTCCGCCTCGATCAGGAGCACGTGGACCCGAACCGGCTGGAGATCCCGCTGTATCCGGGGGCGGCGGTACGGGAGAACGATTCCGGGGCGCGGGTGGACCTGGACCTGGATTTCGCGGACAAGAAATTCCGCGTACTGGCAGTGGAGCTGGAAACGGCCGATCCGGCGGAGAAGGTGATCGAGTTCTATCGGGAAGCGGCGGCCGATTTTGTATTCAGCCGGAAACACGATGGGAAAGTGGAGTTCCGGTGGGAGCGGGGCGGGCTGCACAAAGTGGTCGGGATCGTGGAGAAAGGGGGAAAGACGCGGATCTCGCTTGCCAATATCGGAGAGCCTGAGGCAAACTGAGCATTCATGGCTCTTATATGCAGTTGCGGGACGGCGCTGCCCGACAACGCGCGATTTTGTCATAGCTGCGGAAGGCCGCAACGGGACGAGGACCTGGTGGAACGGCAGCCGGAGGGTCCGCTGACGCCGGTTCCGCAGCCGGCCGAGGTCGCGGCCGAACCGGGGATCCACTTCGGCAACCCGGCGGCCCTGCGGGTGGCGCTGCTGTGCGGATCGGTGAGCGCCCTGTTGAACTCCATCCCTATCGTGAGCTTCGGGTGCTGCGTGTGGATTATCGGGGCGGGCTTTCTGGCCACCTACCTGTACGGGCGGCGGACGGGGCTGCTGCTGCGCGTACGGGAAGGGGCGCGGCTGGGCGGGATGACGGGGCTGTTGTGCTTCGTAATCAGCATCGTGTTTACGGCGCTGAACTTCGCGCTGGCGCGGGCGGCGGGGACGAATTTCCGCGACGTGATGCAGCAGGCCATCGAGAAGATGCCGGCGCAGGATCCGTCGGCGCGGCAGTTGCTCGAGTTCCTGATGTCGCCGGCGGGGCTGGTGACATTCCTGCTGACCTACCTGGTGATGAGCTTTCTGTTGATGGTGTCGCTGTCCATGGCGGGCGGGGCCATGGGGGCCAAGGTCATGGAGAAGGATTAGCGTGACGCGGCTGGTGGTGGGGATCTGCGGCGCTACGGGGGCGATCTACGGGATCCGGCTGCTCGAGGTGCTGCGCGGGCTGCCGGAGGTGGAGACCCACCTGGTCATCTCCAAGGCCGGCGAGCGGACCATTGCGTGGGAGACGCCGTACACCGTCGAGGAGGTCGCGAAACTGGCGACGGTGCGGTATCCGGCGGGGGACGTGGGGGCGGCGCTGTCCAGCGGGTCGTTTCCAACCGCGGGTATGGTGGTGGCGCCCTGCTCGGTGAAGACGCTGGCCGCCATTGCGCACGGGTACACCGATAACCTGTTGAGCCGCGCGGCCGACGTGACGTTGAAAGAGGGGAGGCGGCTGGCGCTGCTGGTGCGGGAAGCTCCGCTGACGCTGGCACATATTCGCAATATGGAAGCCTGCGCCGAGATGGGGGCCATCATTGTGCCGCCGGTGCCGGCGTTTTACAACCATCCTCGGACCATCGACGACCTGGTGAATCATACAGTGGGCCGGGTGCTGGACCTTTTCGGGGTGGAGGCGGGGATGGTTCGGCGGTGGAAAGGAATGGGAAACCAAATCAAAAGGCAAAAATCAAAAGGCAAAAAGGGGTGAAACCTTGCTATTGGGGAGGACGCCGTATTTGTGGAGGCTTTGCGGATGAGGCGTCTTTCGGTGGTGGGATTGCTGTGGGCTTGGCTCGCGCCGGCGCAGGTGGCGACTTGGGAGATTGATCCGGCGCATTCCAGCTCCCGGTTCTCGGTGCGGCACATGCTGTTGTCGGACGTACCCGGGGACTTCGCCAACACGCGGGGGACCATCCAGTGGGATCCGCAGGATCCGGGGAAGACGGTGATCGACGTCACCATCGACGCCGCGACCATCAGCACGCGGAACGGCAAACGGGACGCGCATCTCAAAAGCGCGGACTTTTTCGAGGTGGAGAAGTATCCGGCGATCACTTTCCAATCGACCAAGGCGGAGCGGGGGGGGGACGGGAAGTTACGGGTGCTGGGCAATTTGACGATGCACGGGGTGACCAGGCCGGTGACCCTGGCGGTGGAGGGCCCCACGCCGGAGCTGAAAGCGCAGGGACACGTGCGGATGGGGGCGTCGGCGACGACCCGGGTCAACCGGAAGGACTTCGGGCTGCTGTGGAACAAGCCCCTGGAGACGGGGGGACTGGTGCTGGCCGACGAGGTAGCGATCACGCTGAGCGTGGAATTGGTCAGGAAATGACCCTGTGGCACCTCACAGCCTTTGGGGAGACTCGCCCAGGGTCACATTCACTTCCAAGCGCCGGCGGGCACGGATGATGGTCAGGCGGACCGCGTCGCCGGCCTTTTTGCGCTCGAGAACTCGGGTGAGGGCGTTGCGGGTGGTGACGGCTTGGCCGTCGACGGCGATGATGAAGTCGCCGCCGATGGCGACCAGGTAGTTGCCGATGGCGACCTCGCGGTCAGCGCCGCGGAGGCCGGCTTGCTCGGCGGTGGAGCCGGGCTCCACGACCTGAATGAGCAAGCCGGGTTGGGAGGGCAGGCCGATGGCTCCGGCGATGTCGGCGCTGAGGAAGCTGGTGGTGATGCCCAGGTACGGGCGGGGGTTGATGCGGCCTCGGGAGGTGTAGTCGGCCAGCATCGTCTTGGCGCGGTTGATGGGGAGGGCGAAGCCGATGCCGATGTTGCCGCCGGGGCCGTAAATGGCGGTGTTGATGCCGATCACGTCCCCCGAGGAGTTGAGCAGCGGACCGCCGGAGTTGCCGGGGTTGATGGCGGCGTCGGTCTGGACCATGTCTTCCAGGCGCGCGCCGTTTTCGTCCTGGATGGTGCGGCCGAGCGAGCTGATGATGCCCACGGTGAGGGTGCCTTCCAGGCCGAAGGGGTTGCCGATGGCCAGTACCTTCTGGCCTACTTGCAGGTTATCGGACTCGCCCAGGCGCAGGAAGTGCATCTTTTCGCGGGGCTCGATCTTGATGAGCGCCATGTCGTTGCGGCGATCGAAGCCGAGGATGCGGGCCTTGTACTTGGACTTGTCGTCGAGGGTCACTTCCACGGCGGGGGCGCGGCCGGATACGACGTGGTAGTTGGTGAGGATGCGGCCGTCGGCGTCGATGAGGAAGCCGGAGCCGGAATCGCGCACCGGGTAGACCTGGAGGAACCAGTCGCGCTGGTAAACCGTGGAGGTGATGTTGACGGTGGCCGGGCTGGCGGCGCGGTAGATAGCGATGTTCGAGATTTCCTCGCTGGTGAGCCCCGCCGACTGGGCGGTCTGGGGCTCGCTCCAGAGCCTGGCCGGGGACTTGAGGTGTAGATCCACGGGCGACCAGCGGCTGGTGGTAAACCACACAAACCCGGTGACCAGAAGAAGAGAGAGCAGAAGGGGACGGAGTTTCATACGGCGACCTGTTGCAGTTGTTGAAAGACGTCGCGCACCTGCCGGTCGGTATTCTCGCGCGAGCCGGAGGTATCGATGAGGAAGTGGGCGTAGCGGCGTTTTTCGTCGAGGGACATTTGGCGGGAGAGGCGGGCGCGGGCCTCGGCCTCGGTCCCGCCGCTGCGCTCGATGTAGCGCTCGATCTGCACCTCGGGCGGGCACACGGTAAGGATCAGGCGATCAAAGCGCCGAAAGCTGCCGGTCTCGATCAAGATAGCTGCCTCCACCACGGCGATGTCCCCCGGCTCGAGGCCCGCCAGCCAAGCCTCCTCGCGCTGGATGACGGGAGGATGAACCAGCGAGTTCAACCTTTCGAGCCGGTCGGGGCGGTCGAAGACCTCGGCGGCGAGACGGCGGCGGTTGATGCTGCCGTCGGGGTCGAGAATCCCGGGACCGAACTCCCTGACTACATTCTGGTACGCTTCCCCCTCCGGTAGCAAGACCTCGTGGCCCACCTGGTCGGCCGAGAGCACCCGGCAGCCCAGGGAGGCGAGCAGGCGGGCGACGTGGGTCTTACCGGTGGCCAAGCCGCCGGTGAGGCCGACGCGGAGGGCGCGGGTGCGGCTAAGCATGTCACCACCAAGGCACCAAGACACCAAGGCCACCAAGTTTGGGTTTTCTTGGTGTCTTGGTGTCTTGGTGGTTCATTGCGGTTGGGGTCTCCGGCGCTGCCGCGCGGCTCGTACCGTGTTGACCATGAGCATGGCAATGGTCAGCGGCCCGACGCCTCCGGGGACGGGCGTATAGGCCCCGGCGCATTCCTCCACGTCCACCGGATGCACGTCCCCCACCAGCACCGAGCCTTTCTGCCGGAACTGCTCGACCTTGTCCGGGCGGCCGGCGAAGATGCGTTCCACCTCGGCGGCGTCGGTCAACCGGTTAATACCGACGTCGATGACGGTGGCGCCCGGACGGATGAAGTCGCGGGTGAC
>JBGOUV010000563.1:0-3323 GCA_041477815.1 Terriglobia bacterium | reverse complement strand
CCGGTGGCGGCCAGGGCTAGGACCGGAGGCTCGGCAAAGCCGTCGCCATCCTGGCGATAGAGACGGCCGATTTCAAACAAGCGAGCGTCGGACACGCCGCGGTTTAGGTTCCACTCCATGGCGCGCAGCAGACCGGGGACGGCCGAGTTGCGCATCACCGCGTGCAGCTCGCTGAGGGGGTTGCGCACCGCGACCGCCGGTCCGGACCCGAAGCGCTCGGCCTCCGCGGCGCTGAGGAACGAATAGGTAATCGCCTCGTCATAGCCCAGGGCGCGGGCGGTAGTGCGCAGGCGCTCCTGCTGGCGGGCGTTCTGCGGCGGCTCGACGTGTCCGGCCCAGGCGGGCAAGGTCAGGGGGAAGCGGTCGTAGCCCCAGATGCGGGCGATCTCTTCAATCACGTCGATCTCCCGCTCGACGTCGAGACGGGCGGTGGGGGGTGTCACCTGCTCGCCTTCCACCTCGAAGCCCAAGGCGCGGAGGATCCGTTCGATTTCCGGCGGCGAGATATCCACGCCCAGGTGCCGGCGAACCTCGGAGGCGCGCAGGCGGATGGGGACCCTGGCGCGGGGCGCCGGGTAGGCATCGATCATTCCGTTGAGGATGGTGGCGCCGGCGAGCTGTTCGAGCAATCCGGCGATGCGGTCGTTGGACCAGGGGGCGGCTTCAATGTCGGCGCCGCGCTCGAAGCGGTGGGAGGCCTCGGTGTGCATGCCATGCTGGCGGGCGGTGCGGCGGATCGAGGCGGGGTCGAACCAGGCGCTCTCGATCAGGACGTTCCTGGTGCGCAGGGAGATTTCGGTTTCGCCGCCTCCCATGATGCCCGCCAGAGCGACCGCCCGGTCGGCGTCGGCGATGGTGAGATGATGCGGCTGGAGCGTGCGCTCCACGCCGTCCAGGGTCAGGAGGCTCTCGCCCGGGCGGGCGCGGCGGACAATAATCCGGGGGCCGTGGAGGGTGTCCAGGTCGAAGGCGTGCGTAGGATGTCCGGCTTCGAGCAGGACGTAGTTGGTGATATCGGCGACGTTGTTGATGGAGCGGACGCCGCACAGTTCCAGGCGGCGGCGCATCCAGTCCGGAGAGTGGGTCACCTGGACGTTCAGGGCCACGCGGCCGGTGTAGCGCGGGCAGAGGTCGGGGTCGGCGATGTCGATCGAGGCGGCGGAGGCGGCGGGGCGGGCGTCCTCGTGGAAATGGATCTCGGGACGGCGGACCGGGCGTCCGAAGACGGCGCTGATTTCGCGGGCCACGCCCAGGTGGTTCATGGCGTCGGGGCGGTTGGTGGTAATGTCCATCTCGAGGATGGTCTCCCCCTGCTCTTCGGCGACCGACTCGACCGTGAGGCCCGCCATGGTGAGGGCGTGGGCGACGTCCCGAGGGGACTCGGGGAGGTCGACGAATTCGCGCACCCAGCTCAGCAGGATTCGCATCAGCGGAACTGCCTCAGAAAACGGACGTCGCCCTGGAACAGGAGCTGAATGTCGTTGATGTCGTAGCGCAGCATGGCCACGCGGTCCATGCCCATGCCGAAAGCGAAGCCTGAGTAGCGCTCGGGGTCGTAGCCGACGTAGGAATACACAGCCGGGTCGATCATGCCGCAGCCCAGGATCTCGATGAAGCCGCTCTGCTTGCAGACGCGGCAGCCGGAGCCCTGGCAGAAGATGCAGGAGATATCCACCTCGGCCGACGGTTCGGTGAATGGAAAGAAGCTGGGCCGGAACCGGGTCACAATGGCCGCGCCGAAGAGCTGCTTCAGGAAGTAGTCGAGCGTGCCTTTGAGGTCCGAGAAGGTGATGCGTTCGTCGACGGCGAAGCCCTCGACTTGGTGGAACATGGGCGAGTGGGAAGCGTCGGGGGCGTCGTTGCGGTACACCTTGCCCGGGACCAGGTAGCGCAGGGGCGGGCGATGACTCTCCATGATGCGTATCTGGTTGGGCGAGGTGTGGGTGCGCAGGACCATTCTGTCAGTAATGAAGATGGTGTCCATGGCGTCGCGCGCCGGATGGTTATCGGGGAAGTTGAGGGCTTCGAAGTTGTAGTAGTCGGACTCGATCTCGGGACCCTCGGCGATAGAGTAACCCATGGACCGGAAGATGTCCTGGATCTCTTCCTGAACGATGAGAACGGGATGGCGCGCGCCGATGTGACGCGGTGGTCCGGGAAGGGTGAGGTCCAGGCCCGGCTCGGCGCGGACGGCCCCAGCGGCCACGCGGGCCTGTTCTTCGAGGGCCTGCTCGACCCGGACCTTGAGCGCGTTCTGGAGCTTGCCAACCAAGGGCTTCAACTCGCGCGGAGCGGGTTTGAGCCAGTGGTCGTTGGTGAAGGTCAGGAGACCGTTCTTGCGGCCGAGCCAGCGGTCGCGGAGGGCCTTCACTTCCGGGGTGGCGGCCAGTTCACGGTCGAATAGCGCTCCGAGGTCGGCGTACTGCCTTTCGACCGCGGCCTGATCCGGGCCCAGCTCGTTGGGGAGCGGACTGGCCATGACAGACCGCTACTTGGGTAGAGCGGCTTTGGCCTGCTCAGCCAGCGCCGTGAACCCGGCGGCGTCCCTGGCAGCGATGTCGGCCAGGACCTTGCGATCGAGCTCCACGCCGGCCAGTTTCAGACCGTGAATGAATTGGTTGTAGGACAGGCCGTTGGCGCGGGAGCCGGCCCCGATGCGGACAATCCACAGGGACCGGAAATCGCGCTTCTTCAGCTTGCGTCCGGTGTAAGCGAATTTCAGGCCGCGCTCGACGGCCTCCTTCGCCTGGCGGTACAGCTTGCTCTTGGTGAGAAAGTAGCCGGACGCGCGCTCGAGGATCTTCTTGCGGCGGTCACGGCGTTTGGTTCCGCGTTTGACTCTGGGCACGGTTTGTCTCCTTAACGTTTTATAGTGGCGGCGATGCAGGCACGTGCCATGCGCGCTGCTCGCACACCGGTGCGCTTACAGCAACATGCGCGCGATACGGGCGTGGTCGCCGGGGCTCACTTGGCCCTTGTGACGCAGGCGGCGCTTGCGCTTGCGCGTCTTCGAGGTCAGGATATGGCGGGCACTGGCGTGGCCGCGGGTGATTTTGCCGGAGGCCGTCTTCTTGAAGCGCTTCATCGCCCCCCGGTGAGTTTTCAGTTTCGGCAAACCTACCTCCCTTCGCGCCGCCCGGCACACGTCCAACCCCGCTGATCCGTTACATCGGGTGAGGTGGGGACGGAATTCGGGGCGGTGCGGAAGAACTTGACTAGTATAGCACAGGGCTAGCCGGGGTAGAACTCGGAGTCCAGGATCTGGTCGAGGGAGAAGGGGCAGGTTTCGGGAAAGCTCGACTTCGAGAGCCCGGTGTCGTCCT
>JBGOUV010000414.1:0-5845 GCA_041477815.1 Terriglobia bacterium | reverse complement strand
TAGCAACCCGATTATGGCTCGCGGAGCCAGTCTGCTAAGAGCTAATAGCTAATAGCTTCATCTCCTCCAGCTTAGCCCAGATTTTGTTGGCGCTCTCTTCGGGGGTCTCCAAGTGGGTGTTAATTGTGACCTCGGGGTTGTGGGGGGGTTCATAGGGGTCGGAGACGCCGGTGAATTCCTTGATCTCGCCGGCCAGTGCCTTCTTATAGAGGCCTTTGACGTCGCGCTCGATCAGCTTTTCCAGGGGGCAGTGGGCGTAGATCTCGATGAAGTGCTCGACCTGCGAGCGAACCCAATCGCGGGTCTCGCGGTAGGGGGAGATGGCAGCGGCGATGGCGATGACGCCGTTGCGGCTGAGGAGATGGCAGACGAAGCCTATGCGGCGGATGTTGATGTCGCGGTCCTCTTTGCTGAAGCCTAAACCCTTCGAGAGATGGGTGCGGACGATGTCGCCGTCGAGGACCTCGACCTTGGCGCCGAGCGTGCGCAGGCGCGTCTCCAGGATGCTGCTGACCGTGGACTTGCCGGAGCCGGACAGGCCGGTGAACCACAGGGTGAGACCTTTGTGGTTGAAATTAGCGGGCACTCAGGATCTCCTCGAGAAGAATATCAACGGTCCGGCGGACCTTGCCGTCGGGCGAAAAATGGATGCCGCATTCCTTTTGGGCGTCGGTCTCCCACCACCAGCGGCCGGCGCGGGGGCCTTCGCCGGGGCGCGGGGCGCTGGTGCAGGGGGCGCAGCCGATGGAGGTGTAGCCCGCGGCATACAGGGCGTGGCGGGGGACGTCTTGCTCGCGGAGGTATCGCTCGACCTGGTCGGCGGTCCAGTCGGCCAGGGGGTTGAGCTTGACGATGGACCCGTGAGCGCGGTCGACCTCCGCCTTGCGGACCGTGGCGCGGGTTTCGTTCTGGCCGCGGCGCAGGCCGGTAACCCAGGCTTGCAGGGTGCGGAGCTGGCGATCCAGGGGCCGGACCTTGCGGATCTCGCAGCAGAGCATCCGCTGCGGGACGCCGTCGTAGAACAGGTTGGGGCCGTGGCGGGTGGCCATGGTCTCGACTTCGCGCGAGTCCGGGAGGATGATTTCGACGCGGAGGCCGTAGCGGCGGTGAACCTCTGCCATGAGGTCGTAGGTTTGCTGCGGGAGGCGGCCGGTGTCGATGGTGAAGACGCGCACGCCGGGATGGAGGCGGGCGGCTATGTCGAGGATGGCCATGCCCTCGTCCTGGAAACTGGTGCACACGGCGAGTTTGTCTCCGAAGGTTTCGAGACCCCAGGAGAGGACCTGCTCGGCCGTGGCGGTTTCCAGATCGGGCAGAGTGGTGGTCACGCCCGGCCTCCGAGGGAGGCGGCGAGAATGGCGGCTACTTCCTGCCGGCTGAATTCGGGGGGCAGGGGCTTGCCTTCGGTTAGCAGCTTGCGCACGGCGGTGCCGGAGAGCGATACGTGGTGCTCGGGACCGTGCGGACAGGTCTTGGGCGAGGTCATGGCGGCGCACCGGGCGCAGTAATGCACGGTGTCGAAGAAGATAGGCTCGATGCCCAGCTCGCCCGGCTGGAATCCGGAGAAGATCTTCTGGGCGTCGAAGGGACCGTAGTAGTTGCCGACGCCGGCGTGGTCGCGTCCGATGATGAGGTGGGTGATGCCGAAGTTGCGGCGGACCTGGGCGTGAAAGATGGCCTCGCGCGGGCCGGCATAGCGCATCCAGGCGGGGAAGCCGGCGATGAGGGTGTGGGCGGGCGAGTAATAGTTGTCGACCAAGGCCCGGTAGCAGGCCAGGCGCACCTCGACGGGGGTGTCGTCGGACTTGGTTTCGCCGAGCAGGGGATGGATGACCAGGCCGTCGGCGGTTTCGAGGGCCACCTTGGTGCAGAATTCATGGGCGCGGTGGATGGGGTTGCGGGTCTGGAAGCCAACTACCTTGGTCCAGCCGCGCTCGGCGATCAGGGCCCGTACCTGGCGGGGGGAGAAGGGGAGTCCGCCGGGGAGGTCGAGCTTCCAGCCGGGGTGGACCTCGACCTTACCGGCTACGCTAAAGTCGCCGGCGCCGGCGAGCCAAGCGACGCCGGGGTGCTTGGGGTCCTCGGTGCGGAAGATGTGGCGGGCGTAGTGGCTCTTGTCGAGGCGGAAGATCTCCTCGATCAGGATACGGCCGGCAGGGTGGCCGTCCAGGTCCTCGATCTGGGCGCTTTCGGCGCGCTTCAGGGTCTGGGCGTCGGCTGCGGTGACCGGGAAGATGATGGGGACGCTCCAGGGCTGGCCGGAGGTGAGATGCATGGTCTCGCCGACGTGGCGAACTTCGCGGCTGGTCTGGAAACCGGTTACGGGGAGGTAGCCCCCTTCGGAGAGGAGGAAGAGGTCGCTGAGCTGCTTGAAGGTGGCGCGAAGGGTGACACTCACTCGGGTCTATGCTCCTAATCTCGATAGAATTACTAGAGATTCAGTATAGCACAACCTGCAATCAGGGAGCAGGGACCGCGGCCGCTACCGCTTGGCGCACTACTACTTGAAGGATCAGGTGCGGCTCCGGCGGGCTACGCAGAGGGAGCTTTGACCCAGCGATCCCCCATTGCGGACGAGATCTGATTGAGGCACTCGGGGGCGATGAGGCGATAGAGAACCGCGCTCTTCGCTTTCGCCCGGGTACGCACCAAGCGGTAGGCGATCGAATCGCAAAACACGATATCCGCAGCGTCCTGAAGATCCGGGGTGTCCCCGGTCAGGAGGCGTTCCAGGAGGGAATGCCGTTGGCCCACCACAGGGCCCAGCACACCTCGGGCGATGCCCAGAAAGTACTCGCTGATCGAGACGACGGCAATCAACGAAGGACGCTGCAAGCGCCGGACTATTTCCAAGTGTTCCTTCGCTCCGGAGTAAATGATCGGAATGGCGGTTTGGTTCTTCGGCAGGTTAGGAAGGACTTCCGGCAAGGGACCGGGATTGCTTACAATCAGGGCGCCGATGGCCAGGCTCGGGTTCGCGATCAACTGATAAGGGGAGCAGGCCTCCACCGGGCAGGCGAGATGCTCGCTTAGCTCCATCTGGAACAGGACACGCATCCCCGAGTCGGTCGAAAGCGCGAGGATGCGGTCCGGGGGCTCCTCCAGCATTCGCTCGCGGATGCACTGGTAAAGCTGTTGCAGCGTGTAGCCGTGCTGCCGGGCGGTCCGGACCATCCCGCTGATCAGATGGTCCACGTCGCTGGCGGGCGTCGGATGCAGCGGTGTTTCCGGGTCGCGGACCACCATTCGACTCCCGCGCCGCCGGATCAGGAATCGCTTCTGGACCAGGTCCTGATAGGCTTGGCTGACGGTGTTATGGTGCACGCCGAGCTGGCGCGCGAGGGACCGCACGCTGGGTAGGGCGTCGCCAGGCTTCAGCCTTCTGGTGGCAATCAGGAACTCCAATTGCGCGGCGACCTGCTGGCGGAGGGGGACATCGCTGTCCTTGCTCACGTGCATGTCCATGGGCATCCGCCTCCACCAGTCCGGCTACGATCCAAAGTGTGACACTGGTGAAACTGTCACGTCAACTGTGTACGTCTGTCGTAGTTTGAGTTATTCTCGGTCTGCAAGGTAGCATTTATGTATTACGGAGGTGGACGATGTTGAAAGACCGAAGAGTGGGGTCCTTGGTTGCCGTCAGTGCGATTCTTCTGGCCGGCATCTGCCTGCTGCTGATACTGATTCGGAGGTCCAACTTGGGAACGCCAGATAGGTATTTCTCGCAGAACTACATCACCGCGCGGTCCCGGTTCCGGGAGGCGGTCAAGAAAGCCGGCGGGCGCCTGGAGTCCCTGCCATTGGACGCCAAGGGACCCGCCGGCGAGGACCTGTCCATCGACATCGCGTGGTTCGGGGCCGATCAGCCTCGACGGGTCTTGCTTCATTCTTCGGGCCTGCATGGAGTCGAAGCCTTTGCCGGTTCCGCCATTCAATTGCAGTGGCTGGAGGCCGGTCTTCCGTCGATTCCTGATGACGCAGCGATCGTGCTGGTCCATGTCCTCAACCCTTATGGGATGGCATGGCTCCGCCGGTTCAACGAGAATAACGTCGATCTGAACCGGAACTTTCTCGGACCAGACGAGGACTACGCGGGAGCCCCGGAGGGCTACCGGAAGCTGGATTCCTTTCTGAATCCCCCGACATCTCCCTCCAGCGACTTCTATTACGTGCGGGCTGGGTGGCTGGTCGCGCGATACGGCCTTTCTACTCTCAGACAGGCTGTGGCGGGCGGTCAATATGATTACCCAAGGGGCCTGTTCTTTGGAGGGAAGCAGTTGCAGCAAGGTCCGAGAGAGTATCAGGACTGGCTCGCCCGGCACTTCCCGGCGGTAGAGCACATTGCTGCTATCGATGTGCACACAGGTTTAGGGAAATACGGCATCGACACATTGCTTGTCGAGACCGAGCAGTACGATACGCTGAAGACCATCTTTGGTGAGAGGGTGGCCCCGTTGGCACCCGAGCGGAGCCCAGCCTATCGTGTTCGGGGAGGATACAACTCGCTCCTTGCTCGGATGGTTCCGAAAGCCAAATCGTATTTCGTCTGCCAGGAGTTCGGCACTTACCACTCCGTCCGCGTGCTGCACGCGCTGCGGGAAGAGAACCGCTGGCATCAGCATGGCGGCGGTACGGTGGAACACGCGACAAAGAGCGAACTGAAGGAGTTCTTTTGCCCTGGAGACGAGGCTTGGCGGAAGGCCGTTCTGGCGCGAGGCAAGGAACTACTCCAGCAGGCCACCGGGCTGGTCTTCTAGAGGCACTGGAGGAGGATCGTCTCGGAGACCGGGGCGAGCCAAGCCAGGTGGACGCGCTGAAGGTTAGCGGGAAAGGTGGCGGCGCCGCGCATATTGACCAGGGTGTGGTCGCGACGGCCGGGACCGAAGTGGATTACGTGGCGACCGGTCCGGGCCGTGGCGTGACCTTTTTCCAGGAACACGTCGTTGTGGGCGGTGGAGAGCAGCCCTTCAGGGGAGGCTCGGATTTCTGTGCCGGGGCGGAAGGCCAGGGTCAGCAGGACGGGGAGGCCGCGCGGGCCGTCCACCTGTAGTTGGAGTTGGAAACCGTTCTCGACTTCGCGGATGGTGACGCGGACGGTCTGCTTCTGGGTATTGGTGCGAGGGCGTTTCGTTTCGCGCTCTTCGGCGCTCCACTGGCCGTAGTGGATGTCTTCGGGACGAAGAGGGTTGTAGTAGTGGGCTTCGAGGGATTGGGTGAGGAGGTAGCCGGCGGGAGTCTTCTCGATGGTGGGGGAGACGAATTGGCCCTTGCCGAAGAAAGCCGTGATGAGACTTACCGAGTCGAGGCCGGCGTCGCCGTGGCGGAGGGAGAAAAATGACGGGGAGTTGGAGACTACGGTGGCGCTGCGCGGGCCGCGGCGGAGGCGGGCGACGCCGGAGCCGGTGATGAGGCGGTCGTAGGAATCGGGGAGGGGGCGGCGGGGGACGGTGTCGCGGCGGAGGGAGGGGTCCAGGAGGAAGTAGGCTAGGGCGCCGGCGAGGGCGCCGGAGTCGCGCTCGCGGTCGCGGATGGCGTCAGCGGCAGAGGCAAACTGGCCGTTCTGGTCGCGGAGCGCCAGCGTCCGGTAGGACAGGTAGTAGTTGGTGTTGCGGACTCGGGTGGCCCGGTCTTGGCGGCCCGAGTAGTCGGTGACGACGTCGCCGTCGGGGTGAGTCATGTAGAGCATCAGGTCGAGGTTGCGGCGGGCGGGTTCGAGCAGGTCGGGACGCTTCAGGTGGTCGGCGATGGCGATCAGGGCGTTGTTGACGATGGGGTTGTAGGTGCCGTTGGAGCGCTCGTGGTACTCGCCTTCGGGGGTCACGTCGATGCCTTCGCTGAGCCACTG
>JBGOUV010000443.1:0-5191 GCA_041477815.1 Terriglobia bacterium | reverse complement strand
GCGGGTGCTGCTGGAAACCGGAAGCTTTGCCGGGATCAAGGACTCCAGCGGGTCGTTCGATCAGTTCTTGCGGCTGCGGGCGTTGCGATCGCATCATCCGTTCACACTGCTGGTGGGCGACGACAAGATCTTCACCGAGGCGCGAGTGCAAGGAGCCGACGGCGTGGTTTCCGGTGTGGCCGGTGTGATTCCGGAATTGCTGCTGGCCATCGACCGCGCGGTGACGGGGAACGTGGCGGGACGGGCGCAGGCGCTCGACCGGCGCCTGCGGGAGTTTATCGCCTGGTTGGACCGGTTTCCGGCGCCGTGCTGGATCAAGCTGGCGCTGATCGAGCGGGGCCTGCCGGTGGGACCGGAGCCGGTGCCGGCCGGCCCGTCGCGACAGAAACTAGCGGAGCAGTTCCGGCAGTGGTTTCGCGGCTGGCTGCCGGCGGTGCTGGAGGAGGCGGCGTGAAGCGCATGCCTGGAGATATGCCGCCGGAGGATTTTCGGCGGTATGCGCACGAGGCAGTCGAGTGGATGTCGGATTTTCTGGCGGAAGCCGGGGACCGGCGGGTGTTGCCAGCGGTGGCGCCGGGGGCGGTGGCGTCGTCGCTCCCGCCGCATCCCCCCGAGCAGGGTGAGCCGATGGACGTTATCCTGGCCGACTTCCAGCGGCTGATCCTGCCCGGCATCACGCACTGGAATCATCCCGGGTTCCTGGCGTACTTCGCCACTTCCGGGTCGGGGCCGGGAATTCTGGCGGAGATGCTCACCGCCACGGTGAACCCCAATGGGATGCTGTGGCGGACCTCGCCGGCCTCGACCGAGTTGGAACAGGTGGTGCTGGACTGGTTGTGGCGCTTGATGGGGCTCCCCGATCACGTCTTCGGCATGATCCACGATACGGCCTCGACCTCGACGCTGCACGCCATCGCCGCCGCGCGGGAGGCCCAGGAGGATCTGCACATCCGGACCAAGGGACAAAGCGGCGCGCCGCCGCTGGTGCTGTACGTTTCCCAGCAGGCGCACTCCGCGGCGGAGAAGGCGGCCATGGCTTTGGGGATCGGTCAGGAGAACGTCCGCAAGATCGAGGTGGACGAGGAGTTCCGCATGAACCCGGAAGCGCTGGACACGGCCATCCGGGCAGACCTGCTTACGAATAGGCGACCCTTCTGCGTGGTGGCCACGGTGGGAACCACGTCGACCACGTCGGTGGATCCAGTGGGAAAGATCGCCGAAATCTGTCGGCGGCGCCGCTTGTGGCTGCATGTGGACGCGGCCTATGGAGGCATCGCGGCCATCGTGCCCGAAATGAACCATGTGCTGGCCGGGTGCGACCTGGCCGACTCGCTGGTGGTGAACCCGCACAAGTGGCTGTTCACGCCGCTCGATCTGAGCGCCTTCTACTGCCGGCGTCCGGACGTGCTGCGACGAACGTTTAGCCTGGTGCCCGAGTTTCTCACCACCGCCGAGGACGCGCAGGGTATTAACCTGATGGACTACGGGATTCCGCTGGGACGGCGGTTCCGCGCGCTGAAACTATGGTTCGTGCTGCGTTACTTCGGTCGCGAGGGCATCGTGGCCAACCTGCGGGAGCATCTGCGGCTGGCGCGGGAGTTCGGCGAGACCATCCGCCTGCACGAGGATTTCGAGCTGATGGCCCCGGTGCTGTTCTCCACAGTGTGCTTCCGGTTCCATCCGCCTCGGATCAGCGAGGGGCAACTGCAGCGCATGAACCGCAGCCTGCTGGATCAGGTGAACCAAACCGGCAAAGTACTCCTGTCTCATACCGTCCTCAACGATAAGTTCACTCTGCGCCTGGCCGTAGGGAACATCCGAACCAGGCAGCTCCACGTGGACAAAGCCTGGGACCTGATCCGGTCCAAGGCCCGCGAACTGACCCTGTAGCGCACCAGCACGGCGGCGACGTGACGCCGGCTTCAGCCTGCCGGGTCGAGACTCGTCTCGACCCCAGGAGGAAACCGGCACGGTTTCCATCACCGTGGTAGTCCGACGTTCAGGACAGCCGCTTCAAGTCTTCCAGGTCCTTATCCCGGCCGGAAGCCATCTTGTTCCGGACCAGGCAATCCTTGCTCAGGAATGGCACGGTTACGCCGTCCAGATCGCCAAACTGCCGCGCCTGCCAGGCCTCCTCGAAGGACACTCCGCTGATGGTCGTGAGAATGTCGATCCGATTCGGCGGATGGCCGAGCTGCACCACCTGATTCTCGCGTTGAAAATCGGCGGCAGTCAAACCCAGGGACGTGAAGCCGAAGGCCCTGATTACGCCCTCGATCCGCGCGGCGTTTGCCGGCGAGCGGTGAACCAGAATGTCAATGTCATCGGTATAGCGAGGCCGGGCGTGGTAGGCCATCGCGTACGCCCCTACCAGAACGTACTCAACTCCGTGAGAGTTCAACAATTCGATAAACTCTCTCAAGTCTTTCGGCAGCCTCATCGCCATTGCGCCCCCGCCACAGCACCTCCAGGAAAATGTCCAGTCGCTGCTGAGGAGTCAGGTTCCGGAAATACTCTCGATCTGCCTCGTCCGCCTCCTGGTGGCTGCGAAAGATCCGAACTACCTTCTCCATGCCTCTATTCTACAATACGGGAATGCGCTGGCTGGCGGCGGTAACTCTGGTTTCCGTATTGGCCGCTCAGGCGCCACCGGGGCGGGTGCGCTCGCTGCGGATCCTGGTGTTGTCGAGTATGCTGGCCGACGACGGCGTAGGGGAGTGGGGCTTCGCCGCGCTGGTGGAGGTGGACGGGCGGCGGCTGCTCTTCGATACCGGGAACCGGCCCACCACGGTGCTGGAGAACGCCCGGGAGCTGAGCGTGGACCTGAAGAACGTGCCGGAGGTGATTCTGAGCCACAACCATCCGGACCACACCGGCGGTTTGCTGACGCTGCGGCGCGAGTACCCGGAGGCGCTGCGGCGGGCCCACGTGGGGACCGGGATCTTTTGGAGCCGCCCGGGGAGCCGCGGGGAACAGAATCCCATGATAGATATTCGCAAGGAGTACCTGGTGCGCGGCGGGGTTTTTGTCGATCATGATCGGGCGGTGGAGATTTATCCGGGGGTGTGGCTGACCGGGCCGGTGCCGCGCGTGCATCCGGAACGGAATTTTCCGGGCGGGGGAAGGGTGGAGTCTCCGGCGGCGGGTTTGGTGGAGGATACCGTGCCCGAAGACATGTCGCTGGTGTTCGACACCGAGCGAGGGCTGGTGGTGCTGTCGGGGTGCGGTCATGCGGGAATGGTGAATACCCTGCAGTTCGCGCGGTCGAAGGTCCGGCAGGCGCCCTTCTATGGGGTGGTGGGAGGGTTCCATCTCTTCGAGGCGACGGACCAGCAGCTCGACTGGACCGGGGCCCGGCTGCGGGAGATGGGAGTTCAGAATTTCCTGGGCGCGCATTGCACGGGGATCGAACCGGTCTACCGGCTGCGGGAGAAGTTGGGCCTGGGACGAGGCAGTGCGCTGGTGGGGGGCGTAAGCGCCGAGTTCACGCTGGAGAGCGGAATCCGGGTGCGGAGGCTGCGGTAGGTCTTGTCCTCTACTTCAGAGCAATGACTAGTGTTCGATAGGGTTTCGAGCCCGCGTTGATCAAGGTGGGGGCGTTCTCACCCTTGTCGTGCCAGATGACCTCGCCGGAGTGGCGGGTGACGCGGGTCTTGTGGCTGGTCTTGGCGTCGACGCGGTCGTAGGAGCAGTCGTCCAGAAAGACAATCACCTGGTCGGTGGGGCGGACGTAGGGTTCGCGGGGCACACCTACCGGTTGGTTGACCTCAGTGACGGTGACGCGGGGCTTTTCGAGCTTCACCGTCTGGGTGATCTTGCCCGTGGCGGCGAGGGAGTAAACGGCCAGCAGGGTGAGGGCCGAGGAAACGACGGCGGTGAGAACGAGTTTCTTCATGGGTCAGATGTTAGCATGGAATGGTGGGTGCAGTGCTAGGGATCATCCTGCTGGCGGCTCTGGCGCAGGCGCCGGTCGCGCAGGTCCATTTCGAGCGAGGACGGGCGCTGTTCGAGGAGCACGACGACACCGGGGAGGCCCTGCGTCTGGCGTCGCTGGAGTTCCGGCAGGCCTTGGCTCTGGAGCCTCGGATGGCCGCGGCGGTGGCTTATCTGGGGTTGATCGCGGCCGAGGAGGGGCACAGCGCGGAGGCGGAGGCGGCCTACCGGAAGGCGCTGGAGATGGACCCGAAATGCGCGGAGGCGCGCGTGGGCCTCGCGGAGATCCACCTGCGTGCGATCCGTAACCTGGAGGCTATCGGAGAATTGCGCCGGGCGGTGGCGGATCGTCCCGAGCATCGGATGGCGCGGCGGGAGCTGGCGTCGGCGCTGACCCAGGAGAACTCGAAGCCCACCCCGGAGATGTGGCGCGAGGCCATCGCAAGCTGGGAGGCGCTGGCCGGCCTGGACGCCGACGACCGGGGCGCGCACCACGAGCTGGCCAAGGCGTACGAGCAGATCGGCCGGTGGGCGGAGGCCGAAAGACATTACCGTGAGGTGCTCCGGATTGGGCAGACGGCGGAGGATTCGGACGTGTGGGTGTACTCGGTCCACACCAATGTGGCCGAGATGTGCGAGAAGCAGGGGAAGACGGGGGAGGCGGTGCGGGAGTACGAAGCGCTGCTAGAGTCGGAGGGCGCGGGGGCGGAGGAGGTCCACCACGCCCGCGTGCGGATTGAGCGGCTCAAGCTTTTGGTTGACAGCAGCGAGCCGCGACCCTAAGGGAGCAGTTTCTGCGAGTGGAAGAAACCACCACTCCCTTGCGGCGCATCCCTCTTCAAGGCACGGGAATCCGGTAGATGTTCGGGTGCGTGCTGACACCGGGAAAAGCGGGGAAACGCGGTCTTCTAAGGTGGGAACACGTGCCAGTTATCTCGTCACCTAGCGTGCAACGGCGGCAGCCAGCACGGCACCGTAGACTCCTCTCACCACCATGGCCATCCGTGTATAGTCCAAGCGGTCTGCGGTGTCTAGCCCGGTATGGTAGTTCTTGTTCCTATTGAGGGCAGTATCCGAGATCATGACTGCCGGGTATCCCTGCTTCCAATAATCCTATGAAGCGGCAGTCGCCCTTTCGGTTGAGCAGTGAAGTAGCTGATACTGTTCAACATGAGCGACGAACGAGCCCTGGTAGCGATTCACCCGGAAGGTGAGGGTCCAACAGAGGAGAATCAGCCCCCGGAGACGGTCACCAGTG
>JBGOUV010000408.1:0-5956 GCA_041477815.1 Terriglobia bacterium | reverse complement strand
CTGCACCACCGACTCCGCCGCCGCCCGCACCGCCGCGTCCGCGTCCACCAGGCGAAAGATGTAATCATCGGCCCGCACCACGCTGTAATGCACCACGCCGTTTAACTCGATCATGTTCTGATCGCCCGACAGCATCAGCGACTCCTCGGGCCGCTTCTGAAACCGCCCCGCGCGATGCTGTACGTTCCACTCGTAGGCGGCCGGCTCGCCCCCCGCGCCCTCCGACGTGCGATACCCGATCTCCACCGACCGTACCCGCTCCGCCTCCACCCGCGTCAGCCGCTCGATCGGCCACGGCAGCTTGTAATGCCAGCCCGGCTCCTTGTACGGCCGGACCTTCCGCCCAAATCGCTCAATCACGCCCTGCTCATGCGGCTCCAGCGTATAGAACCCGCCCAACACCAGCAGCGCCGCCGCCCCCGCCAGCGCCGGCCGGGCCAACTCCCGCCGCCGGTCCCAGACCCACGCAAACCCCGCCCCCGGATCGATCCGCCCCAGCCGCGCCCCCACCGGCTCCCACAGCGCCAGCACCTTCGCCCACCGCGACGGCCGTCCCGTGGGCCGCTCCACCCGCAGCAGACGCAGCGAGTTCAACATCACGAAGAACGAAGAGATCTGGTGCGTGAACGCCGCCCCGATCGGCCCCAGTATCCCGTAGGCGGCGGCGAACACCGCCATCACGTTCAAAAGCCCGGCAAACAGGATAATGTTCTGCCAGGCCGTCGTAACCGCCCGCCGGCTCACGTCAAACAGGCGCGGCAGCTTGTCCAGCGAATGATTCAGGTAGACGACATCGGCCGCCTCGGCCGTAATCTCGGCCCCCGACCCCGCCACCGCAATCCCGATGTTGGCCGCCGCCAATGCCGGGGCGTCGTTGATGCCGTCGCCGACCATGGCCACGATCCTGCCCTGCGACTGCATCTGCCGGATCCGCTCCAGCTTCTGCTCGGGCAGCAGCTCCGCCTCCACGTTGTGGAGCCCCATCTCCCGGCCGATCGCCTCCGCCGCCCGCCGCCGGTCGCCCGTTAGCAGCACCTGGTGCGACAGCTCCATCCCCTCCAGCTCTTCCCGCGCCTCCGCCGCCCCCGGACGCAGCGAGTCCCGCAGCAGGATGGCCCCCGCCAGGGTCCGGTCGACGGCCACCAACACCGCCGTAGCCCCCAGCTTGTCGGCCTCCTCCAGCAGGTGCCCCGTACTGATAATGCCTTCCTCGGCCAGGAACGCCGCATTCCCCGCCCGAACCGTATTTCCGTTCAGATGACACTGCGCCCCCCGCCCCGGCACCACGTGAGCATCCCCCGGCGTCTCCACCGTCAGCCCCCGCCGCCGGGCTTCCTCCACGATCACTTTGGCCAGCAAATGCTCCGACCCGCTCTCGGCCGCCGCCCCCAGCCGCAACACCTCGTCTTCACTCTCCCCCATCACCCGTACCACCTGGAACTTCCCCGTGGTCAAGGTACCCGTCTTGTCGAAGACGATGGTATCGGCCTTGGCCGCCAGTTCCAGGAAGTGCGCGCCCTTCACGAGGATCCCCCGCCGCGCCAGCCCCCCGATCGCCGCCACCATCGCCGTCGGCGTGGCCAGGATCAGGGCGCACGGGCAGGCCACGATCAGCACCGCCACCGTCCGCAGCCAGTCCCGCGTGAAGTAAAAGGTCAGGCACGCGGCCAGCAACAACGCCGGCAAAAAGTACTTCGCGTACCGGTCGGCCAGCCGCTCCACCGGCGCCCGCTTCTCCTTGGCCTCCTCCACCAGCCGCACCACCCGCGCCAGCGTCGTCTCGCTCCCCGCCGCCGTCACCCGGATCGCCAGCCGCCCATTCCCGTTGATGGTCCCCGAGAAGACCTCGTTCCCCGGCTGCTTGTCCCGGGGGACGCTTTCGCCCGTGATGGAGCTCTCATCCACCCCCGAGAACCCCTCCACCACCAGGCCATCTGCTGCTATCCGCTCCCCAGCCCGGACCACCACGGTCTCCCCCGGCAGCAGTTCCTCGACCCCGACCTCCACCTCCTGGCCGTCCCGCACTACCCGCGCCCGCCGTGGCAACTGCTCCACAAACCGGTGGATGGCGGCCTCGGTCCGTCCCGCCGCGTACGCCTCCAGGCCCTCCCCCAGCAGCATGATGAACATGGCCTCGGCGGCGGCCACGTATTCCCCCACCGTCAGGGCCGCAATCGCGGCAATGCAGATGGCCAGATCCGCCGAGATCTGCTTTTCGAGCAGCGCCGAGATCGAGTTGTAAAAGATCTTATACCCGGCCAGCAGGGCCAGAATAATCGCCGTATCGATCCCGAAAACGTATTTAAAGATACCGGTAACGTTGAGCAGCAGCAGCAGCCCCACGAAGCCGGCGAATCCGAAGTACCGGATCCTCTCCTGGCGGTCACTATCCATAAAAGAGCTTCCCAAAAATACCACATCGGACAAAGCACGGAACCGCGACCGTAACGGCCTGGATCCCCGATTTGCCGAGCCCTGCGCTCCCAGACGGTCGCGGTTCGGCGCCGCGGCCCCAAAAAAACCAATCCCGACACTGTTGCGTATCTTTCTCCGGATGCGCTATCCTATTGACTTCTCAAGGAGGAAGTTTGCATGAAGAAACTCGCAGTGGTTATGGTGTTTGCTTTTGTGCTGACAGGTCTGGCCGTGGCTGCTGACGTCACCGGCTTCGTAACCGACGCCGCCTGCGGCGCGAAGGGTCGGGCCGGGGACGGTCACGCTGCCTGCGCCAAGAAGTGCATCGAGAAGGGCGGAGACATTGTTCTGGTCACCGACGACAAGAAGGTCATCAAGGTCCACAACCCGGACTCTGTGAAGGCCAAGGCCGGCGAGAAGATCACCGTTTCGGGCAAGCTCGACGGCGACTCGATCCACGTCGACTCCGTGAAGTAGGGTTCCTCCAGGCAGCGGGCTGCGCCTTTTCCCTCCGGCCGGGGTTGTCTCCCTCGGCAACGCCGGGCCGGAGGGACGTATTCTCGTAGTGTTGTTCAGGGTCGCCGTCGACGACAGCCGCTGGCCGGCGTGGAGGTTTGCCGATCGAAACCGTGATTGTCATCTGCTCGAGGATTGGTGTCGATACCATGCGCACCCTGGCCCTCACGCTTTGTCTGGCAGCCCTCCCGGCCGCCGCCGCCGCGGAAAGAGTCGCCTCGGTGGAGGGCCTCACCGAATACCGCTTCTCCAACGGTCTCCGCCTGATCCTGTTCCCCGACCCCTCCAAGCCCACCATCACCGTCAACGTCACCTACCTGGTCGGGTCCCGCCACGAGAACTACGGCGAAGCCGGTATGGCTCATCTTATCGAGCACCTGGTCTCCTACGGCTCGCCCCGGCACCCCGACGCCAAGCAGGAGCAGGCCGCCCGCGGCGCCCGCCGCAATGCCACTACCTGGTACGACCGTACCAACTACTACGAGATCTTCCCCGCCTCCGGCGACAACCTGGCCTGGGCTCTGGACCTGGAAGCCGACCGCATGGTCAACGCCTTCGTCAAGAAGGAGATCCTGGACAGCCAGATGACCGTGGTGCGCAACGAGTTCGAAGCCGGCGAAAACAGCCCCTATGGCGTTCTGTACGGGCGCGTGCTCTCCACTGCCTACCTGTGGCACAACTATGGCAAGTCCACCATCGGCGCCCGTTCCGACATCGAGCGCGTCCCCATCGAGCGCCTGCAGACTTTTTATAAGACCTATTATCAGCCGGACAATGCGGTGGTCGTGGTGGCCGGCAAGTTCGACGAGGCCCAGGCTCTCCCCCTGGCCGAAGCGACCCTCGGCAAAGCGCCGCGCGCCACCCGCCGGCTCCCCGTCACCTACACCGCCGAGCCCACCCAGGACGGCGAGCGCCAGGTAATCCTGCGCCGCGCCGGGGACGTCCAGGTGGCGCTGGCCGCCTACCACGTTCCCCCCGGCGCCCACCCCGACTTCGCCGCCGTCGCCGTCCTGAACAGCATCCTGGGCGCGAGCCCCGGCGGGCGTCTCCACAAGGCCTTGATCGAGACCCGGAAGGCGGCCTCCGTGGGAGCCTCCGCCCTCACCCTGCGCGAGCCGGGCGCGGTCCTGTTTCGGGCCCTGGTTCGCAAAGAGTCCTCCCTCGACGACGCCCGCGACGCCCTCCTTCGCACCCTCGACGCCCTCGCCGCCGAGCCCGTGACCCAGCAGGAAGTCAACCGCGCCCGCGCCCAGATCCTCCGCGACCTCGAGTTGGAGCTCACCAACCCCGAGCAGGTTGGCCTGGAGCTGAGCGAGTGGGCTTCCCAGGGCGACTGGCGTCTGCTCTTCCTCCACCGCGACCGCATCCGCCAAGTCACCCCGCAGGACGTGCAGCGCGTCGCCGCCGCTTACCTCCAGCCGTCCAACCGCACCGTCGGCCTGTTTATCCCGGAAGCCCATCCCGTGCGGGCCGAGATCCCGGGCCCGCCCGACGTGGCCGCGCTGGTCCAGGACTACAAGGGTGACCCCGCCTACCGCGCCGGAGAAGCCTTTGACCCCTCCCCCGCCAACATCGACAAGCGCGCCGTCCGAACCCGCCTGCCCGGCGGCCTGAAGATAGTCCTGCTACCTAAGCTCACCCGCGGCAGCACGGTCACCGCCGTTCTGCGCCTCTACTTCGGCGATGAAGCCAGCCTGCGCCACCAGGGCGCCGCCGCCGAAATGGCTCGGGGCATGCTCCTGCGCGGCACGGCCCGCCGCAGCCGCCAGCAAATCCGCGACGAGCTGGACCGCCTCAAGGCCCGCGTCCAGATCCAGGGTGACGCCAACTCCAGCGAGATCTCCATCGAAACCGTCCGCGCCAATTTGCAGGACGTGGGCTACCTGGTGGCCGAGGCGCTGCGCCAGCCATCCTTCCCCGCCGATGAATTCGAGCAGCTTCGCCAGGAGACCCTCGCCCGCTACGAGACCAACCGCAGCGACCCGCAGTTCCTGGGCCTCAACGCTCTCCAGCGCCACCTGAATCCCCATCCCGAGGGCGACCCGCGCTACGTCCCCACCCCCGACGAGCGCATCGCCCAGATCAAGGCCGTCACCCTCGAGCAGGCCAAGCAGTTCTACCGCAGCTTCTACGGCGCCTCCGAGGGCGAGCTGGTCATGACCGGCGACTTCGAGCCCGACGATGTCCAGAAACAGGTCACCGAGCTGACCGCCGGCTGGAAGGCGCCCCGGCCCTACGCCGAGCTGAAGCGCCCTTACCAGAAGATCGCCGCCCGCCACCAGCAGCTCGAAGTCCCCGACAAGCAAAACGCCGTCTTCTATGCCGGCCTCCGCCTGCCCGTTGGCGACGAGGACCCCGACTATCCCGCCCTGGTCCTCGGTAATTACCTGCTGGGAGGTCACTCCGCCTCGCGCTTATACCTGCGCATCCGCGGCAAGGAAGGCCTGAGCTACGGTGTCGGCTCCACCCTCCAGCCGCAGCCCCGGGAAGCGAGCACCGTCTGGATGGCCTTTGCCATCGCCAATCCCCGGAACGTGCCCCGAGTGGAAAAGGCCTTTCGCGAGGAGATCGATCGCGCCCTCCAGGACGGCTTCACGGCCGGCGAAATCGCCGCCGGCAAGTCCGGCTGGCTCCAGGCCCAACAGGTTTCTCGCTCCCAGGACCCGGAATTGGTCCGCCGTCTCCGCTCCCACGCCCATTACGGCCGCACCGCCGCCTTCGAGGCGGACCTGGAAAGGAAGATCGCCTCTCTCTCCTCGGACCAGATCACCGCCGCTCTGCGCCAGCACCTGGACCCCGCTCAGATCGCCATCTTCAAGGCGGGAGACTTCCAGAAGGCGGCCGCACCGCAATGAACCCGGGCGCAGATCCCGCCTTCATCCTAGAAGCGGCAGTCGCCCTTTCGGTTGAGCAGTGAAGTAGCTGATACTGTTCAACATGAGCGACGAACGAGCCCTGGTAGCGATTCACCCGGAAGGTGAGGGTCCAACAGAGGAGAATCAGCCCCCGGAGACGGTCACCAGTG
>JBGOUV010000095.1:0-18128 GCA_041477815.1 Terriglobia bacterium | reverse complement strand
GGTGTAGTCGATCGCCTCATAGAAGCCGTACTTCCCTTCAAATCCCTCGGCGGCGAGCCGCTCGAGATTCGAGCAGGCCTCTTCGGGCGCCACCAGGAGCGCGAGCGCGGAGGCATACGGCGCAATCACCAGGTCTTCGGCGAGCCCGCGCCGGAGCCCCAGACCGGGTACCCCGAACGCGCGGTACTGGTAGTTGAGGTGCGCGTCGATGGTGCTGTAGCCGGATTCCGAAATGCCCCACGGTGTCCCGCGTTTTTTCCCGTACTCGATCTGTCTCCGCACCGTCGCCTTATAGGTATCGTCGAGCAAGGTATCCTCATACGTCGGCATCAGCAGGAGCGGCATCAGGTACTCGAATATCGAGCCGCCCCACGAGAGCAGGACCGGCTCGCCGCCGGCGGCGCTGAGCTGGCGCCCGAGAGCAAACCAGCTCTCTTGCGGCAGTTGTCCCTGCGCAATCGCCACGAAAGTGCACAATCTCGCTTCCGAAGCCAGCAGGTCGTAGTAGCTCGAGTCCCGCCGGCGCTCCCCCGCGTTGTACCCGATAGCCAGGAGATGGCGCGCCTTGTCGTAGAGGAAGTCGTACTCCATACGAGCGAGCTCGCCGGCCTCGTGCGCCAGGCGTTCGAGGGTCGCTAGCCTCTCTTGGGCGCGCGGGCTGACGGCAGCGAGTTCCCGCAGCGTGGGGATTTCCTCCTCGCCCGACAGGGTCTCCGGCGCGAGAAAGGCCAGGTCTTCCAGGGCGGCCTGACATTGCCGCAAGAGGGCGCGCGCCCACCAGCTCGCCTGGCCGCTGACCAGCTCCGCGGCGGACGTGGCCAGCCGGTCCAGCCGCAGGCGTGCCGCGCCGAGCGTGGCGGGAGGGAAAGCGGAGGCGGATTCCAGGTCTTTTCGCAACCGGTCGATCTGGGCCGGAACGGCGTCTCCCGCCACGTCCGCGAGATTCTCCAAGGTGTCGAGGAGTCCTGGAAATAATCGCGGACTCAGAATCCTGTCATCGGCCAGCGCCAGCACGCCCGGTCGCAACGTCAGCAGGTCGCCGGCCAGGTTTCCGCTGTCCACGGTCGAAATGTACAGCGGTGGAAGCGGTTTCAGAGTCAGCGTGTCATACCAGTTGAAAAAGTGGCCGTGGTGGCGTTCCAGCGCTCCCATGGTGTGGAGCGCGTTCTCCGTGCGCTCGAGGAGTTGTCCGGCCGTGAGGTAGCCGAAGTCGTAAGCGGACAGATTCGCCAGCAGCGCCAGCCCCATGTTGGTCGGCGATGTGCGATGCGCGACCGCGCCCAGAGGACGCTCCTGATAGTTATCCGGGGGCAGCCAATGATCTTCCGCAGTGACGAAGGTCTCGAAGAACACCCAGGTCTTTCGCGCCAGCTTCTGGAGAAAGATGGTCTGATCCGCCGTCAACTCCGCCCGGCGCCGAGGGAGCGGCCGGCTGATCCACCACGCGATAGCGGGACAGGCAAACCACAGGCCCAGCAGCGGCCCGGCCACCGCTAGCACGGCCGGCCTGGAAACGGTCAGCCAGATCCACACGGCGCTAGCCACGACGGGCGCGATCCACATGGTCCGCGAGAAGGCCGCCAGATCCGTGCCGCTCTGACGAACCAGGTTCCATTCCAAAAGTTTCCGGCGGGTGATCAGCATCCGCCAGATGGTGCGCGCGACGGCATCCAGGCTGAAGAACGCCTCATACGGCAGACAGGCGACGTTAAAAGCGGCATGAGCCATGTTGCGGGCAACCGCGCGGAAGGTCGCCGCGAGTTGCTGCGCGGGCAGCACCTCCTCCGGCTTCCGAAACAACTCCACGAAAGGACCGAGCAGGAATGGAATCACCATGATCCGGATCACCGACCAGCTCCAGAACCAGGGGGAGGCCAGGACGGTCCAGCCGAGCACCAACAGCAGGGTCAGAGCCGCGGGTACGAGACTGCGCCGCAGGTTATCGAAGATCTTCCAACGGGAAAGCCAGGAGAGCGGATTTCTCTCGCGGCCCGGGCCGGCGCCGGGAACCTGCGGGAACAGCCAGCGGGCAATCTGCCAATCCCCCCGGATCCAGCGATGCCGGCGGCTCACGTCGGCGGCGTAGCTGGAAGGATACTCCTCGTAGAGCGCCACATCGCTCAATAGCCCCGCCCGCGCGTAGCACCCCTCGAGCAGATCGTGGCTGAGGATGCGGTTCTCGGGAAAACGTCCTCCGAGCGCCCGCTCGAAGGCATCGACATCGTAGATCCCCTTCCCAATGAACGAGCCTTCCTGGAAGAGGTCCTGGTAAACGTCGGAGACGGCGCGGGTATACGGGTCGATGCCCGGTTCACTCCCGCACAGTTGGGCGTACCGCGACCGGTGGGAGCCGGAGTGGCTCACCGCCACCCGGGGCTGCAGGATGCGCGCGCGATTCAGCGGGTGCGCCATGGCTCCCACAAACTGCCGCGCCGAGTCGCGCGGCAACTGCGTGTCGGTGTCGAGGGTGATCACGTACTTCACGTTCGAGAGGGCCGCCGTCTCGCCCACGATCGCGGAGAAGCGATCAGGGGCGCCGCCGCGCAGCAACGCGTTCAAATCCCCGAGCTTTCCGCGCTTGCGCTCGTACCCCATCCACAGCCGCTCCCGGGGATTCCAGCGGCGGGGGCGATGAAACAGGAAAAAGGTGTCGCCCCGGTCGCCCCGGTGCTTCTCGTTCAGTTCTTCGATTCTCTGCCGGGCCAGCAGCAGGAGCGGCGCGTCCTCCGGCAGCGTTGCCTCCGGCGCGTCCCGAAAATCGGTGAGCAGGCCGAAGTGCAGGTTCTCGTCCCGGTTGGCCAGGAATCGGACCTCCAGCGCCTCGACCAGGTCCTCCAGGTGGGGAGCGCTAATAAGCATGGTCGGGACCACCACCAGGGTGCGCCATTCCGGCGGGATGCCCGCGGACAAGTCCAGACGAGGCAGCGGATGCGGCGTGGCCAGCAAGGTGGCCACCCAGTTCACCAGCGCTACCGCCAGATGACTGGCGCACAACAGCGAGAGGACCCCGATCGGCCAGAGCGCCCAGCCCGGAGCCCCGCCGGCGCGCGCCGCCGCCAACAAGCCCCCGCCGACAAGAGCGGTAAGCAGCAGGATTCCGCCTACATACTGCAGCAACGGAGACCCGGAAGCCGTGGGGCGCGCCTGCACGCTTCGCTCGAGCTCGGCCAGGCCCGCGTCGATCAGGTAGAAGCCCACATGCGCCGCCCGCTGGTGCGCCAGGCGGATCGCTGCGCGCGCCACCTCCCCCTCGGAGAGCGGGCTGCTCTTGGCCATCTTCTCCACCACGTGGCGGTAGCGATCGCGCGTGGCAAAGTCCATCCGGCCGTAGACTCCGCCCAGGTCTTCGCGCAGGGTCCGCTCGACGACGCTCATGGTTTCCACGAACTCCCGCCAGTCCATCGCTCCCAGGAAGCGGAGACTGCCGATGCTGTTGCTCAGCGATACCTGATCGGCGGCTTGTTGCTGGTTCTCCGTTTGCACCAACTGTTGGATGGTCCAACCATCCTCGGCGAGGCGCTGCTCCATCCAGTTGAGCGGCAAGGCCAGGGCGGCGCTCTGCCCTTGCAGCCGGCGCGAAAGCTCCGCCACAAACGCGCTCACCATCGGCGGGCTCGACCGCGCCATGTCGGCGATTACCAGAATCAGGCTCTTGGGGTCCGTGGCGGCGACCTGGGTCATCTGATCGGCCCAATAGTCGGCGCGGTTGCGGTCGAGCCGGTCCGCGGCGATGCGGGTGGCCACCCGCCGCAGATTCTCGAGGAGGGCCAGGCGCAGCATGATCGGGAGCGCCCATAATTCGCCCAGCTTCAGGGCGGTCACCGTCTGATAGGAAGCCACGAAGCCGCTGAGACTCTCCGGATCCACCTGTCCATCGCCGTGTGCGATCGTCTCCAGCGCGATGTCGTAGACGCGCGGCAGTCCGGCCGACGGGCCGTTCGACAAACGCGGCAGTTCCCGGCTGTAGCCCTTCGGCAGGTGCCTCTTGGCCGTGCGAATCTGTTCTTCCATCAGGTAGAAGTTGTCGAGCAGCCATTCCCCGGCCGGCGTGATCCGGCGATTGGCCTGCACCGCTTCCGTCAGCAGGTTGCGGACTTCGAGCAGTATGCCCTCATTCTCAGCCAGCCGCGCCAGCAGCTTGTCGGGAGCGCGTCCCGGACCCAACTGGTGCGAGCCGGCCAGGGCCTTGCCGTGCTGCTGCATCTGGTCGGCGCTGAACAGCTCCGATCGCAGCGGTGGCTCATCGCCGGCGTACTCGCGCGCCCGGCCATTTCCCCCCAGGTCCGCCCGCAGGCGGAAGAGGTTCCCGACCGCGGCCTTGCTGCCGACCTTCAATTCGATTGCCTCTTTCCGCAATGCCGCATCGCAACCAACGGATTTCGCGGCTCCCCCGATTCCCTAGGGCGTGCACGGATGCAAACCCTGGCGGGCGGCTATGAGATGTCTTGCAAGGGATCTCCTTAGGTCTGAGCGGGCCAGAAGGAGGCAGAATGCGATCAGAGGCCCACCACCTCAGTATAGCAGCCAGCAGCCTGGCCGAACCCGGTTCATCCGGCGACCCTTTCGGCCCGCACGATAAACCTGTCGGGGGCGGAACCGACGAAGTAGAACGGATAACAAGTGACCAGAGTCAGGATCTCCTCGCCGCTGGGATCCAACACACTGACGGTATCCGGACTCACCACTCTGGTGGATACGACGCGGTAGCGATACTCGCCCCGCAAGGTGGTAAGCGTGATGATGTCGTCGCGGCGGATATTTCGCAACGGCCGGAAGAAGGTGTCACGGTGCCCGGCGATACCCATGTTGCCGGGCTGTCCCGGCAGTCCCGTCCCGGGAATATGGCCGACCGCGCGCCGGAGAGTGATCTTGTCCACTCCTTCGGCGACGACTACGGAGAGGTCGAGACGCGGGATTTCCATGCGGCCGATCAGACCGTCCGTCACGGCCGCCGGCGGGGCTTGCGGCGCAGTGGGGGTCGCCGCGCGCTCGTCCCGCAGCCGGCGTTCGAGGTTGCGGCTCTCCCGTCTCTGGAAAATCCAGGCGTCCCCCAGAACGAACCCGTAATAGCCCAGGAGCGAAACCGCGCCGGCCAGCAACACACGCTGTGCCCACCGCAGAATACGCCGCAGCGGTTCCTTCGCAACCACAATTCGCATTTAGCCCCCGCCGCCCGCGATGTACGAGGCGCGAGTGCGCACCGACAGCTTACTATGGCCCGCCGCCCGGGCGACTACCCGAATGGTCCGGCGAGCGCCGTCCCGCGTCGCGTTGGTGGAAATATATCCGATAGTGTATTGATTGCGAATGTCCCGGGCGATGCGTTCGCAAATGGTCACTACCTCGCTGAGCTCGTGGGGGAAGAAGGCTTCGCCGCCCGTCGCCTGCGCCAGGTGGCGGAGCACCCTCGGGTTCGCGTCCGGATCATCTTCCTCGAACACACCAATGGTGTAGATGGCTACGCGGGATTGGTCCGCCAGCTTCAGGACCTGGGCCAGGCTGTGCGCGCTCGCATTGTCGCCGCCGTCGCTGATGACAAGCAGCACTTTCTTGTCCCGGCTGCCTTCTTGCAATCGCTCGAAGGCTTGGACCACGGCGTCGTAAAGGGCCGTCTGGCCGGCGGCGGGCGCATGCGAGATCGCGCGCTCGAGTTCGGCGGAGCTATTGGTAAATCGGACCGTAGCGGGCAGACCCAGCGTCACCTTCTCGTTGAAGTTGACGACGAACATCTGGTCCTCGGGGTTGCTGGACTGCACAAAGGTCCGGGCGGCGGCGGTCAGCTCGGCAAGCTTCGGCTGCATGCTTCCGCTGTGGTCGACCACCAGCCCGGCGGTGACGGGAACATCTTCGTGCCGGAACAGCCGGAGGCGTTGCGGTACGCCGTCTTCGTAAACCTCAAAATCCTGTTCGCGCAGATCGGAGACCAGGTGACCTTGCCGGTCGCGCACCGTAGCGGGCAACACCACCATGTCAACGTCTACCGCGATGCGGTAAGATCCGGATTCCTGACCGGCAGAGCCCCCGAGAACCAGCAGGAGAAGGACCGGGAGTGAGGGCGCTTTCACGACCTCTTGCCGGCGATCATCATGCCGGCTCCACCCAGGATCATCACCGCACTCACCAGCGGCGACACCTTTTCCTCATGCTTGGTTTCCACACCGATGGACAGGCCGCCGACCCGGAAGCCTTCCCGCTCCTTGCTGGGAACCGCTACCACTAGCGAAACCATACCTAGAATCAGCGCCACCAGACCAATCCCAAACAGAGCTTTCATATTCTACCTCCTCCGCATGTCAGGCTGCCAGGATCCGGCAGTACTCCGGCTGCCACATCGCGTCCTGCACTTGCTGGACGATATCATCCAGTTCGACTCGGGCCAGGCCCTCCGCCGCCGCGGCCTCGGCCACGGCCACCGCGACGATGGCCGACAGGCTGCGCAAGTTGTCGACGTGCGGGAGCAGCGAAGCGCCGGGCTGGCGCACCGCCACGAGGCTGGACACGGCGTTCGCCGCTGCCGCGAACATGCCGTCGCTGATCCGGCGAGCCCCGGACACGATGGCGCCGAGACACAGACCCGGGTACAGCTTGGCATTGTTCACCTGGCCGATGACGTAGGTGATTCCCTTGTGCGTGACCGGGGCGAACGGGCTGCCGGTCGCGATCAGCGCCCGTCCATCGGTCCAGGCGATCAGATCGGCTGGAGTGGCCTCGGCTCGGCGTGCGGGATTCGAAAGCGGGAAGATCATCGGCCGTTGGGTATGCGCGGCCATCTGCTTGACAATAGCTTCGGTGAAGGCGCCCGCCACCGTGGAAGCGCCGATTAACATCGTCGGCTGCACCCGTCGCACCACCTCGGATAGGCCTATTTCGCCCGCGGTCCAGTCGCGCTTCCATCCCTTCACCTCGGCGGCGGGGCGGGCATACGTCACCTGGTGGTCGAGCAGCCGGTCACCCATATCGTCGGTGAGCAGCCCGGGCAGGTCCACGCACCAGAAGCGCCGGGTCGCATAGTCTTTGGACAAGCCCTCCCGCACCATCGCATCGCGGATTTGGTCGGCGATCCCCACGCCCGCCGTACCGGCGCCAAAGATGACCACACGTTGATTCCGCAGGGGCGCTCCGCAGACGCGCACCGCTGAAATGGCCGCCGCCAGGGCGATGGCGCCGGTGCCTTGCATGTCGTCGCTGAAGGTGCAGATCCGGTCGCGGTATTTCTCGAGAATGCGGCGTCCGTTGCCCGGCCCAAAATCCTCCCACTCCAGCAGCGCGTGCGGGAACATCCTGGTCACGGTCTGGACGTAAGCGTCGATGAAAGCGTCATAGCGCTCGCCGCGGACGCGGGCATGCCGGTTCCCGATGTACATGGGATCTTGGAGCAAGCTTTCCCGGTTGGTGCCGACATCGAGCATCACCGGGACCACGCGGGTCGGGTCGATGCCGCCCGCAGCGGTGTAGATCGCCAGCTTGCCGATCGAGATCTCAATGCCGCCCACCCCCCAGTCGCCGCTCCCCAGGACTTGCTCGGCGTCGGTCGCGAGAATCAGGTCAACATCATCAGGACCGGCGCGGAGGTTCTCAAGAGCCGGCTCAATCGCTTCGGGATGGTCGATAGAGAGGTACACCCCCCTCGGACGCCGGCACTCATGGCGGTACTGCTCCATCGCCATGCCGACGGTCAGATCGTTGACAATCGGTATCATCTCGCGGAGGTGCTCCGAGAACAGCCGGTAGAACAGTATTTCGTTGCGGTCGTGCAGGGTGGTCAGGTAGATATTCTTACTCAGCGCGTCCCCCAGTCCCTCGTACTGGACGTAAGCACACTTGACTTGAGCGTCCAAGGTGCTGACGGCAGCCGGGAGCAGGCCGGTGAGGCCCAACGCTATTCTTTCTTCCGCCGTGAAAGCCGTGCCTTTGTTTAACAGGGGCGTGGTGAGTACGGCCATCCCGCGAGCCTTAGTCTCGTGGCAACCCGCTCCATTCAGCCGGCCATTCCGGATGGGCGGCGCCAGTATGGGGATGACTCTTTGTCGCATGCTGCTACCCTCTGCTCCCGTTGGTCCCTGCTGTCTCCCAGCGCGCCAGGCTTCGCGGCCGGGCGAGAATACAATCCCTGCTTACTACACCTCGAATGCCTCCCAACACACTGCTCCCGACGAGGCAGGGGAACCACCCTGGCGCGCCGAAGTCGGCGCGCCGGGCGGGACCTGGTCCTTCACAGAATGCGCTTGTCTACAAATCGGAGAGCCGCTGCTCCGCCCAAAGCGAGCAGTCCGAGCAGCCCGATCAGCGGCAGCGCCGTTGAGGTATCGGGAAGCATCTTGGCCTTCGGTGCCTCCTGTGTCGCTACTTCAGCCGTTGGAGTGAGTTCCGCCGCGGGCGGCGGGGTGACCACCTGGGCGAGCTCCACCGTTTCTCCAGTGGGTTTGATCGCCATCACGGGCGCCTTCTTCAACTCCACTACCAACGGTTCGTCCGCCGACTTGATCGGCTCGGCGACTTCGAGAGGAATCTCCACCGGGGTAAAGAGGACGGGCGTGTTGGTGGCCTTGGCGAGTTCTATGGCCTTCGATTTCGGATAGACGAATTCCTCGCCCCAATTTCTGCCGGGATAGAACCAGGCCCGGAGCGCCTCCGGCTGGCCGGCCGGTCTCTCCCGGAAGGTGACCACGGTCTTGTCGGTGGCCCTGAGGCGATAGTTCGGAATGGCCAGGATGGTGGCGTAGACGATCGTTTGTTCCTTGTTGAAGATCTGGACGATGTGGCGGTCGGACTGCGAGTCCAGGATCTTGAATATGTAGGTGCCGGCGGGCAACACGCCCCACCCCTGGAGGTGGACGCCTGGGATTTCGACAGGCCCGCTAAAGGTTATCTCGGTTTTCCTGTCCCACGCGTCCGCCCTTGCGCTGGGTGCGAGCATTGCGCTCAGGAGCGCCGTGCAGCACACCGTCGTTACTGTTTTGAATACATTCATTTCCTTGTCTCCCTTGCTCTAGCTATTTGTGGTCCTGCTCTTCGCTTTGGGCGCGACGTGATGCACATCTCGGCGGGCAGGCGCCACGCCCTACACCAGAGCATTTCAGGGTCCAGCAGCCGGCGGATGCACCTTAATCCATATGTGCCCGCGCCGATGGCCCCTACGGAGTGCGGGAGATCGGGCTGGGAGCCGACCGTGTGCGGTCAGGTGGCCGCATATGGTCAACTTGGTCTTGGTGGCTGACCGCTACGGGTGGACTGGGTTTCCGGAAGCGAGCTTTTTCCCGCTGCGCGCACGCTCTTGCAGGCGCGCGATTTCCGCCAGCACGTCCTCTGGCCGGGTTTCCATTTCAAGGTCCGCCAGCTCGCTGTTCTCATGGTTCGCGACGCCCATTTTGTCTTGAATGGCGTCGAGCATCTGCAGCACCCGCGTCAACTCATGTTCGGCCAGCAAACCGATGTGCAGGGCCAAGTCGGCGCGATGCTCGACCTCTTCGCCCAGGCGGTTCTGGGTAATGAGCACGAGGGTCGCCAGGAAAATCGCTTCCAGCGATACGACCAGGGTCAGGAGTCCGTATGGGAAGGGGTCGAAAGGAGGCAGGCCGAAGCGTCCGGTGTTGAGAAGAATCCAAGCGCCGAACCACACGATATGCACATAAACGAAGGCCATGCTGCCCGAAAAGGAGGTGATGGCGTCGGCGGCGCGGTCTTGCAAGCTTCGTTCGCGGGCAGCCTTCAAGCGAAGCCGGATAATGGTGCGGATATTTCGTTCAATGACTTGGGACAGGGCCGGATTGTCTGCGTCCTGGCGTCGTGGCATAGCCAACCCGGCCTCGTCTTAGTGGAAAATTCCCAGCATGTAGGCTACGAGGAGAATCACCAGTATCGTCCCTAGTCCTACGCCCGCGCCCCCGCGGGAACCCCAGCGGCCATAGCCGTAATAGCCTCCACCGCCTCCGAAAAGCAACAGCAAAACGATAATCAATAGGAGCATGGCAATCTTCCTTTCTACTTCTCCAGTACCTCTGCGATCTGACCCACCTTCTGTTGCACTTTCCCGGCCGTCTTTTCGAGTTGACCCTCCACCTGGAGGCCAGGGCTGTTGATGATCCGGCCGGCCTTCTCTTTGAGCGTGCCCTTGACTTCATGCAACTTGCCCTGCACTTGATCCTTCGTGCTGTCTTTCATTGTTTTCTCCTTTAGCAGCTTCATGGTTCGCGTGGTGCAAATTTGCACCACGGTAAGTCGTTGATTCTGCGACGTCTTGGTCTGTCAGGCGGCGCGCTCCTCCAGTGGTGCGAAATCATGAACCGAGGCCGCCAGCTCCTGGCAGGCGATGCAGCGGCTGGCCCAGGGAATCGCCTCCAGGCGCCGGCTGGATATGGGACCTTCACAATCCATGCAGGAGCCGTAGTCCCCGCCATCCATCCGGGCCAGGGCGGCGTCGACCAGCTTGAGCTGCAGGTAATCCAGCCGGTTGATGCGGAGCGCGATGAATTGCTCATGGAACACCGGCGCCAGGTCCTCGGGCGCCGCGGGGCCCGGCCCGACCAGGGTGTCGAGTTTGCTCTGGAAGTCCGAAAGCAATTCCGACCTCTTGGTGAGCAGGAGTTTTCGGTAGTTCTCCAGGCCATTCTTGGACCCATTCGCTTTTTTCATTTGTCTCCTCCCAAGCTAGACAATGGACCGGCGTCCCTGAATCAGGTTGATGACGATCATCACCAGCGCCAGGACCAACAAAATGTGCACCAGGCCACCCATGGTATAAGAAGTGACCATTCCTAGAGCCCACAGCACAAACAGAATCACGCAAATTGTCCACAACATGTTCTTACTCTCCTTTTGATCTATTCTTCCTACCGCTGCCGGGTGTGATAATGCTGCCCGTTGCGGGTAAGCCCTTTATGCAGCAACGATCCCATTTGGAGCGGTTGCTCCAGACGGAACGTCAGCAAGGACTCGGCGGGAACTTTAACGGTCTTGCCGCGAGTCAGGGTCTGGACGCCGGCTCCGGCTCCACCCCCTGCCAGCGCGCCGATGGCAGCGCCCTTGCCTCCGCCGGCCAGCGCGCCGATGATGGCGCCCAGCGCCGCGCCGCCGCCCAAGTACTCCGCGGTCCGCTTGTTTTTCCCAATACCGTCCCGCTGTCCGCCACTCAGGCGACTGTCACCGGCGTTTACCGCATACCGCTGCCCGCTCACGGTGACCGATTCCAGATCGAGCGTCAGATCCTTATTCGCAGCCTTCTTCACCATCAGCTCCACGTTCGACCCTCTGGGGATGGCCAGGTTGCCGTTGGCATCCGTCACGTCCTGGTCCACGATGCCGGTGAACACCCGGCCGTCGCTCTTATTGGCATCGATCGTTTCGTTGGTCCGCACCGCGATGGTGGTTCCCGTGCCGATCGTGCCCACTTGAGCCACGGCCAGCGTGGCCACTGCGAGTAGTCCTAGTAGTCGTTTCATAGTGAATATCCTTTTGAATGCCTTAGCGCCGCTGGTCGGATGGACCGCGCCCGCGTCCGCGTCCGCGCCCGCCGCGCCAATCGTTCGTCTGCAGCTCGTTGCCTGAAAGTATGCCGTCTCCGTTGCGGTCCAGCCGCCGGAAGGATTGATCGTCGCCGCGCCACTCCTCGCGGGTAACGACACCGTCGTTGTTCAGGTCCATGCCGCGAAACTGCGACTCGTATGCCGCCGAGCCTTGGTTCGAAACCTCAAATTCGGCCTGGCAGCCCCGATCCACCCAAACGCCGTTCCAGTCGGAACCCCAGGTGGAGCCTTCCTGGCAAGAGGCACGGCCCATCTGCCGGACCAGCCGGACTCCGCCTGCGGTGTCGGTGTCGCAATGCGTTCGTCGTCCGTTGTTGGACGAGCAAGTGATGGTGTTGGTGTTCGAGCCGCCGTTCAGGTTGCCGCCGTATCCCTGGTTGCCGGATACCTGCCGAAAGGTAAACTGCTGGTTGGAGTCGCCGTTGGAGTCGTAGATCTGGACCCGCGCCCCATCCGAGTTGGTCCCATCCGGGATATCCAGGGTTTTGCCCTGCCGGGAGACGATGAGCGCGTTGCCATCTCTGGCCGTATCGAAGCGCCACTGCTGGCTGGGGCCGCCGTTAAACCGGGTCGCCCGCACCGCGGTGCTGTTGCGGTTTCCGGTGGTTTCGAGCGCGTTTCCATTCATCCCATTTTGCAGCGAATAGAAACCCGAGCCGGACGCGCGGATGTCCCACACCTGGTTGTCGGTTCCTCGCGAGGAAAACTGGATCACGCTGGTCTGATCGTTGCGGTCCAGGTCGAGCACCTTGCCGGATTTCAAGTTGGTGATCTCGTACCGGCCCGGGCCGTTGAACCCGCCTTGCGCGCCGGCCGGATACGGGAGGCACAGCGCCAGGGCGATACCGGCGGCCGCCATCGCAATATTCTTGAACTTATGCATATGAATCTCCTTTACCGCTTCACGCGAACGGAGTAGAGCATCTGCTGGAACGTGTTTTCGTAGCCCTGGAACTCGCGCTCCGGGGCGGTGAAAACGACGAACAGCAGGCCCTCGGGACGCGGCAGCGTGATCAGCCAGTTGGTTTCGCGGCCCCCGCTCTGGATCGGCGAATCGCTCGACAGGTACGTCGAAAGCCCGCGCTCGCCATTCACGTCGATGCCCTCATGGTGGCGAACCACGCGCATGTTGGGATTCGACTGCCGCAGCGTCTCCACCAACTGGTCGGTGGCTTCTTCGGCAGGCATCGCGGAGCCCTGCCCGAAGCCCGGCCCCTGCAGTTTCTGGCCGTAGCGGTCCGAATGCGGCTCGTAGATGTTGACCAGGGCGCCGTAAGCCTGGGCCTGATTGCCGTTGCGGTCGCTTATCATTCCGCCGCGGGGCGCGATGGTCACGGCGTCGCCCTGTCCGTAGGTCTGCCAATTGTCCGGGTGGTCGATGCGCAGCAGCGCATTCTCAAAGCTAACGAAGCGTTCGGAGTTCCCGTCGGGCCGGCCCGGAGCGTTCTGCCGTCGCTGGGCTTGGAGCGGGTTGGCTCGCGGCCCGGGCAAAGACTGGACGTAGCGCTTGATCTGGGCGAAATCCTGATTACCACTATTCGACCCGCGCTGCGCGTTGCCGAGCCGGGCCACTTCGTCGTTCACGTTCTCGATGCGGCGGTCCGGGTTGGGGTGCGAGTTGAAGAACGCCACGCGATTCCCGCCCTTATCCTGGGCCTGGAGCGTCTCGAAGAATTGCGACATGCCCCGCGGGTCGTAGCCGGAATCGTAGAGGATCTGCGTACCCAGGAGGTCGGCTTGGCTTTCCGCGTCGCGCGAATACTTAAGGAGGATGGAGTTCACCGTGAATCCCGCGCCGAGCTGGGCCAGGGCGGCCCCCGTGGAGTTGCTGCCCAGCAGGCCGCCCAGGATGGCCAGCGGCATCTGCCCGGCGGAGGCTTTGCTGGCCTGGTTGGTGCCGTGGCGCAGCGCCACGTGAGAAGCTTCGTGCGCCATCACGCCGGCCAGTTGCGCTTCGGTGTTGGCGGCGTCGATCGTCCCGCGGTTGATGTAGATGTGCCCGCCGGGCAGCGCAAAAGCGTTGATCGCCTTGTCGTTCACGGCCTGGAACGTGTACGGAAATTTGTAGCCGGGCGCATGCGCCACCAGCCGTTGGCCCAGGCTATTGAGGTAGTTGTCCACCCGGGAGTCGTTCAGCAGGGGTAGTTGCCGTTCGGCTTCGAGGGAGGCCTGCTGGCCCACCTCGACGTCCTGTTGCGCCGAAAACATGTTCCAGCCGGGCTGCAACGGCGTGCGGCCGCCGCCCGAGGTGTTGGTGTTGGGGCGCATCCTATCCAGGTTGTTGGAACCGGTGTTGACACTGTTGCCGGACACCAGCCGAAACGTAAACCGCTGGTTGGATTGGCCGTTGCCGTCGTAGACTTGCACCGGGGCGCCGTCCCGCGTGGCGGCGTCGGTAATGTCCAGCGTCTTGCCGAGGCGTGAGACGATGACGACGTTGCCATCCGTGCCGGTATCAAAGCGCCACTGCTGGCTGGAACCGCCCGTGAAGCGCGTGGCCTGCACGGGTGTGTTGTTGCGGGTTCCGGCAGCTTCGAGGGAGTTTCCGTTCATGGCATTGCGCAAGGAATAGAAGCCCGCGCCGGCCGAGCGGACGTCCCAGGCCTGGTTGTCGGTCCCCCGCGAGGAGAACTGGATCACGCTGGTCTGGTCGTTGCGGTCCAGGTCGAGCACCTTGCCGGATTTCAAGTTGGTGATCTCGTACCGGCCCGGGCCGTTGAACCCGCCTTGCGCGGCCGCCTGATAGGGAAGGCACAGCGCCAGCACGAATCCGGCGGCCACTGCGGTGACCGCGGGTCCTGTCCCGCGAGCTGCATCCTGGAACTTGCTGTTGCCGCTCATGTTCATCTCCGATGGTCATCGCCCGATGCGGTAGCGGGTTACATCGCCCCACAATCCCACCGCTTGCAGAACCCAAACGCAGACGGCCACCACCACGACGACGTTCAGAATCGTCTTGATGCTGGAGGCCATGGGGATAAAACGATTGATCAGCCACAAGCCGACGCCGACCAGGATCAGTACAAAGACCAGATGTATCAAAGGCATGTTCGTATTCTCCGGCCGGGCAAGTAGCAATCCGCTGTCCAATCCGCCCGGCGTCATCCGCGCGACTCGTGGCGAGCCACCCTTTCGCGCTGGGCCGCCGCTGCCGCGGCGCGGACCGCAAGGCGGGAGGAGGTCCAGGAACTGACCGCCTAGAGTCAAGTGGCCAAATGCGGTCAATTGTCCGGCGGGCGGCTCCCGCGCAGGCGCCTTGCTGGACCGGTCCCAGGCGTTGACCCGGCTCCTCTGCCGGCGGCGGAGCCGGGGCGCCAGGCCACCGGAGCGAGGTGCGGCATGGCGCGTGCTGTGGAAACGACCGGAGCACTACAAATGCGCAATAATCTAACCGGCGCCTGTTTCCTGCTATTCGTCGTGCAGCACTATTCCCTGGCGCAAACCACGATCGCCGTCACCGGCCCCGATGCGGAGGCGCTGCCGACCGCCGCCGCGGGGTCGCCTGGCGCGCCGCAGTTCATCCCGATGACCCGGGTGGAACGAGCGCACTATTACGTCAAGAACACCTTCAGCCCTGCCTCCCTCCTGGCGAGCGCCGCCAGCGCGGGAATTACCCAGTGGCGGAACAGCCCCAGAGAATGGCAACAAGGAGCCGCAGGATACGGCAGGCGCTTCGGAAACGCCTACGCGAAAAACATCATGCGTCAAACGATGATGTACGGCGCCTCGAGCCTCCTTCACGAAGACAACCGGTACCTCCGATCCGGACAGTCCGGCCTGGGGGCGCGCCTGCGATACGCCATCGCGAGCACTCTTCTTGCCCGGCGCGACGATGGCACTCGACGCTTGTCGTTCTCGCGGGTCGGCAGCACCGCGGGCACGGCGTTTGTGTCCCTCCTTTGGCAGCCTCCCAGCGCGAACCAAGCGGGCGATGCTGCGACCAGCTTCGGTATATCGATGGGGGCGCAAGTCGGCTTCAACGTGGTGCGCGAGTTCACGCATCGCCGCCCCAAAGCCAAGCAGGAGTGACCGCTTATGGCGGGAAACAGCGCCCCGATCGGAGAGAGAGGACACGCGATGCGACCCGGCCCGACCCTGCGCGCAGTCGCTTTCCTAATCGTGTCGCCGTTGGTAGCCCGCGCTCCGCAGGCCGTGCCCGGGAGCCAGGAACCGCCGGCCTTCCAGGAATTCAGGCAGCGCGTGGAACAGTACGTCCAACTGCAACAGGCGCTGCAAAGCTCGCTGCCGGGCCTGCGAACGACCAAACTGCGGAAGGAAATCATCGAACGCCGGCAGGCGCTCGCGAAGAAGATCCGGGAGGCACGCCCCAACGCCAAGCAAGGCGACATCTTCACTCCGGAAATCGGCGAGCAGTTCCGCCGGGTGATTCAAAGCGAATTTCAAGGATCCAACGGGCCCAACGTCCGCAAGACCATTCAGCAGGGAGAGCCCGTGGGCCACCTGCGCCTGACCGTGAATGGCGCTTATCCCGAGAACGTGCCCCGGACCACCGTTCCTCCGGCTCTGCTGCTCCATCTGCCCCAGCTACCGAAAGAAGTAGCCTACCGGCTCATTGGTCATGATTTCGCTCTCCAAGATATTGAAGCCAGGTTAATCATTGATTTCATTCGCGGGCCGATTTTTTGAGTGTCTTGGCCACACCGGACAAAATATGCGGCGCCTGATCCTGGTTCTGGCCGCACTCCTGACCCCGCCGACCCTGTCGTTGCGGGCGCAGGATATCGCTCTCCCCGTCAAGCCCGACTCGGTTCGCTTCGCCGCCATCGGAGACATGGGAACAGGAGGCCGGGAACAGTACGATGTCGCGCAACGCATGGTGGAATACCGGCGGAAGTTTCCCTTTGATTTTGTGATCATGCTGGGCGACAATATCTACGCCGGCAAGAGTCCCAACGATTTAGCGAAGAAATTTGAGATTCCCTATAAACCGTTGCTCGACGCAGGCGTACAGTTTTACGCGGCCTTGGGCAACCACGACGACACGAATGAGCGCTTCTACAAGTTCTTTAACATGAATGGGCAGTTATACTATACTTTCCAAAAAGGCAATGCGCGCTTTTTTGTTCTCGACACCAATTACATGGATCCTAAGCAACTGGCGTGGCTGGAGAAAGAACTTCCCCGGGCCGGTGCGGATTGGAAGATCTGTTACTTTCACCATCCCTTGTATTCATCGGGAGCATTTCACAGCTCTTCGACGGAGCTGCGTCTTCTGCTGGAACCTCTTTTTGTGAAATATGGTATTCACGTTGTGTTTGCCGGGCATGAGCACGTGTATGAGCGGGTCAAGCCTCAAAAGGGGATCTATTACTTCACGGAAGGCGCCTCCGGCGAGCTGCGCGCCGGCAACCTCCAGCCCACGGATTTCAAGGCGGCCGGATTCGACCAGGACCGCTCGTTCCTGTTGATTGAGATCAGCGGTGACGAGCTATATTTTCAGGCTATCTCCAGGACTGGCGTCACTGTCGATGCGGGGACGATCCGGCGGCCCGGCGCGGGTCCACCCCGCCCGCCGCCGACCTCGGCAGCCGGCCTCGTCAGGCTGCCGTAGAGCACCTTCTCCTTCGGATTTTGCCCGGCGGCCGCGGAGGGCGGCGCGCCCCACGGAGTCACGCGGTGCAAATTTGCACCGCCGGCAAGTCGTTGATTCTACGGGTTGAGGCGATACCGGAGCGCAAATTTGCGCTCCGGTCCAGTTGCCACGGGCGGCTAAGCTAAGACTCCTCCACCGCTTCCTTCACCATTTCTTTGACGCGGTCCCGGACCGCTTCCTTCACCGCTTCCTTGACCGTCTCTTTCATTTCTTTTGTACTCAGACTCGCGCTCGCGGTCTCCGACACCGCGTCCTTGACCGCTTCTTTCACGAGGGGGCTCAGCGGTGACAGCTCCTGGACCAGCGATTTCACCGCCTTGGTGAGGACTTTTGATGGAACTGCGGCGCGCTGATTCTCTTCGACTTGTTCCCTGGCCCAATCGGCTTCAAAGGTTCTAATCAGGCCGTTCACCACTTGGGGCTCCCGGACGATAACGCCCACCTCGCGGCGCAAATCCAGTTCGGCCCGGCGCAGACTCTGGCTTCCGACAAAGGCCTCCTGGCGGTCGCGGATGATGGTGCGCGTGTGCAGGCGCATGTCGACGAGACGCCGGACTTCGAGGTCCGTGCATTTCGCGCCTACGCGGCCGATGACTTTGATCTCCACTCCCGCGTTGGCCCGCTCGCTGAGGGCCCGCAGCATGGGGGGGTCGTCGATCTTCGGGTCGTAGATCAGCAGCTCCTTCTTGGCCTTGCCGATAAGCGCGGCGAGCAGTTTGCGGGCGTTGGCGGGGCTGACCACAAAGGTAGACAGTGTCGGTATATAGGGATTTCTAGTGGTATCGGCCTCAAATAACTTCACCGCTTCCTGGACGAGTCTGGCGTTCCTGGTGACGATGCCGAAGCCGCGACTATGGTCGATGTCCAGGTGGGTGAAGTTGAAGGACAGGACGTAGAGCAGGCGGCGGTCGATAATGATCAGCTTGTCGTGATAGCGAACCAGATCGTCGGAGGTCCGCGAAACGGCGACGCCCACTTCGAGCAGACGCATC
>JBGOUV010000263.1:0-9908 GCA_041477815.1 Terriglobia bacterium | reverse complement strand
TTCGAAGCAGCGCTGGAAGGTGGCGGCCGGCGCTTCGCCGGGAGGGGCCTGCTTCAGAGCCAGGACGTAGGCGAAGGCCGGAAAGGTGCCGCCCGAGGCGGTGGACAGGATGCGGACGTCCTGCAGGAGGTCCAGATCGGCGAGGTAGGAGAGGACTCCGAAGTGGAAAGCTGCCGCCCGCCCGCCCCCACCGGACAGACAAAGCACGATCGGATCGAAGGCGCCCCACAGCGGGCCGTTCATCTTGGGTAGGCTTTCTCGGGGACCTGAACGTATCGATCCGGCTGTTCGGCCTTACTCTCAATGGCGAAGAAGCGCCGTTCAATTTCTTCGAGCACCGCCGCATCGTAGTACTTCATGCCGCAGTTGCAGCAGACTTCCACCGGGGTGTTCGGCACGAGGAGATGCTTGCCCTGGTGGTTGTAGAGGTACTCGAGCCGCCGTTGTTCGTACTGGTCTTGGCCGCAAAAGCTGCATCGCGAATCAGGCACCGCTAAGCCCTCCTCGGGTCCACGGGTTCGAGAACTTGGGAGGCCGGGGAACGTATACGGTAATCACGACAATCTTCTCCCTGCGACGGCCGCACACCGCTGGATGGGCAACTGCCCGGCAAAGCCCACCACGAGGCAGCTCTCTCCTCTCCCAATATTAGGATACTCCTCCAGGAGCTGAGCATTCAACAAGGCCTCCCGAACTTGAGCGAAGGTGAGGCCCTCAGCATCACGTTCCTCGTCCGCATGTTGACTGTAAGCGTATTGCCCTGCGTGCACCTTTTGGTGTATCTCGAAAATGTCCACGTTACCCCACGAACTTGCACGATCGGATCGAAGGCGCCCATGGGATCGGCGGAAAGGATACCATAGACCCGGAGAGCGGGTATGATCACATCGCGACGGGGATTCTTAGCAGGAGCAGCGGCGGCGGCCCAGAGTCAGGGGAAGCCGATGGTGGTGGACGCCCATTGCCACGCCGGCCGGGGGACGGGGATGTCGGCCCCGTGGACCACGCGGGCGGACGTGGAGGACACGCTGCGCCACATGGCCGAGGCGGGCATCGACCGGACCGTCCTGTTTCCGATCAATAATACCGAGTATGAGAAGCCCAACCAGGAGATCGCCGAGATCTGCGGGCGGCATCCGGGGAAGTTCATCGGGTTCGCCAAGCATGACCCGCAGACGGAGGCGGGGAAGATTCGGGGTCTGCTGAAGCGGGAGGTGGAGGGGCTCGGCCTGAAGGGTCTGAAGCTGCACCGGCTGCCCACCCGGGAGGTGCTGGACACGGTGGCAGAGCTGAAGATTCCGGTATTGTATCATCCCGAGAAAGTGGCCAACGTGAACATGATTGCGGCCGAGTATCCGCAGGTGTCGTTCATCGTGGCGCACCTGGGGAATTTCGCGTCGCGGGATTGGGCCGAGCACCTGGCGGCGATCGATGCGGCGAAGCGGTATTCCAACGTGTACCTGGAGACGTCGTCGGTGGTGTTCTGGAAGTTTCTGGAGACGGCGGCGAAGGAGGTGGGGGCGGGGAAGCTGATCTTCGGGAGCGATGGGCCGGAGGTGGATAGCCGGGTGGAGCTGTACAAGATCAAGCTGCTGAAATTCGGCGCGGCCGACGAGGCGCGGGTGCTGGGCGGGAATGTGATGAAGCTGTTGCGGCTGTGAGGCGAGGTGCGCTTTCCTTCCACCAGGCGGACGGCGGTTGAGGCGGCGGCGAGCGAAGACGCCGGGGAGCGGCGGCGCGGGTTCGAGGCGCTGGTCGAGGCGTACTGGAAGCCCGTGTACAAGTACATAAGACTGAAGTGGCAGGAGGAGAACGAAGGGGCGCAGGACCTGACCCAGGGATTCTTCACGCGGGCCATCGAGAAGGACTATTTTCGGGGGTACGACACGGCCAAGGGGAGTTTCCGGACTTACTTGCGGACTTGCGTGGATGGGTTTGTGGCCAACGAGAAGAAGGCCGCGGGGCGGATCAAGCGGGGAGGGGAGACGGAAATCGTCGGGCTGGACTTCGAGGGGGCCGAGGGAGAGCTGCGGGAGCATCCTATCGTGGAGGGGGTGTCGATGGAGGAGTACTTCCGGCGGGAATGGGTGAGGAACCTGTTCGGGCTGGCGGTGGAGAGGTTGCGCGCGACGTGCGAGGCGCGGGGAAAGACGGCGCACTTCCGGCTGTTCGAGCGGTATGACCTGGACGAAGAGGAAGCGGGCTACGAGGAGCTGGCGCGGGAGATGGAGCTGCCGGTGACGCAGGTGACCAACTACCTGGCCTGGGCGCGGCGGGAGTTCCGCCGGATCGTGCTGGACGGGATTCGGGAGGTGTCGGGCAGCGAGGAGGAGTTCCGGCGGGAGGCGCGGGCGCTACTGGGAGTGGGCGGGAAATGAAGTGGCTGTCGGACCGGACGGTGGAGCATCTGCGCCAGGTGGCCGAGTGGCCGGACTTGACGGGGACGAAGTACGAGGTGGTCGCGGAGCTGGCGCACGGGGGTATGGGTACGATCTACATCGCGCGGGACCGGGAGTTGAATCGCGAGGTGGCGGTGAAGGTGTTGAGCGGACCGGGCGCCGAGGAAGCTCGGATTCTGGCGCGGCTGGAGCATCCGGGAATCGTGCCGGTGCACGACGTGGGAGAGCTGCCCGACGGCCGCGTGTTCTACGTGATGAAGCTGGTGCGGGGGCGGAGGCTGGACGAGTGGGGGCGGGAGCAGGCGTTGGGGGAGCGGCTGCGGGCGTTTCAGAAGCTGTGCGAGGCGGTGGCGTTCGCCCACGCGCACGGGGTGATCCATCGGGATCTGAAGCCGGAGAACGTCATGGTCGGGGCGTTTGGCGAGGTGCTGGTGATGGACTTCGGCGTGGCGGTGGCGGGGACGCCGGGGTACATGGCGCCGGAGCAGGAGCGGGGGGAGGTGGAGGAGCGGAGCGACGTTTATGCGCTGGGAGTGATCCTGAGGGTTCTGGCGGGGGAGGAGGCGGCGAAGCCGTTGCGGGCGGTTTGGGAGAAGGCGATGGCCGTGGATTCCGGCGAACGGTATGCGGGCGTCGGGGAGCTTTCGAGCGAAGTCGGGCGATATGTCTCGGGGGAACGCGTGCTCGCCTATCGGGAGGGCATACTGGAGCAGGCCGGGCGTCTGGCCGCGCGCCACCGGACGGCGGTGCTGTTGGTGCTGGCGTACCTGCTGATGCGGCTTCTGTTACTTTTGTTCCTGGGACGATAAAGGATCCGCAGCGGAAGTGTAATGGAAGGGGTGGGAGGAGCAAATGAACAAGCCGGTATTCGGGCTGTTGCTGGGAGGGTTCCTGGGGATCTTCGACGGGCTGACGGCGTGGTTCACGCCGGCGGCGCGACCCCTGCTGGGCGGTATCGTGATCGGGTCGACGTTCAAGGGCCTGATTGCCGGGATACTGATCGGGTTCTTCGCGCGCAAGGTGAACTCCATAACGCTGGGGACGGTGTTTGGGCTGGCGGTGGGGCTGATGCTGGCGTATGCGGTGGCGGCGATGGGCCAACCGCATTACTACTTCGAGATCATGCTGCCGGGCGGGATATTGGGCCTGGTGGTGGGTATTGCTACGCAGAAATTTCCACAGAAGGAGACCGGCGATGCCAAGAGTAGTGCATTTTGAGATTCCGGCCGACGATCCGGCGCGGGCGCAGAAATTCTTCGAAGACGTATTCGGGTGGACGTTTCACAGATGGGACGGGCCGCAGCCCTACTGGCTGGTCACCACGGGTCCGGAGGGGACGCCGGGGATCAACGGCGGCATGATGAAGAGGAATCCCGGGCAGCCGGTGGCCAATACGATCCAGGTGCCTTCCGTGGAGGAGTACGCGGCCAAGGTGGAGGCCCACGGTGGTAAGATCGTTCTGCCGAAGATGGCTATTCCGGGGGTGGGGTGGCTGGCGTACTTCACCGACCCGGAGGGAAACATTCATGGGATTCACACGCCGGATCCGTCGGCTCGTTAGCGGTGAACCGCGACCGTAAAGCCACAACGATGGATGAAAATGTGGGCTGGACTGCGGGAAAGCCGGGCCAGGGGGGCCCGCCCCACATTTTGCAGGGGAGCGGAGGGAGGTAGTGATGCACGTCGCTTGTCTGCTGGCCGCCGTGGTGGCGTTCGAGAACGTCAACGTCGTACCGATGGACCGCGACCGCGTGGTCGAGCGGCAGACGGTAGTGGTACTGGACGGGCGCATCGCCGAGATGGGGCCGGCCGGGAAGGTTAAGGCCCCGGCAGGGGCAGTGCGGGTGGACGGGCGGGGGAAGTATCTCATGCCCGGTCTGGCGGAGATGCACGGGCATCTGCCGACGCCGCAAACGCCGGCGGAGGTCACCGAGAACATCCTGTTCCTGTACGTCGCCAACGGGGTGACGACGGTGCGGGGGATGTTGGGGCATCCGGGTCAGCTTGAGTTACGCAAGCGGACGGCGGACGGCAGCCTGCTGGGGCCAACCTTGTACCTGGCCGGTCCGGCGTTCACCGGGCAGTCGGCTACGTCGGTGGAGGTGGCGCGGAAGATGGTCCGGGAGCAGAAGGAGGCGGGATACGATCTCCTCAAGATTCAGGAGGGGTTGAAACTCGAGGTGTACGACGCCATTGTGGCCACGGCGCGGGAGGTGGGGATCAAATTCGGCGGGCACGTGCCGAATGACGTGGGCGTGGAGCGGGCGATCGAGGCGGGGCAGTCGACCATCGACCATCTGGACAACTATCTGGACGCGCTGGAAGCCGATGACTCGCCGCTCAAGAGCGCCGATCCGGAGAAGCGGGCGAGGGAGGTGGTGTTTCATCTGGACGAGCGCAAGATGGCAGTGTTGGCGCGGAAGACGCGCGAGGCCGGGGTTTGGAATGTCCCCACTATGAAGCTCTGGGAGACCTTCTTCAACGACCGGAGCGGAGAGGCGATGCGGGCGTCCATGCCGGAGGTGAAGTATCTGCCACGACCTATGGTGGACGGCTGGGTAAAGCAGAAAGACAACCGGCTCCCCACGGCGCTGGCTACTATTTTGGGGTTCGAGACGCGGGGGAAGGTGGGGGAGCGGGTGATCGAGACGCGGCTGAAGATGCTCCGGGCGCTGCACGAGGCCGGGTGCAAGTTTCTGCTGGGGACGGATTCGCCGCAGGTATTCAGCGTACCCGGGTTTTCCATCCATCGGGAGATGCCGATCTGGGTGCAGGCGGGCTTCCGGCCGTACGAGGTGCTGGAGGCGGGGACGCGGAATGTGGCGGAGTACTTCGGGGCGGCGGGGGAGTTTGGGACGGTCGCAGTGGGAAAAAGGGCGGATCTGATTTTGCTGGAGGCGAATCCGCTGGCCGACGTGGGGAACGCGGCGAAGCGGGCCGGGGTCATGGTGCGGGGGCGGTGGGTGACGGAGCCGGAGATCCAGAAGAGGCTCACCAGCATGGGGCTGTCGCGATAGCACCGAGCCGCGACCGTCAGGGAGCGGTTGGCTCGGACAGGCGCGGGAACCGTTCCCTTATGGTCGCGGCTCGGTGAATATCGACGCCGGGTCCGTTAAGGTATGCTGATAGGCCTATGAAGTGGACGGCGATTCTACTGTTGCCGGCAGTGGGGCTGTGGGGAGAAACGAAGATCACCGAACTGAAGCTGCGCGTAGAACCGGCGGAGGCGCGCGTGCGCCCGTTCGAAACGGTAACGGTGCAGGTGCTGGTGTACGGCACGGCGGGGGAGAAGAAGGGACGGCTGCAGTCGGCGGACTGGCAGATCGGGCTCCGCGAGGAGGGCGGCGGCTGGCTGTCCAAACCCTTCAAGTTTCAGGGGGAGGACCGCGAGGCCTTCGTCGAAGAACGCGAGAACACCATCCTGAACATACTGAACCGTGGTATCGGCCAGTTCATCGTCAAGGACACGGTGCTGTACACGGCGCCGGAGCGCACGGGGCAGTACACCGTCGAGGTGACCTCCGGCTCGGTGCGGGCCGAGACGGCCATCGCGGTAACGGCCGACGCGGCGTCGCGCCTGACGCCGGAGAAGACGTCGTTCGGCCCGGAAGCGTCCGCCCCGGACCCGTATCGGGGGCTGGCGGAGCACTACGCGCCCTTCGTCGCGCAGGAGACCTGGTTCCAGCCCAAGTCCGACTTCCTGGCCCGGTTCGACTACGACGGCGACTGGCAGGGCGACAACAACTGGGATCACCTGGAGGCGGGATCGTCGCAAGCCTATGTGCACTATGCCGTAATGGCCACCGGCACCCACTGGTTCCTCCTCTATAACTTCTTTCACCCGCGGGATTACTCGGATAACTGCGTGGCCGGGACCTGTCACGAGAACGACAACGAGGGGATGATCCTCACCATCCGGAAGGAGGGATCCGCCTTCGGGAAGTTGGAGGTGCTGGAGACCCTGGCCCACGACAACATATACTCCTACACCAACGAGTCGTCGATCCGTAACGGGATCCACGACGTGGATGGCCGGATCGATCTGTGGGAAGGCTCGCACCCCATGATCTTCATCGAGGCCGGGGGGCATGGGGTGCATGCGGTGAGCGATGCGAAGTCGCTGTTCTCGGCGGCCAAGATGGACTTCCTCAAGAACACGGGGGTGACCTATGTCTACCGCGGATCGGCGCAGCGGCCCCGACACGCGCAGGACCGGCTGGTGGCATACGATCTGCTGCCGATCTGGGAGCAGTGGTGGACGAAGTCTCAGATGGGGCAGAACTGGGCGCCGCGGACGTTCGACGATTTCTACAACTACGAGCCGGCCGGCAACCGCCCGCGCATGCGGAATAACCGGGTGAGTGGGTCGTTCTACGGACGCAAGCACGCCGAGAACAAAGCCAAGCCCTTTTGGGGCTGGCACGATATACGGACCCTGAAGGCCAAGGCGCTCAGCCGGGGCCAGTGGGCGCTGGATCCGGCGTATGCGGTGTCGTTGAATTTGAAGTTCCCGCCGGGGCTGCCGGTATCGCTGGAGTATACTTTTAATCCCTATCTGGACGTGGCTGGGCCGCCCGAGCCGGTCCGCGTAACCACGACGGAGCCGGCGGCTGTTCCGACGCCGGCCCGGGCGCGGCCCGCGGTGGTGAACCCCAGTCCGGCCCTGGAAACTTTGGCGCCTAAGGCGAAGGAGGGAACCTGCGAGTGGGAGGGGCGGGTGGACGGGTCGGTGGTGGTGACCATTCGAGGGGATCAGGCGGAGTACCTCGAGCTGAGCGGGCAACCGGTGGCCGGCCCCACGCTACGGTGTACCGCCGGGTTGCCGGGACTGGCGGCGCAGGTGGAGGCGGAGAAGAAGGCAGGACGGGGGTCGGTGCGGCTGGTGGAGCCGCCGGCGGAGTCTAACGGGTTCACGGCGCGGATTCAGGTGGATGACCCGAAGGGTGGGTCGGACTTGTACCGGGTCACGATCCGGTGGAAGAGGTGAGGAAAGGCGGGACTTGTTGTCGAGCGTCGTGGGCTGGCCATTGGTGCTGAAGAGCCTGGGCCACTTGGTCTAATTTTGACCGGCGCCGGCGGTGCTTCGTTAGCCCATCGATCCTACGCCACACCCTGATAGGGGCGCACCGCTAAGAGGTCGTTGTCGGCGACCTTCCGCACATCAGCAACGCTCAGAGTCAGCAAAGCTTGAGTCTTCCCAGCAGCCGTGACAAACTCGACCTCTACCGCATCCGGCTCGTACAGTTCGACGATCGCGCCGAGGTCACCCCGTCTCAGCCCATGTTGTGGAATGTCACTATCGAGGACGACGACGTCCAGTAGCTGGTAGCTCACTTCGGGTCTCCAGGATATGCCGTTATCAATCGCGGTCTGTCCTCGCCAGCTGGTATCACCCAAACGCTGACAACCAAGGCCGGCCGACCAATCGGTCCCTGCAGTATAGCGCGAATCTCATACTTTTGGCCATACCGCGTTGAGCCAGCCAGTCGCGCGGTCTTGGAAAGATGCTGCGTCCGCAGGTCGGCCTCGAGCCGCTTCCAACTGTCGGACCAGTACCCGATCGCATTGAAGAACCTCGCCTTGAACTTGCCGATCGGATGCGCTCTCGACAGTAAGTAGTCGCACAACTTCTCAGGTTCGATGACTGCTTGGTCGGCATTCGGTATCCTCTGATCAACGGTCATTCGGGCATCACCCGCCGCCGCGCCTCAAGCGGACTCCACGGGAACGGACTCGCTCGCATGCCGCGTCAAGTACTCCAGCGCCTCATCTTGCATCCGGACTATCTCTGCCCGGTAGCCGCTCGCCACGAACGCAAATTCTTTAGGCCCGGCGGTCACCCGTAACTGTCCCAGCAGCCGCTGGAAATACGCAATACGCTCCTGCTTCGTTTGCAGTTCTCGGTCGCTACGAATCATGCTCTCAGCTCCACAATACCACTGTGTGTCGGGTCACGCTTGATCTGCCAATGGGTGATGAGCTCTTACAAGGTCTCCAGCAGGAGCAGCGCCGGGATCCAGAAGACCCTCGCCCCAAACCTCTGTGCCGCGTGGGCGTGATCGAAAAGCCCCCGGGCGGGTTCATTCACAGGCTTCTGAGTTTGGCCCTCAACGGTTTGGCGTTCAGCCGCGTGCCGGTTTTTGGCGCGCCGGCTGCAACCCCTGGTTAGCTCCGCCGGAGGAGCGAAACTCCTCACAGAACTTCTCATCGATCTCGAACGTCTTGACGGGCTTTAGCCCGAGCTCAAGCTCCTGGAGCATGTCGATTAATTTCTCACCATCGATAAGTTCGATAGGCGGTGCACCATCGCGTGATGCCTCCCGTCTCGCCTCAGCAGTGAAGGTGCCGGTGGTGATGATTATCCCTTTGTCTGTGCGGCCCGTCATCGCGCCGCGAAAATCGCGAACGTGCGTGGGAAGAACCGAGCCTTCGTACTTCTTGCACTGAAACAGTACGCGAAAGCTTACAAGCGCGTTCACCTGCAGTGTGCCATACCCATCAATGCCCCCATCCCGGCTCCGCCCGGTAACCGTCACTTGGGTAAAACCCGACTCTCGCAAAAGCCGCTGAGATAAGCGTTCGAACCCGTCCGCTGGAAGAGACCACAGTATCTTCAGAACCCTTTCACGGTAGTCCGGGGACGGAGCCCCCGTATCTACCGCTTGTTCCTCGGACGTTTCCACAGCTCCCTTCTTTCTCTTCCTGCTCTCCGCGAATCTCTTGACCCACTTCAAAAAGACTGCCCGCGACTCGTCCGGCGAGAGCGAGGTGGAACGGCCCTTTTCGGTGAGACTCCATACCCCCCGTCGGGAAGAATCCAGAAGACCTTCTCGGACGAGGTAGAAGCGCGCCCACGCGACCTGATTTCGGAATCTCAACTCGCCAGAAGGTAGGACCTCGTTGAGCTGTTCGTCGGGGATCTTGAGGCTGGTGGCAATTTTGTCAACGACTTCGTCGGGTGTGCCAGAGCCGCCCAGAGCGCGTAAGACGTGGAGCAATGGTCCAAACCACCGGACGAACTGTGCACCGTCAGATTCCTTTGGCATTGTGCTCACAAACTCGTGCGGCCCCATTAGACCACCCGACCACCTAAGAATCAAGAGGTAAGAGCGGAGCAGAATCGCTCGAGCGCCACCCTAGCTCCCAACAGCGGCGTGAGTACAATCGGATCTGTCTACCTTATCCGTGTTCATCTGTGGTTTTGAAGGGCCTCTTCTCTATCCCGCCAGCGCCCGCAGCCGGTCGCGGAGCTCGGCCGCTTTCTCGAACTCGAACTTGCGGGCCGCTTCGCGCATGCGCTCCTCCAGCTCCTTGAGGTATTGGTCGCGTTGGTCGGGGCTCAGGGCGCTGGCGTCGGGCTCCTCCTCGACCGGCACGGTTACGTAGTCGCCTTCGGCCACCGCCACCAGGCTCATGTCGATGGGCTTGAGGATGGATTGGGGGGTGATGTTGTTGGCCAGGTTGTACTCCACCTGGACGGCGCGCCGGCGGTTGGTTTCGCCGATGGCC
>JBGOUV010000307.1:0-8325 GCA_041477815.1 Terriglobia bacterium | reverse complement strand
GTGCCCGAACTCGATCCCCCGCAAGTCCCCGCGGACCTTCTCCACTACCCGCCGCCACAGCCGCCTTTCTACCGCCGCCGGCAATCCCGCCACCGCCGGGGCCTCCACAAAAACCACTCGCCCCTCCTGCCGTAAATACCGCGCGTCCCATCCTGCCAGTTCTTCCTGCCAATAAGCCTCTTCGTCCCGGGCCCACTCCGCCATCTGGGCCAGCCGTCCCCCGATCCCCGGATTCCAGTCTCTCTCCAGTTGCGGCAGCAGCTCGTGCCGCAGCCGGTTCCGCGCCAGATCCAGACTCCGATTGCTCGAATCCTCGCGCCAACTCCGTCCCGCGGCCTGCAAGTACTCGAGCACGTCCCCCCGCTCCACCTCGATCAAAGGCCGCACCACCCTTCCTTCCAGCACCGGATGAATGCCTGCTAATCCCGCCGTCCCCGCTCCCCGCAGGAAGCGGAACAGCACCGTCTCCGCCTGATCGGTCCGCGTATGCCCCGTAGCGACTTTGTCTACCCGGTTCTCCGCGATCAGTCTCTGGAACAACTGAAGACGAAACTTTCGTCCCTCTTGTTCAACGTTTCCTCCCCCCAACACTGCCCGCTCCACCGCGCATTCCAACCCCCACGATCCCGCCAACTCCCGCGTGAACGCCTCATCCCCGTCCGACTCCGCCCCCCGCAGCCCATGATTCACATGTACCACCGCCAGCAGAATCCCCAACTCCTCCCGCAACTCCACCAGCGCCGACAACAACGCCACCGAGTCCGCTCCCCCGGACACGGCCACACCAACCCGCTCCCCGGCCCGCAGCATCCGGTACTTCGCAATAGTTTGAGCCACCCGTCGAAGCACACTTCAATTGTATGCCCCGTGACCGCGAACCGCGACGGTGAGGGAGCGGCCCGATCTGTCGAACCATCCGCTCGCGGTTCGGTGGCGGCGGCCTACAGCGCGTGGGTAAGGTAGTCCATCCGCCCCCCGTCCGCCGTCACGATCTGCCCCGTCATGAACCCCGCATCCTCCGACGCCAGAAACGCCACCACCGACGCGATATCCTCCGGCCGCCCGACTCGCCCCAACATCGTCACCGACCCCATCTGCGCGATCATCGCCTCCAGTTCCTGTTCCGTGCGCTCCACCCGCACCATGTCGGTCATGATAAAACCCGGCGCCACGCAGTTCACCCGGATCCCCAGCGGCCCCAACTCCAGCGCAAATCTTTTCGTCAGGATAGCCACCGCCGCCTTGGTCGCCGCGTAGAACGTGGTACCCGGTTTCGCCGTCCCGATGGCCGCGATCGACGCCAGGTTCACGATGCTCCCCGCCTTCCGCTCTCTCATCGCCGGCAGCACCGCCGCCACGCAGTGGACGGTGCCCCCCACGTTCACCGCCCGCATCTCCTCGAACTCGGCGCTCTGAAAGTGTAGTACATCGCTGCGATGCATAACCCCGGCGTTGTTCACCAGCACGTCGATCCGTCCGAAGCGCGCCAGCGTCTGGTCGGCCAGCCGCGCCGCGGCCTCGCGATCGGCGACGTCAGCCTGCACCGCCACCGCTTCACCCCCCTGGGTCCGGATTTCCTCCACCACTTCCTGCGCGGCCGCCGCCTGGCTCCGGTAATTCACCGCCACCCGCGCCCCCTCCCGCGCCAGCCGCACCGCGATGGCCCGCCCAATCCCCCGCGACGCCCCGGTCACGATCGCCACCTGCCCTTCCAGTCGCCGCGTGTCAGTAGACAAGGGTGAACCCTCCCTCCGCCCGCGCCAGGACGGTGGCCATACTCCACACCGGCACTCCCGGCGCCGTGCCCTTCTCCATCGTAGGCTTGCCCTCCCGGTCATACAACTGCCACGCCAGGTTTCCGCCTTTCTGCCACCCCGTCCCCTCCGTCCACGCCAGAATCGTCTCCCCGCGCCGATTCCGTGCCACCACCGGGTGCTTTCGCCCTTTCCCCTCCCCCGGCGCCGCCACCGGACGCGGCACGCTCTGCCCTTCTATGGCTCCCCAATACACCTGTCCTGCCGTCTCCCACGCCGCCAGCCCCGGCGCCAGCGTCATGCTGCTCATCGGACACGCGTTGATCTGCCACGGATGCACCAATCCCCCCTGGAAGCTCTTCCCAAAATCCCGCGAAACCAGCAGGCGGATGTCCCGATGAATCTCCTCCGCGGCGGACCGATACAGCACGTAGACCGTCCCCTGGGCGTCGGTGAACCCCCGCAACCCGCAGCACCCGCAAGCCCCCACCGCCGGGGTATCCGCCGCTTCCTCCACGGCGAACCGCGCCCCTTCATCGTCCGACCGCGCCACCCACACCCGCCGCCCCGTCTCCCCCTTCACCCCCTTCGGCCCTTCCGTGCCAGACCACGTACACGTGTCCCGCGGCGTCCGCCGCCAGCGAGCCCCCCCCATCCAAACCGGAAGTTTTCTGCATCAGGTTTCGCTGCGGCTCAAAGGCCTTCCCATTCCACCGCGCATACTGCATGGTGGGGCCGTTCCAAGCCACATGTACCCGTCCGGCTTTCCCCACGGCCAGGTGCGCCCCCCGAATCGTGCCCGTCGCCACCGCGCTCCCCGCCTGACTATTTACCCGCACGGGCGCAGAAAAGGTTCGCCCCTCATCGCTGGACCGCACATACATCACGTCCGCCCGCCCGGGCTCCCCAACCAAATAGACCATATGCGCCAAGTCACCGGAAACCACCACCTGAGGCTGCACCCCTCCCGCCGGCACCCGTACCGTCCGCACTTCCGCCACCGCCATCCCACAAGCCAAGACCAACGCAAGGATTCGCATGACCTCCATCATACCGATCCTGGAAAAAGGGTGCGGCGTAGCCGCCTCCATCACCTTTGCGCTTTGCCCTTTGACTTTTGCCCTTTGATTTGGTGTTCTGCCTTTAGCGTGGCTCGCCAGCTCAAACCCAAGCCCCTCGACGCCAAGGGCCTCCTGGACTACGCCCTCCGCGCCCTATCCGCCCGCGCCCTAACCCAGGGCGAGCTCCGCACCCGCCTGGCCCGCCGCGCCGCCGACCCCGCCGATATCGACCCCACCATCGCCCGCCTCAAAGAATACGGCTACGTCAATGACCGCCGCTTCGCCGAAACCTATGCGCGCCTGCGCCTGGAGAACCAGGGTCTCGGCCGCTTCCGCGTTCTCCGCGATCTCAAGACCCGCCGCGTCGCCCCCGCCCTCGCCGAAAAGGTCGTCGCCGACGCCTACCGCGCCGTGGACGAAGACACTCTCATTGACCAATACCTGCACCGCAAGTTCCGCCGTCAAAAGCCCACCGACCTGACCCCCAGCCGCCTCGCCTCGCTCTACCGGACGCTGGTGCGGGCCGGCTTCCCGTCCGGCAAAATCATGAAGGCTCTCCGTAAACTGTCGCTCCCCGACGACTGGGTCGACGGTCTCGAAGCCGCGGCGGAGGAGCCTGCGGGCGACTTGTAGCCCACTCAACCGCCGACTAATCGCTCCGATACGCCAACGCCCGGTAAGCGTCCATCACCCGGGCGCTCCAAAACCCGCCTACACGTTTCAATTGGAGATGGGTGTACTGGGGCGTGGGACTCGAACGCCGTCATCTCGCGCTACGCGGTCTACCTGCCGGCATCGGCCGAAACTTGCCCGCGCTAGCGTCTGCCTTCACCTTCTCCACCAGATGGTATCCGCGGCCACCCTCCGAGAAATCGCGCTGCATCTGCCGATCCCATTCATCCATGGTCTGCTCATTCAGCCAAGCGGCGAGAGCAAGCTTCTGTTCGTCCGGAAGGTCCGCGATAGCTTCTTTGATCGCCTCAACGGTCATGTCTCCAACGTAACCCATCCTCGGGCGTGGAGGCAAGTCAGTCGCCGCCTCCCGCTGCATCTGGTAAACTTTGGAATAAGTATGAGCACGGATCTTCAAGGAATCCTCGGGACCTTGCAAGCGCATGAAGCGGACCTGCGTCGGCTGGGCGTCCGGCACGCCGCCGTGTTCGGATCCGTGGCCCGCGGAGAGGCACGAGCGAACAGTTGAATACTCCAGGTTGAAGATCTATATCGGCGAGCTGCTGGGTGGGGCCGGGGACGTGGTGAACCGCAGGACGCTGAAGCCGTTGCTGCGGGAGAACATCCTGCGCGATTGCGTAAATGCCTTCTAGACGAGATCGCCTTTTCATGGTCCGGTGCTAAACTCAAGCCAGGAGTCACTATGGCGTTTCCGGCTTGCCCCTACATCGAAGAGCGGAATGGCGGCCTGTACGTAGCGGGAACTCGCGTGTCTCTCGATTCGGTGGTGATCCTCTTTCAGGAGGGCGCGTCTCCGGAGAAGATCGTCCAGTCCTTCTCGACGCTCAAGCTGTCGCAGGTGTACGGCGCCATCGCGTACTACCTGGAGAACGAGCAGGCCATCAACGAGTACATCGCGGAGGGCGAGCGGGAATTCGAGCGCTCGGCGGTACCGCTCAGTCAAACAAATCCCGATCTCTACGCCCGACTGGAAGCGGCTCGCCGTCAATTGGGCTCCAAGCGACCGTGACCATCCGGTTCCTGGCGGATGAAGACCTCCAGGGCGACATCATCGAAGGTCTGCGGTCCCGCGAGCCGGCCATCGATATCCTCGACGTCAAGCAATCCGCCTTGCGGGGGATGAAAGATCCGCAGTTGCTCGAGCTCGCGGCCGAGCAAGGACGGATCGTGATTTCTCACGATCGGAGAACGATGACGCATCATTATCGCGAGCGCCTGGCAGCGGGCAAGTCGAGTCCAGGGCTCTTCATCGTTCGGCAGCGAGTGGCGATCGGCGAAATCCTCGAATCGCTGCTTCTGATCTGGAGCGCCTCCCGGCCGGAGGAGTGGCACAACGGGATTCATTACCTGCCGCTCCGCTAGAGGCCAAAGGCCCCTCTGCTAAAATATCTACCGAAGAGGTTCCCGCTTGACCTTACATCCCTCCGGCAACGAAATCCGGCAGAAGTTCCTGTCTTTCTTCGAATCCCGCGGCCACCGCATTGTCCGCTCCTCGTCGCTGGTCCCGGCCGACGACCCCACGTTGCTCTTCACCAACGCCGGCATGAACCAGTTCAAGGACGTCTTCCTCGGCCGCGAAAAGCGCGACTACGCCCGCGCCACCACCTCCCAAAAGTGCGTCCGCGCCGGCGGCAAGCATAACGACCTCGAAAACGTCGGCCGCACCCGCCGCCACCACACCTTCTTCGAGATGCTCGGCAACTTCTCCTTCGGCGATTACTTCAAGCGCGACGCCATCGACTACGCCTGGACCCTGATCACCGCCGACTACGGCCTGGCCAAGGACCGTCTCTACGTCACCATCTTCCGCGAGGACGACGACGCCGGCGCGCTCTGGAGCGAGGTTGCCGGCGTCCCCGCCGATCGCATCTTCCGCATGGACGAGAAGGATAACTTCTGGGCCATGGGCGACACCGGTCCCTGCGGCCCCTGCTCGGAGATCCACTACGACTTCGGCCCCGACGGGTCTGAATGGGGCCATACCGACTGCCAATTCCCTTGCGACTGCGGCCGCTACGTCGAGATCTGGAACCTCGTCTTCATGCAGTTCAACCGCGATGCCGCGGGTGTCCTCACCCCCCTCCCGCGCCCCTCCATCGATACCGGCATGGGCCTGGAGCGCGTCGCCGCCGTCCTGCAGGGCAAACTCTCCAATTACGAGACCGACCTGCTCCGCCCCATCATCGACCGGGCCGCCGAAATCACCAACCGCCCCTACGGCGACGACGAAAAGGTAGACACCGCGCTCCGCATCCTCGCCGATCACAGCCGCGCCACCGCGTTCCTGATCCACGACGGCGTCATCCCCGCCAACGAAGGCCGCGGCTACGTGCTCCGCAAGATCATGCGCCGCGCCCTGCGCCACGCCCGCCTCATCGGTATGGATAAGCCCTTCCTCTACGAGCTGACCGGCTTCGTCGCCGAACACATGAAGCCCGGCTACCCGGAGCTGCTGGAGTCCGTCACCCGCGTAGCCCGCGTGGTCAAGGAAGAGGAGCACCGGTACGCCCACACTTTCGTCCTGGCCGAGCGCGTCTTCGAGCAGGAAGTGGAGAAGCTCTCCGGCGGCAAGGCCCTGCCCGGCGCGGTCAGCTTCAAGCTCTACGATACTTACGGGCTGGCCCTCGACGAGCAGGAGGAAATGGCCCGCGAACGAGGGATCTCGATCGACCGCGAGGGCTTCGAGGCCGAGATGTCGGCCCAACGCTCCCGCGCCCGCGCTTCCTGGAAGGGCGCCGAAAAGGCCGCGGTCGCCGAGGTCTACAGCCAGCTCCAACAACTAGGTCCCACCAAGTTCCAGGGGTACGACGGCACGGCTCTCGAAGGTTGCCGCATTCTCGCCCTGGTGGCCGGCGACAAGGTGGTCCAGGAAGTCCCCGCCGGCGCCCGCGCCGAGATGCTCCTCGACCGTACTCCCTTCTACGCCGAAGCCGGTGGGCAGGTCGGCGACAAAGGCGTGCTCCTTCGCGAAGGCATCGAGGTAGCCCGCGTCAAGGACGCCACGCGCCCCCTCCCCGGTCTCTTCGTCCATACCATCGTTTCGACGGCCCCCCTCCATGTCGGAGACCTCGTCGACGGCCGCGTCGCCGAGCGCCTCCGCTACTCCACGCAGCGCAACCACACCGCCACCCACCTCCTGCACGCTGCCCTGCGCTCGATCCTCGGCGCCCACGTCAAGCAGGCCGGCAGCGTCGTCGAGCCCTCCCGCCTCCGCTTCGACTTCACCCACTACGCCGCCCTGGACCACGACGAGCTCGAGGCGGTCGAGCGCCTGGTCAACGAGCAGATCCTTATCAATACCACCGTTACCACCGATGTCATGGACCTCGACCAGGCCCTCACCACCGGCGCCATGGCCCTGTTCGGCGAGAAGTACGGCGAGCGCGTGCGTGTCGTACAAATACCCGGCTTTTCCAAGGAGCTCTGCGGCGGCACCCATGTCCGCCGCACCGGCGACATTGGCCTCTTCAAGGTAGTGTCGGAAGGCTCCATCTCGGCCGGTGTCCGTCGCATCGAGGCCATCACCGGCGAAGGAGCCTATGATCACTACAAGCGCATGACCGACGCGGTCAACCGCATCGCCTCCGCCGTCCGCGTGGCCGAGCCCGAGCTGGTCGATTCAGTGGAGCGGCTGCTCGCCCGCGAGAGGGATCTGGAGCGCGAGGTCCAGCAGCTCAAGGAGCGCATCGCCCAATCCCAAATGGGGTCGCTCGCCGACCAGGCCCGCACCATCCAGGACGTGAAGGTCCTGGCCGCCCGCTTGGACGGCATCGACCGCGCCCAACTGCGGTCGCTAGCCGACTCCCTCCGCAACAAGCTCAAGTCCTGCGTGGTGGTCCTCGGCACGGCCGCCGACGGCAACGTCGCCATCATCTCCGCCGTGACGAAAGATCTGACCAACCGCGTCCACGCCGGCAAGCTGGCCGGAGCCGTCGCCCAAGCCGTCGGCGGCAAGGGCGGCGGCCGCCCCGACATGGCCGAGGCCGGGGGCAAAGACCCCTCCGCATTGCCCGCAGCTCTGGAACAGGTTTACGGGCTGGTGGAGTCTATGCTGAGCTAGTGGGACGGGGCTCCGCCCCGTCCTGGACAGGCCGGAGGCTTGTCCTACACAACCCTGTTACCATGACCTCCGCATGACCCGCCGCCTCTTCCTAGCCTCAGCCGCGACCCTAGCCGCCCAAGAACCCCGCGACGACTATCCCCTCATCCTCCAACACGCCGAGCGCGCTATCCCCCGCCTCCTCCAGCAGCCCCTTCCCGCGGACCCCGAGCTAAGCTTCCCCTACTACGGCACCGCCGTCGGCGCCATCCACTATCTCCTGACCCTCTACTCCACGCCCGACTCCCGCTACCACCGCGACGCCCAGCTATTACCCGCCCTCCACAAATCCATCGCCTTCCTCCTCTCCCAGCAAAACCCCAACGGCACTGTCGATCTCCCCATCACCAACTTCGACTCTCCCCCCGACACCGCCTTCGCCGTCCGCAGCCTCCTGCCCGCCTACCGGGTATACCGTACTACCTTCGGCTCCGACAATCCTCTCGGCGCCTCCGAACCGCTCCTTCGCCAATTCCTCCAAAAAGGCTGCGACTCCATGGTCGCGGGCGGCATCCACACCCCCAACCACCGCTGGGTAGTAGCGGCCGCCCTGGCCGAAGCCTACACCGTTTTCCAGGCCGAACCCCACCGCCGCCGCGCCGAACAGTGGCTCAGCGAAGGCATCGACGTGACCCCCGAAGGCGAGTACCACGAGCGCTCCAACGGCACCTACAACCCCATCGTCAACAACGCCCTGATCGCCATCGCCGACCACCTG
>JBGOUV010000437.1:0-5419 GCA_041477815.1 Terriglobia bacterium | reverse complement strand
GGTCGGGCGGGAACGCCGTGGATGCCGCGGTCGCGGTGTTCTATATGACCGGGGTGGTGGAGCAGCACCAAGCGGGCCTGGGGGGGGACGCGTACCTGCTGGCGTACATCGCCAACGAGAAGCGGGTGGTGTTCATCAACGGCACGGGGCCGGCGCCGAAGCTGGCTACGCTGGAGTTGTACCGGAAGCTGGGAGGCATCCCGGAGGCCGGGCCGCATTCGAGCACGGTGCCCGGGTCGGTGGGCGGTTTCGACCTGGCGCTACAGAAATACGGTACGCGGGACTACAAGACGTTGCTGGCGCCGGCCATCGACGCGGCGGCCAACGGGCACGCCATTACCTACTTCGCGGCGTCGAATCACCGGGAGGCGATGTCGAAGCTGGCGCCCTACCCCAGCTCCGTGCGGGCGCTGCTGAAGCTGGGGAAGCCGTTCGAGCCGGGCGATCTGTTCGTCCAGAAGGACCTGGCCCGGACCCTGGAGACCATCGCGCAGGAGGGGGCCGAGACGTGGTACCGCGGCCGGCTGGCGCGGCTGACGGCCGGCTTCTATGAGAAGCAGGGCGGCGAAATCCGCTACCAGGACCTGGCGGAATATCGAGCCGAGGAAACGTCGCCGATCCGGACCGTGTACAAGGGCCTGGAAGTGTACCAGTGCGCTCCCAACTCCCAAGGCATAGTACTGCTGATGGCTCTGAACATTCTGGAGGAGATGGACCTGCGCAAGCTGGGACACAACTCGCCGGAGTACCTGCACGTGGTTACGGAAGCCCTAAAGCTGGCCTTCGCCGACCGGGACCGGTACATCGCCGATCCGCGCTTCGTGAAGGACATCCCGGTGGAGGGGCTCCTCTCGAAGGTGTACGCGGCGAAGCGCCGCAGCCTGATAAGAATGGACCGGGCCATGCCGGGCGTCGCGCCGCCGGGGGACCCGCGCAAGGGGGAGGCGGTGCTGGAGGGCTGGCGCCCGGCGGCCGGGAGCGCGAGGCCCGGCGGGCAGGGCGAGACCTCCTCGTTCTCGATCGCCGACCGGTTCGGGAACGTGGTGTCGGTGACCCACAGCGTCAACGCCACGTTCGGGAGCGGCATGGTCGTCGAGGGCGGGGGCTACGTGCTGAACGACCGCATGCCGTATTTCTCGCTGGACCCCCAGCATGTGAACGTGCTCGCGCCCGGGAAGCGACCGATGCACACGATCAACCCGGCCCTGGCCCTGAAAGACGGCAAGCCGTTGCTCGCCTGGAACACCCCCGGAGGCGACAACCAGCCGCAGGCCATGCTACAGGCGTTTCTCAACGTGACCGAGTTCGGGATGAACGTCCAGCAGGCGCTGGAGGCCCCCACGGTAACGACCAGCAGTTTCTATCCCACGATGTATCCGCATCAGTCCGGGAACGCCCTGACCGTTCCCAAAGTCCTGGCGGACCGGGTGGGCGCGGCGCTGGAGGCGAAGGGTCACAAACTTCGGGTGGGAGCGATGCAGCAACCGTACGGACAGCAGCCGAGCGGGGCGGGGGCGGTCAAGATGATTCGGATCGATCCCGCCACGGGCATGATGTTTGGAGGCGTGAGTCCGGCCAAGGACGATTACGTGCTGGGTTGGTAGCAACCTCTACTGCGCCGTCCAGCCGCCGTCGATGGTGAGGATCGACCCGGTGGCGTACTCGGCCTCGTCGGAGCACACGTAGAGGACCATATGAGCAACCTCATCGGGGCGGCCCATGCGTCCGATGGGCTGCCGGGCATGTAACTCCGCCCGGACCTTATCCTTCTCGTGCTGGTGGAAGCGCTCCAGATACCCCTCCACGAACGGGCTATGGATGGTACCGGGGCAGATACAGTTGACGCGGAGGCGTCCGGCATAGTCGATGGCCATCTGACGGGTCAGGGCTATGACGGCTCCCTTGGTGGCGCAATAGGCGGCGCGACGCTTGACGGCGGTGAGGCCGGCCACCGACCCGATGTTGACGATCTGTCCGCGCGGCGAGGCCAGCAGCAACGGCAGGGCGTATTTCGAGGCGAAATAGACGGCGTCCACGTTGACGCGGAACAGACGGCTCCAGTCGGCGGCGGGAGTCTCTTCAATGCTGCCGACGAAGCCGATGCCGGCGTTGTTGACCAGGATGTCCAAAGCGCCCAGGCCGCCGAAGAAGGACCGCACGGCGGCTTCGTCGGAGATGTCGAAGACGGCGGCCTGGGCGGTAGGTCCCAGTTCACGGGCCAGGGCTTCAGCGCGCTCGCGGTCGAGGTCGACAATGGTCACTTCCGCCCCGGCGGCGCTGAGCACGCGGACGGTGGCCTCGCCGATCCCGCTCGCGCCTCCGGTGACAACGGCGCGGCGGCGGTCCAGTCGGAAGGGGACGGCCATAACAGGGCAGGATAGCAAACCCCTCATTCTTCGGCGGGCTTGGCTCGCGCTGCCACGTCCACTACTGCATTCAATAATTCACGCACCTCGGGGTCGAGTTGGCTCAGAGGCACATGCCGAGCGAGAACGTGGTAATCGGTCTTGCCCATGAGGTTCGGCAATTGCAGTTTGCGAAAGAAAGCCTCGAAGAGGCGATCCAGGAAGTCATCGCTGGCCTTGGTGTCGAGCCACCAGCGGTCGCCGGCGTCTCGGAGGGCGGCGCGGGGAACGAAGTCTCCGATGCACTCCTCCATCGCTTCCCGCCATTTTCCGGTCTCCACCGACTCAAAGAGAGGTCCTGGGACAGATTCCCGCGCGGAAGCCGCGGCATACGCCAGCAACGTCTCAGGAGAACACAGGTAGTTCTCAATCCCACGCCGCCGCCACATGTATTCCTGCAGCTCGGGGGTGCTTTGCAGTGACGGCAGTCGATCGAAAAGAGCGATTCCGACCAGATCGGGCTTCGCTTCCCGCAGGCCCCGGAAGTGGTCTCGCGCCTTTGGTGGCTGATTGGCTACGTAGTGTACGAAGGGTTGGGCCAGCACGCGCCGTGCGGGATGTTCGAGGATCTCAGCGAAAGCCCGCAGAACGGCCAGAACCGTCGAGCCTTCCAGGTACAGGACCCATCCGGTCTGCTCCGCCTGATAGTATTGATCGAAGCCAATCTCCTTGAGCGCCTTGCGGGCCTGGCTACCACGGTCGTCGATGCGGTGAGGCCGGCCCACGAAGGCCACGACCACATCTCGATCCGCCGCCTCGTTCAGGATCACTTCGGAGTGGCTGGCGGCGATGATCTGGCTGCCCTGCTCCCGGGCCCACTCGGTGAGAAGCTGGTAGATTTGCCGCTGCCGGAGAATCTCCAGGTGGGCGTCCGGCTCGTCCAATAAGAGAACCGCTCCTGGATTCACGACCATGTGAGCAAGCAAGAGGAGCGTTTGCTGCATGCCCCGGCCGGCCGAGGAGAGATCGAGCTTTGCGCCCCGCCGCTCCCGATAGGTCATAACAATCTCACCGCGTTCGGCGATGTATGCCGGCTCGTCCAAGGTGACGAGGAAGAAGCTTTCGATCTGTTCGCACAGCCTCTTCCACTGCTCTTCGCCGTCGTCGGCCGTCACAATCTGGTAGCACAAGTTGCGGAGGACCTCCGCGGTCCGACCTTCCCCTAACAGAACATTGATCGCCCCGGGATCCAGGCGGCGTTCGGTGGCTGCGAGCCCGGACATCGGCGGCAGGAAGGCCATGCGGACGCCGGAAGCCGCCTCGGGAACGGGCATTCGTTCCGGATTCTTAGCGTCGGAAGATCGCAGGGGACGGCAATAGAACGACTCGGCATTGGCGTAGTCGAACTCCAACCCGCACGTCCAAAGCTGACCTTCGGTGACACCCTCGACCATGATATCGACACGGACGTTCTGAGTTTGCTGCTTGCCTCCATGCTTCCGAACGTCGCGGACGTGAAGATCGCGCCACAGAAGGTTGGCGTCCGGAACCGGCACGGCGAGCAAGTCGCGCCGGTTAATGGTAACGCCCGGTCGCTTTTCCGGGGCCTCCCTGCCGGCCCGCTTTTCAATCCAGCGCCGCAGCCCCACATCCCACAGAGCCAGCGCTTGCAAGGCAGTGGTCTTACCGAGGTTGTTGGGACCGATGAAGACTACTGGATTGCCGAGCTCGATCTCGACCTCCTGGAAGCGCTTGAAGTTACGAATGATCAGCTTCGTGAGCATAAACCTGTCCGAGTATAACAATCCCCTGCTAGAATGCCGTCATCATGCGACGCAGGGAATTCCTCGGAGCGCTGGGAGTAGCCGCGCTCCCGGCGCAGCAGGACCGCTACGACCGGCTGCTGCAGGACCTCATCATCATCGACACCCACATCGACACGCCCTGGTACATCGTCGATGAGGGTTACGACCTGGGCGAGGAGCATGGCTACTACGAGACCGATATCCCGCGCCTCAAGCGGGGACGGTTCGGGGCGGTGTTCTTCGGCGTGCCGGCGCAGCCGCAGGAGCATCCGCCGCACCTGTGGGTGCAGCGGGCGATGGACCTGATCGACGCCGTCCACGAGACCGCCCGGCGGTATCCCAAGGACCTGGAGGTGGCGTACACCGCGGGGGACATCCGCCGCGTCCACCGCGCCGGGCGCGTCGCCGCCTTGATCTCGATTGAGGGCGGCCACATGATCGTCGACGACCTGCGCATCCTGCGCGACTTCTACCGGCTGGGCGTCCGGTACATGACCCTGACGCATTTCCGCACCAACAACTGGGCCGACTCCGGGACCGACCGGGCGGTGCACAACGGGCTGTCGAAGTTCGGGCGCGACGTGGTGAGCGAGATGAACCGCATCGGGATGATGGTCGACATCTCGCACGTCGCCGACAAAACCTTCTACGACGCGCTGGAGGTGAGCAAGGCGCCGGTGATCGCGTCGCACTCCTCGGTGCGGGCGGTATGCGACATCCCGCGCAACATGGACGACGCCATGCTGCGGGCGCTGGCCAAGAATGGCGGGGTGATGTTCATCAACTTCAGCGTGGCCTACCTGGACACCAAGGGGTGGCAGGCGTTCAGCGGCTACCGCGATCAGCGCGACCGCGAGATCGCCGACCTGATGACCCAGCAGGCGGGGAACCCGAAGCGGTTCGAGCTGAAGCGGGCCATCCAGCAGCGCTACCGGAAGATGCTGCCCCCGGTCGACTACAAAATGGTCCTGCGCCACATCGATCATGTGGCAAAATTGGTGGGCCCCGATCACGTGGGCCTGGGGTCGGACTTCGACGGGATCAGCGGCATGGTCCCCGCGGGGCTGGAGGACGTTTCGAAGTTTCCGGTGCTGGTGCGTGGCCTCCTCGAGATGGGCTACGCGGACGCCGACATCCGGAAGATCATGGGCGAGAATCTGCTGCGCGTGATGAAGCGCTGCGAGGAGGTAGCGGCATGACCAGAAGAGAGTTCACGGCCCTGATGGGGGCCGCCGCGGTCCCGGAAGCGGGGCGGAAGAAGATCGCCGC
>JBGOUV010000363.1:0-7240 GCA_041477815.1 Terriglobia bacterium | reverse complement strand
TTCAACGAATCCAATTTCCACGCCGACATGGAGGTGTTCTTTCAGGTCCTCAAGGACGGCGACTTCGGCTTTGTTCACCAGGTGCTGACGTTCAGCCGGAGCCGGGAAGAGTCCCTGACGTCCTTTTCTCGAACCGTGAACTCGTACCTTCCGGGGATGGTGTATCACCTCCTCAAATACGGTCCGGAGTACTTGACCCGGGAAGAGCTTTCCGGGCGTCTCGCGTTGCAGATGAAACGCTACTATACGTATCTCTGTGAGAGCGTCCTTCAGCGCCGCGGCCCCGAATTCTGGACCTTCCACAAGAACAAGCTGCGCGACCTGGGCCTTCCGCTCAGCTATTCGCGCCTCGGCGGTGTGATCGTCATGCGGCTGCTCGACCTGCTCCTGAATCCCAAGCGGGCCGTCGAGGCGCTCTTGCGGCGTGGAGCGAGATCGGGATCGGCGGGGTGACCTCCTCGACGCTTCCGCCCTCCCGCCTCCTCATCAGGCCGAGCAGAGGTTGGGCCTCGCTGCAGCTTCGCGACATCTGGCTCTACCGCGAGCTTCTCTATTTCCTGATCTGGCGGGACGTCAAAGTCCGGTACAAGCAGACAGTGCTGGGCGCGGCTTGGGCGCTGCTGCAGCCGCTGGCCACCATGCTGGTGTTCACGCTGTTTTTCGGACGGCTGGCGCGGGTGCCGTCGGACGGGATACCTTATCCCTTGTTCAGTTTTACGGCGCTGGTGCCCTGGATGTTTTTCGCGAACGCGCTGGGGCAGTCGACCAACAGCCTGGTGGGCAGCGCCAACCTGCTGCGGAAGGTGTACTTCCCGCGGCTGGTGATTCCGGTGGCAGCGGCGCTGGGGGGACTGGTGGACCTGGCGGTGAGCTCTACGATCCTGGCGGGGATGCTGGCGGCCTACCGGGTGGAGTGGACGGCGCGGGTGGCGTGGGTGGCGCCCCTGGTGGCGCTGGCACTGGTGGTGTCTCTGGGAGCCGGGTTGTGGCTGTCGGCGCTAAGCGTGCAGTACCGGGACGTGCGTTACGTGGCGCCGTTTCTGACCCAGTTTTGGATGTTTGCCACGCCGGTGGTCTATTCCAGCAGCCGGCTGCGGGAGCCGTGGCGGACGGTGTACGGGCTGAATCCGATGGCCGGGGTGGTGGAGGGATTCCGGTGGGCGCTACTGGGAACGGGTGTGGCCCCGGGGCCCATGGTGGCGGTGTCGGCCGCGGCGGCGGCCCTGCTGCTGGCCACTGGAGCCTATTACTTCCGCCGTATGGAGAAGACGTTCGCCGACCTGGTATGAGTGAGATCGCGATCCGGACGCAGGGATTGGGAAAGCTCTACACCCTGGGGCGCCGCCGGGCGGACAAGTACCGGACGCTGGGGGAAGCGCTGGCGGAGGCGGCGGGGTGGCTGTGGCGGCGCAACGGGGCGGGCGCGCCGGAGTCGATCTGGGCGGTCCGGGACGTCTCGTTTGAGATCGGGCGGGGCGAGGTGGTCGGGGTGATCGGGAGAAATGGAGCGGGGAAGACTACCTTACTGAAGATCCTGTCGCGGATCACGGAGCCGACGGCCGGGGAGGCGGAAATCCGGGGGCGGGTAGGCTCGCTCCTGGAAGTGGGCACGGGGTTCCATCCGGACCTGACGGGCCGGGAGAACGTCTACCTGAACGGGGCCATCCTGGGAATGAAGCGGGCCGAGATCGAGCGGCGGTTCGAGCAGATTGTAGCTTTCGCCGAGGTGGAGAAGTTCCTGGACACGGCGGTAAAACATTACTCGAGCGGGATGTACCTGCGGCTGGCCTTCGCCGTAGCGGCGCACCTGGATCCGGAGATCCTGCTGGTGGATGAAGTGCTGGCGGTGGGGGATGCGGTATTCCAGAAGAAGTGTCTGGGGAAGATGGGGGAGGTGGCGGGGGAGGGACGTACGGTGCTGTTCGTGAGCCACAACATGACGGCGGTGCGGGGGTTGTGCGGGCGGGTGATCCAAATGGAAGGGGGGCGGATCACGGCCGACAGCACGGACGTGGACGCAGTGGTGAGCGAGTATCTGACCGGAGGGATGGAGGCTTGCTCCAGCCGGGAGTGGCCGGACGCGGAGACGGCGCCGGGCAACGACCGCATCCGCATCCGGCTGGCGCGGATCGAGCCGGAGGCCATTACGGTGAACACGCCGTTCCAGGTGGAGGTCGAATACTGGAACCGGAAACCGGGAACCCGGGTGGGCCTGAGCCTGTTTGTGCATAATCAAGAGGGAGTGTGTATTTTCAACTCCACCACGGCTCGGGAGCCGTGCTGGCACGGGAAGCCGCACCCGGAGGGACTGTTCCGGAGCGTATGCCGGGTGCCCGGAAACCTGCTGAACGCGGGGAGCTACACGGTGTTCGTGAAGTTCTATCAGGGCGGGGTGAAGGGGGTGCTGTACCAGCACACCGACCTGCTGCTGTTCGAGGTGCAGGACATCGTGGAGGACCGGGGGGAGTGGTTCGGGCGGTGGCCGGGGGCGGTGCGGCCGGATCTGCGATGGACGACGGCGGTGGTGACCGAACCATGGAACTAAGCGCCTGGTGGCAGTTCGTGGAGCGCACGGCGCCGCTGCGGCGGCCACTGTACCGGATGTGGCCGAACCTGTGGCGGCTGCACCGGGACCTGCGTCTGGAGTGGCAGTTGCGGCGGTGGGCGAAGGAAGACAGGCCGCGCCTGGAGGCGGCGCGGCAGCGGGAGGCGGCGGCGTACGGGACGGCCGGCGAGCCGCTGGTGACGGTGTGCATCTCGACCTACAACCGGAGCCAGTTGCTGGTGGAGCGGTGCGTGCCGTCGGTGCTGGCGCAGACGTATTGCAACCTGGAGATTCTGGTGGTGGGGGATCACTGTACTGACGATACAGAAGAGAGACTGCGACAAGTCGCGGATACCCGGGTGCGGTGGCTCAATCTGCCGGAGCGGTCCAAGCTGCCCAGGAACCCGGTGTACCGGCATCGGGTGGCAGGGAGCCACCCCAAGAACAAAGCGCTGGAGCTGGCGCACGGGAGGTGGGTAGCGCACCTGGACGACGACGACGAGTACCTGCCGGACCACGTCGAGTCGCTGCTGGCGTGCGCGCAGGAGGGGGACTACGAGTTCGTGTTCGGCAAGCAGTGGGGAGAGACGGCGCCGGGCGTGTGGAAGGAGATCGGCCGGGAGGGCTTCGCCCTGGGGAGGCGGCCGTTCAACCAGTGCAGCATCCCGCAGCGGACGGTGATGTACCGGTCGTATCTGCGCTTCCTGCCCTTTGGTGTGGATATCTGGCGGTACGGATACTGCAATGACAAGATTCTGTGGGAGCGGATGGCGCGGGCGGGGGTGCGGGCGGGATTCCTGGACCGCGTGGTGGCGAAGAAGTATCTGGCGCCGCGATGACAGGGATCCGGTGGAGGGTCGTGGTGCTGGCGGCGGCGCTGGGGGCCACCGTGGCGCTGTGGGTCCCGCTGCGGCGAAGCCTGGCGTTCGGGACCAACGAGCTGGAGCTCCTGGCGGTGAGTCGCCAGATCGGGGCCGGTGAGTGGGGGAAGCTGCTGGCGCCGCAGGACGTGCACGTCTTCCCGCTGTACCGGCTGGCGCGGGTGTATGGCGACTGGCGGTTTCCGCTGTACGACCCCTGGACCTACGGGGCGGCGATGGCGGCGCATTTGGCCAGCGTGCTGCTGCTGTACGCGCTGTCGCGCCAGTGGTTTGAGACGGCCGTCGCGGCGGTGGCGGTGGCGTGCGTGTTTGGGTGGCACGCCTCGGGTGGAGAGGCGCTATTCATTAAGACCTACTATACGTTTGTGTGGAGCCTGCCGCTGATTCTGGGAGCACTGTATGCCCTGTCGCGGGGAGGAGCGGCAGGGGCCGGCTTCTTGCTGCTGGCAGCAGTGGGACTCCACTCCATGGCGGCGGCGCTGTCGATTCCCGGGGTGCTGGCGGGATACTATCTGTTGGGCAGAGACCGGCGCCGGGACCGGGCGGCCTGGCTGGCGTGCGGGATTCCGTTTCTGGCGGCGGTGGGGTTGTGGGCCACGCTGGCCGGGAGGGGAACGACGCTGGGGCCCGGGTTGCCGTCCCTGTTCGGAGGGGCGCGGGAGACGCTGCGATTATTCAGCTACCTGGTGTGGCTGCGGGATCCGGACAAGTGGATGGTAGCGGCGGTGGTGGCGGGGCTGGCGCTGGTGGTGGCGGCGCTGCGGGGCCGGGCGGGAGCGCGCTGGGTGGTAACGGCGGTACTGCTGGTGGCGGTCCCGGTGGGGGTGGGGGTGGCGATCCGGAAGAAGGCCCGGCAGCCGCGGTATAGGTATCCGGCAGGGGTGGCGCTGGCGGTGGCGGCGGGCGGGGCGGTGGACGCGGTGAGCCGGCGGTGGAAGGGGGCGGCGGTGGTGTTGCTGCTGGCGGCGGCGCCGGTGTACTACTGGCAGCAGAGGCGGTATCGGGACAGCCTGTCGCCGGGGGATTTTGCGACCACGGAGTTTCTGGAGGGGTGGAATACGGCGCTGGAGAGGGCGGTGACGCGGGCGGCGCCAGAGGGGTTGCGGCTGCCCGCCGTGCAGTTGAAGCCGTGGTTCAGCGGGGCGGAATTCGTGGCCGTGGCGCACCCCGGGGGAGACGCACGGATTCGCGTGCTGGCCGCGCCGGAGACCCGGTTGGAGGATTGTCTGAAGTTCTGGGAGGCGGTGAGAGAGACGCCGGTGGCGGCGGGGCGGCAGTTGCTGCTGGTCCGGGGAGGGGAGCGGAGGAATGCCCCCGGAATGGTGGTTTGCCGGCCGGAGGCGGAGACGCGGTGAAGGGCTGGCACGCGGTGCCGACCGGGGTGTGTGTGGCGTTGGCGGCGGCGCTAGGTACGCTGCCCCGTCGCCGTTCATGGCGTACCGGGACTGCCAGGCCTTATTCGCAGGCGGTGGCGGAGTTGCAGGGAGCCGGGGTGCGGGTCGGGGACCGAGTGGGATTGATCGGGCTGCCGAGTCCGGACGTGGTGTGGGTGCGGCTGGCGCAGGCGCGGGTGGTGGCGCATATTCCGGGGGAGTCGGCGGGGGACTATTGGGAGGGTCCGGTGGAGCGGCGGGCGGAGGTACGGCGGGCGTTTGAGAAGGTGGGGGTACGGGCGTTGCTCACGGCCAAGGCCGATCCGCCGCCGGCGGACGAGTCGTGGCGGCGAGTGGAAGGCACATCGTTCTGGTACTGGATGCTGCGATGAGCTGGCTGACGCAGGGACGGCGGCGGATCATCGCCGAGGTGGCCCAGAACCACGACGGGAGCCTGGGCACGGCGCACGCCTACGTCGATGCGGTGGCGCGGGCGGGGGCGGACGCGGTGAAGTTTCAGACCCACATAGCGGCCGCCGAGAGCACGCCGGGGGAGCCGTGGCGGGCGCGGTTCAGCTCCCAGGACGAGACGCGGTACGAGTACTGGCGGCGGATGGAGTTTACCGCCGAGCAGTGGCGAGGGCTGGCCGAACACGCGCGGCGGGTGGGGCTGGAATTCTTCTCGTCTCCGTTCTCGATAGAAGCGGTGGATCTGCTGGAGCCGATCGGCCTGCCGGTCTGGAAGGTGGGGGCGGGAGAGATCACCAATTTGCCCCTCATCGAGCGCCTGGCGCGGACGGGCGGGGGTGTCATCCTGTCGACGGGGATGGCTAAGTGGGAGGATCTGGACCGGGCGGTGGAGACGTTGCGGCGGTTGGACACGCCTGTAGCGGTGATGCAGTGTACTACGATTTACCCATGCCCGCCGGAGCGGCTGGGGCTGAACGTGATCGCCGAGCTGCGGGAGCGGTACGGGTGTCCGGTGGGGTTGTCGGACCATTCGGGGACCATCTACGCCGGGCTGGCGGCGGCGGCGCTGGGGGCGGACTTGATCGAAGTCCACGTGGTGCTCTCGCGGGAATGCTTCGGGCCGGACGTGGCGTCGTCGGTGACCACGACGGAGCTGCGGCAGCTCGTGGAAGGAGTGCGTTTCCTGGAGAGGGCCCTGGCCCATCCGGTGGACAAGGACGCGGTGGCGGAGGAGCTGCTGGGCATGCGCCGGATCTTCACCAAGAGCGTGGTGGCGCGCCGCGACCTGCAGCCGGGCGAGGATCTGACCGAGGCGGACCTGGCTGTGAAGAAGCCGGGTACGGGGATACCGGCGATGCGGCTCAAGGAACTGCTGCATCGCAGGCTGCGGCGGGCTGTGGCGGCCGACGCCTTGCTCTCGGAGGAAGACTTGGAGCCGGACAGCTAGTGCCGAATATGCAATACTGGGCCATACCGGGAGGGGTGGTCAACCGGCGGGCGCTGGATCTGCGCAACGGCTTCGCGCGGAAGCTACAGGGAGTTTCGCCGGAGGCGGCGGTCCACCAGTACACGCATTACTCGCCGCGGCAGCTCGAAAAGCTGCTGTGCACCGGGGAGCGGTTGCGGGGGGGGAGGCTGGCGGGAAAGGGAGTGGAGCTGGGAGCGGGGACCGCGGTTCTGTCGGCGGTGCTGGCAAGGCGGGAGGGGATTGATCATATCTATGCGGTGGAGTGCTCCGACCAGGTGGTGGCGGCGCTGCAACCGAAGGTGATCCGCTGGGTGCTGGGGGAGGCGCTAGTCCACAAAGTCACGCCGGTGGTGGGGAGCTTCGACCACCTGGAACTGCCCGACGGGTCAGTGGATTTCGTGGTGGAGATCGAGAGCTGGCACCACAGCGACGACCTGGAGCCGTCGGCGCGGGAAGCCCGCCGGGTGCTGAGGCCCGGGGGCTGGGTGCTGGGGTTTGACCGTTTTCAGCCGGATGAGATGTCCGATGCGCAGGTCGAGGAGCTCCTGAATGTGGTGTACGGGCGGGACTTCCTGGAGCGGAACGGGTATCCGACCGACCTGGTGCTGACGCGGCGCCAGAACGGCGAGCACGAGTACCGGCGGCGCGAGTGGGTGGCGGCATTCGAGAAGGCGGGCTTTCGGCAGATCGTGGTGCGCCCGCTGGAGCGGGCGGCGGATTCGTTGGGGAATTCGCTGCTGCGGCTGGGCGGGCTAGCCCCGGCCCGGAAGCCGAAGTTCGGCGCTCCGGCGCAGGAGATCCGGCGGTGGGTCAAACAAGTGCTGCGGCGCACGCCTTACTCGCCCAAGAGCTTCACCGCCTTTGCACTGGAGAAGTGACGGCGACCGGGCGCAAAGTATGCGTGGTGTTGGCGGATCGGGCGAACTATGGGCGGCTGAAGGCGTTGATGCGGGCCCTGGCCGCGCGGCCGGAGCTGGAGCTGCAGGTGGTGGCCACCGGGACC
>JBGOUV010000527.1:0-3821 GCA_041477815.1 Terriglobia bacterium | reverse complement strand
CAGTCCTGCCACGATCCCGAGGCAGAGCAACCTGACACGCTTATCTTGTCTCATCCGAAGCAATCCTCCTTGCGAGTAGTTGCTTCCATAGTAGCCCCAAGACAATTCCAGTCAAGAGTTTAGTGAAAAAAAATCCAATAAATCCTAATAAATAGGACCCATATTGTACGTTTTATTCGGCGGTGACTACTTATATATTTGTAATGGATAAAGGGACCAGAGGTTCCCTATTTCACCGCCACCCGAATCCTCTGCCAGGCGCTCTGCTCGTACTCATCGACGCGCTCCGAGACCCGTTCGGCGGGCTGGCCGTCCGCCCGTACCACCAGCTCATAGTTACCGGCCCCTGGGATCTTCCACTCGTACTCCCACAACACCCAGGTGTAAGGAACCGCCTTCCCGAGTCGGGCCCGGCCCCAGGACTTGCCTCCGTCGGCGCTCACCTCGACCGCCTGCACTTGTTTCTCCCCTGCCCAAGCCGCCCCCCGCACCACGAACCGCCGTCCGGACAGGATCGCCGCCTCCAGAGGACGCGAGAAGACCGACTTGACCTCGACGGCCCCCACCGGCTCCGCCACCCTAACCCCGGCCAGCAACGACCGCAATCTTCGCCGGTAGGCCTCCGAGGTGTCCTCCCGATCGGTAAGGTCGACCGCCCGCAGCCACTTCACCGAGCTCATGCCGTACCACCCTGGCACGACAGCCCGCAAAGGGAAGCCGTGATTGCCGGGCAGCTTGTTCCCGTTCATGCCCCAGACGACCAGCGTGTCCGCATGCAGGGCTTTCCCGAGCGGCAGCGTCCGGTTGAATCCGTCGGCGCCGGTGAGTCGCACGAAGCGCCCCTCCGGCCGCGGACGGGCTTTCTCCACCAGCGCTCGCAGGCTCACTCCGGTCCACTCCGCCGTGCTCACCAAGCCCCCTCCCACCGGGTTCTCGGCGCACTCCAGCGTGGCCGGGAGGACCCGCCGCTCCTGCTGCACCAGGTCATCGTAGGGGATCTCAAAGGGAGCTTCCACTGCCCCGCCCACCGCGAGCTTCCAGCCATGCACCGACACCGCCGGGGCCGGGAAATGCTCCCGCACAAAGAACAGGTCCAGGGGGGTCAGCCAGTCGTCCAGCAGAGACAGGTCAAACTCGCTGGTTTCGGCCTGGGGTTTCGACTGACCCCAGGCGAGCAGTTGCACCAGGAGGCTGCGTCGGGTCCAGACGGCAGGCCGCAAGCGGGACAGAGGCGGCATGGGACTACCAAGCGACAAGCCGGCTGGAGGCCGGCTCGCCGCCTGGGACAGGGCGGAGCCCTGTCCTACCAGCCAACTTTGAGCGCCATCTGAAGAATGCGTGGATCACCGGCCGTACCCGTGATCTTCCCGCGGTTGGGATTCGTCAGACCGGTGGTCGGCAGCCCCAAATGGGTGGCGTTAAGCACGTTGAAAGCCTCAAACCGGTATTCAATCTTGCCCTGCTCTCCCAACGGCAGCTTCCAGCCCTTGGCCAGCGACACATCGCCATTGGCGAAACCGGGGCCGAACAGAATGTTTCTGCCGAGGGTGCCGTAAGTGTTGGGCGCCGGATTCACAAAGCGGGCCGTGTCGTAATACGCGTTCAGCTTCTCGCCCTTGGAGCGGCCCGTATCGAGAATCGGGTAGCCGGTTCCCACCAGGTCCGCGCGTGACGATCCGGCGCCGGCCACCGAGCCGTTCGAGGACCCGATGCTGAAGGGCCGTCCCGTCATGATGGTGGTGATGGCGCTCAACCGCCAGTTGCCCAGAACTGCGTCCGCCTTGGAGGCCTTCAGACGGGGCAGGTCCCATACGAAGGAGTTGACGAACCGCTGGGTCCGGGTGTAGTCCGAGTTGCCGCGCGAGAAGAAGAAATTGAACGGATTGTTCACGCCGCGGCTGCCCCCAAACCCGTTGCCGGAGGCGTAGTCGAGGTTCTTCGACCAGGTATAGGAAGTACTGATCGTGAACCCGCGGCTGTAGCGCTTGTCCGCCGACACCTGGAGCGCGTGATAGCTCGAATTCAAACCGTGCATCCACCGGGAGATGGTCACGAAGTCCTTGATGGGACGGCGATCGTCGACGGTCGCCCGGTTCTGGCTCAGGGTCAGTTTGTTGTCGTAGATCGGGGGATTCTGCTCGTACTCGGTTTTCAGGTGGGTGGCCTTGGTCCCGACGTAACCTACCCGCAGGAGCGTGTTCCTTACCACCTCGTGCTCCAGCGTCAGGCTCCAGTTTTGGGTATAGGGAGTGATGTACTTCTTGTCCAGTACAATGACAAAGAGCGGCGTCGGGAAGGGGACGTCATGGTTTGCCGCGCTGACGGGGAAGATGTTTTCCTTCTCGCGCCCCAGGAACGGCCGGTCGAACGACCCGTCGTGATACTCCACGTTGTAGCTGAAGGGCGTCACGTTGTTAGCGTCGTTCTGCGCGTTGAGCGACGGCTCGTCGTAGAAGATCGCGTAGCCGCCCCGGACGCTGGTCTTGCCGTTCTTGAACGGATCCCACGCAAAACCGATGCGCGGCGCCAGGTTGTTGTTGTCCGGATCGGTCACCACCTTGCCGAACGTATCGCCGCCGCCGTATCCGGGAGGCCTCTTATCGCCGTGGTAGAACAGGCCGGGCAGAGCGTTCTTGAAAACGGTGGAGCGGAGGCCCGCCGCGTTAGCGGCCTGGTCGAAGGTCTGGTTCCGGTCGAGCTTGTCGGTGAACAGCCCGTAGGGCTCGTATCGAATGCCGTAGGTCAGGGTCAGGCCCGGACGGACTTTCCAGGTATCGCCGAAATACCAGCCGGTCTGGGTGCCGCGCCGCTGTTCGACCTCGCCGCTGTTCTGGGTAAAGAAGGAGAAGGCGCCGAGCATGAAGTCGGCCCGGTCGAAGCCTTCATCGTTGCCGAACGAGGTGACGTGGCCGTCGAACTGGAACTGGCCGGAGCTGTGAAACAAGGTGTTGTTGTTGAAGCGTTTGCGAACGATGCTCGTGCCCCACACCAGGTTGTGGTTCCCCTTGGACTTGTTCCAGTCATGCACCAGCTCCAGGCTGCCCCGGCCGAAGCGGATGGCGTGCAGCGGGGCGTTGAACGAGACGCCGCTTCCCCCCAGCGAGATGTCGATGTGGTTGCCATTGGGATTCAGGGCCACGCCGAGGCCCGCCATGGTGAGCGGAAAGTCGGTGGCGATGTTGGCGAGCTGATGAGCGACGGTAAACTGCGTGTGCACCACGGTGGTGGCGCTCATCACGTAGGTGTGACCCAGCGTCGCGCTGCGGTTGTCGCGGAAGCCCGAGTAGCGAGCCGCGTGAATGTTGTCCGGCGGCGAGTGGTACGGCTGGTTCCCGTCGCTCTCGAAGGCCCGGAACACAAAGCTGTGCTTGTCGCTGGCGACATAATCGAGCTTGCCGATGCCTTGCAGCCCGTTATCCGGTGAGGAAACTGCGTAGCGGAGGAAGCCGTCCGCATCCGGCAGGGGCGACAGCGACAGCGTCTTCAGCGACGCCGGGGAGAAGCGGCTGGACGGAATGCTGTTGTTGGGAAATAGCGCGCCGGTGCTGCTGAGCGGGTCGTGCAGCTTGATCGAATTGGTGGAAAAGTCTCCCCGCCGCTCGGCAGCCGTCAGAGTCAGGTCGCGGTTGTTGCCCGCGGCCTGGCGGATCACGAGTTTCTGATAACCCGCGAAGCCAAACAGCTTGTTCTTGATAAAGGGACCGCCAACGGTAAAGCCGGCCTGATTGCGCTTGAGCTGGTCCTGCTGGCGGGAGAAGAAGTTGGTGGCGTTCAGAGCGGTATTGCGAATGAACCAGAATACGTCGCCGTGAATCTGGTTG